>DHLZ01000132.1 GCA_002405515.1 Planctomycetaceae bacterium UBA4655
CCTCGGCCCGGAGCTCGCGACGTGCGCGTCCGGCCATGACGGGCACGATAACGCCATGCTGGCAACCGCGCAACTCGCCTCAATTCTCCTGGCTTGCCTGCGTCTTGGTGCGCAAATCCCGTGCCGAACAGGATTGCCCTCCGGGGCCTTCGCTCGCTCGGAGCTGCCTGCGCTCTCGGCATCCATGCCTCCGCTTGTCAGCTACGCCGTCTCGGGCACACGGGCAGCCCCTCACGGTCCTTTTCGTACTCTTGTGAATGGATGGCCTACCGTTTTGGTAGCATCCGGCGGTTTGGATTCGCCCGTTCACAAGGAGACTTCAGCTCGTGACAGGACTGCTCGGCATGCTGGCGGCGATCGCCCTCACGGCGTTTTGCTGGGGTCTCTACGGGCCGGTGCTCCATTTCGGACGCGAGGAGATGGGTTCGGCCCTGCGGCCGTTCGTCTGCGTCGGGCTCGCCTACTTCCTCATCGCCGTCGTCGTGCCGCTGCTGCTGCTTCGCCGCGGCGAGAAGGGGGCGTGGACGGCGCGGGGCCTGCTCTGGAGCCTGCTCGCCGGCGCGGCGGGTGCCTTCGGCGCGCTCGGTGTCATCCTCGCGCTGGCGTTCGGCGGAAGGCCGATCTACGTCATGCCGCTCGTGTTCGGCGGCGCGCCGGTCGTCAACACGCTCCTCTCCGCCGCGATGAATCGGGCGTTCGGCCAGCTCAAGGCACCGTTCCTGGCAGGGCTCATCCTCGTGATCACGGGCGCGGTGACGGTGCTCATCTTCAAGCCGCAGCCGCACACGGCGGCGCACGCGGCCGCGGCGACGGAAACACCCGACGCCGATACGACGACGGCCGACGAGAAGCCTGCCGAGGTGAAGCCCGCCCCGGCGAAAACCGAACGCAAGCTCGAACGGCTCGTCGAGGTGCTGCTCGCCGTGGCGCTCGCGATCGTGAGTTGGGGCGGATACGGCCCGGTGCTCCACCGTGGACAGGCCGCGATGGGGGGCAGCCGGCTGCGGCCGCTCGTCTGCATCGGCCTCGCGTACTTCCTGATCGCCGTGCTCGTGCCGCTCGCGCTGCTCGCTCCGCTCGGTGATGCCGGCGTCTGGTCGCTCCGCGGCGGGCTGTGGAGCCTCGGGGCAGGTTCGCTCGGAGCCCTCGGTGCCCTCGGCACGATCCTCGCCTTCGCCTGCGGCGGCAAGCCGTTCACCGTGATGCCGGTGGTGTTCGGCTGCGCGCCGGTGATCAACACCCTCGCGGCGCTCGTCCTGGCCAGCACGCCGTTGACGGCCGTGAGCCCGTTCTTCCTGGCGGGGATGATCGTCGTCGCCGTCGGCGCGGCAACGGTGCTCTCCTTCGGCCCGCGGACGCACTCGCCCGCGAAGCCGGCGTGAATCCCGTCACGTCCCTCGGCGTCCGCCGAACCAGAGGAGGTGGTGCCGCTCGGCCAGGCGAAATCCGAGGCGGTCGCACTCCTTGGCGAGCCATTCCGCCCGCGTCGCGAGTTCCTCCGGTGTGCGGGCCTGCGGCATGAGGAGCACCCGTCCGCGATCGATGTCGGACCCGAGATCGTCGATCCATCGGACCGCCTCGTCGATGTCTGCCGCTGACTCGACCACGAACTTGAACTGGTACGGCGCCGACGCGGAAAGCGTGCGGAGGATGTCGTCCCGACGGCGGGAGGCCTCGTGCCGTCGTGCCCAGCCGCCGGGCGTGTCAGCCGGAGGCGTCGACGAGGCGAGCTTCGGGCTGATCGACATGAGATCGCAGCGGGGAGGCCCCGGCGACGGCAGCACGCTCCCTGCCGTCTCGATCGTGACGTGGAACCCGCGGGACCGCAGCTCCGCGCACAGCGGCACGACGTCGTCGAACAGCATCGGCTCGCCCCCCGTCACGACGACGTGCCGCGGGGCGAGCGGCTCGACGGCGGACAGGATGTCGGGCAGGGTCATCTCGCGGCCCTGCGGCTTCCAAGAAGTGAAGGGAGTGTCGCACCAGACACACCGCAGGTTGCAGCCGCTCGTGCGGACGAACGTGCTCGGTGTGCCGGCGAGCAAGCCCTCCCCCTGCAACGACGCGTAGATCTCCGCGATCCTCATGGCGGCACTCCGTCACGCCCACCGGGCGGCGTCGCATCGCGGATCAGCTGCGCCCGCAGCGGCGAATCCCGCGGCCCGAATCCGGCAGGAGTCGCAGTCGCCGCAGGGGCGTCCGTCGATCCGCGGGTCGTAGCAGCTCGTCGTCAGCCCGTAGTCGAGCCCGAGCGAGAGTCCGAGCCGAATGATCGCCCCCTTCGAAAGTTCGACGAGCGGGGCGAAAAACCCGATGCCACGTCCCTCCACGCCCGCCTTCGTGCCGAGTTCCGCCATGCGGGCGAAGGCCGCGAGGTATTCGGGACGGCAGTCGGGATAGCCGCTGTAATCGACGGCGTTGATTCCGAGCACGATCGCACCGGCCCCTCGGGCCTCGGCCATCGCGAGGGCGAGCGAGAGGAAGACCGTGTTGCGCGCGGGCACGTAGGTGGACGGGATGCCCCTGCCGATCTCGGTCTCGGTGCGGCCGTGGGGCACGGCGATGGCGGGGTCGGTCAGCGCGCTGCCGCCGAAGGCCGCGAGATCGACCCGGGCGACGGCGTGGTCGTGAATCCCGAGCGACCTCGCCACGTCCACGGCGGCGTCGAGTTCGACCCGGTGACGCTGGCCATACTCGATCGACAATGCCGAGAGCTCGAGCCCCTGGGCGATCGCCCAGGCGGCGGCCGTCGCCGAATCGAGGCCGCCGGAAAGGAGCACGACGGCCCTCCTCGGGAGCATCCCCTGCCCCGCCTCGTCGTTCGCGGCTATCGTTTCACGGTTTTCCATGGCACACTTGAGGCCGTCATGATCCCTGCGACACATCCTTCCCGCGACCAGCTCGAAACGTTCGAGAACCACTTTCCCGGGCGGGACTACGTGATCGAGCACGTCTGCCCCGAGTTCACGAGCGTCTGCCCGAAGACCGGGCAGCCCGACTTCGGAACCCTGACCTTCAGATACGTCCCGGACCGGATCTGCGTGGAACTCAAGAGTCTCAAATTGTACCTGCAGAGTTTCCGCAACGCAGGGATCTTCTACGAGAACGTGACGAACCGGATCCTCGACGACCTCGTGGCCGTGCTCAGTCCCAGGCGAATGACGCTGCTGGCAGAGTTCACCCCGCGGGGCGGCATCCGGTCGCGGATCGTCGTCGCGCATCCGGGAGCCGACTACCTGCCACCGTTCGCCTGATCCTCGCAGCAACACGTCCATACAGCCACACAGCCAGCCTCCATCCATCCAGTTCGGAGCCCACGCGATGCCCAAGGCCCCTTCGGTCCTCCTCTCGGCAATCGCCGACGAGTCGGCGTTCCACCTCACCGCGGTCGAGCAGTTCACGGCGATGGCGGCGATGGGACTGGAGTACTACAGCCTCCGGTTCGTCGATGTCGGGAGGGGCGTGAAGAACGTGATGGCGCTCTCACTGGCGGAGATCCAGAAGCTCAGGCACCTGGAGGACGAGTACGGGCTCAACGTCGCCTCGATCGCCTCGCCGATCGGCAAGATCAAGCTCGTCGATCGCAACGACGGCACCAAGAACCGCTACGTGCCGTTCAAGAGCTACCTCGCGAAGGACGTCAGGAAGGCGTGTGAACTCGCCCATGCGTTCGAGACGAAGCTCATTCGCGGTTTTTCGTTCTACCCGCCGAAGGATGCCGATCCGCGGGACTATCTCGACGAGGCGGCAGACAGGATCGGGCAGATCGCGGAGGTCTGCCACCGCTCCGACCTCACGTTCGGGCTCGAGGGGGAGGCGAATCTCGTCGGGAGAAGCGGTGAGCTCCTCGCCGAGATCCACCGCCGTGTGAACCACCCCGGGCTCGTCCTCGTGTTCGACGCGGCCAATCTCGTCGTCCAGGGATTCTCACCGGCCGACGTCTTCCGGCAGTGGCAGGCGATGAAGCCCGGCCTGGGGTGGGTCCACATCAAGGACTACCGCAAGGTCACCGCGACGAGGAAGGGAGCGCACGTCGAGGAGGACTCGCTGGCCAACTTCGTGCCGGCCGACCGCGGCGCCGCGAACCACGCGAAGATCCTCGCTGACCTCCGGGGAATGCTGCCGGCGCTCGCGAGGAAACTCGAGCGGCGAGGCATTCCGGGCGTATTCCTCGACCTCGAACCCCACGTCCGGGGCGGTGGCCAGTTCGGCGGCACGAGCGGCCCCGACGGCATGGGGATCGCCCTGCGGGCGCTCTGCCGCGTGCTCGACCAGACGAGCATCGGCTATCACCTTCGGGATTTTGACGACCTGCTCGCGGCCCGTGGCATCGACGCCGACTGACGCGTCGGGAGAAGGACCGCGAACCCGCACGCCGCGCGACCCCAGAGAAAAACCCCGTGGCCGAGGCAACCGAACCGGGCGGCTATTTCGTCGCCAACTACCCACCCTTCGAACGCTGGACCGCGGACGCCGTTCCCGAGGTGAAGGCCGCGTTCGCCGCGGCGCCGTCCGATGCCCCGCTCGGGCTCTACCTCCACATTCCGTTCTGCCGGAAGCGATGCAAGTTCTGTTACTTCCGGGTCTATATCGACAAATCGGCGGCCGACGTGGAGCGGTACTCACAGGCGCTCGGACGCGAGGCCGAACTGGCGGCCCGTGGCCCGGCGGTGGACGGCCGCCTGCTCTCGTACGTCTACTTCGGAGGCGGCACCCCGTCGTTTCTCGGCGTACGGCAGCTGGAGCGGCTCGTCGAGCGGCTTCACGAAAGTTTCCGGTGGGATCGGGCGGGCGAGGTCACGTTCGAGTGCGAGCCCGGCACACTCACCCAGCCGAAGGTGGCGGCGCTCCGCAATCTCGGCATGACGCGGATCAGCCTGGGAGTCGAGCACTTCGATGACCGGGTGCTCGAGGAGAACGGACGGGCCCATCGTTCGGCCGAGATACACCGCGCCTGGGAGTGGATCCAAGCGGCGGGATTCCCCTCGACGAACGTGGATCTCATCGCCGGCATGGTGGGCGACACCCGCGAGGGCTGGGAACGGACGGTCGATGCGACGCTCGCCCTCGGCGCCGACAGCGTCACGATTTACCAGATGGAGCTGCCGGCGAACACGACGCTCGTGCACGACTGGAGGACGACCGGAACCTCGCCGAACGTGGCCGACTGGGAGACGAAGCGTGCCTGGGTCGATCATGCCTTCGATCGGTTCGTCGGGGCCGGCTACTCGATTTCGAGTGGATACACGCTCGTGCGGTCCCCGGACGTCGCCTTCCGCTACCGCGACATGCTCTGGGAGGGCAGCGACCTGGTCGCCCTGGGCGTGGCGAGCTTCGGCCATCTCTCGGGATTCCACTACCAGAATGCCAGCCGCTGGGAGGACTACCTTGCCGCCGTCGAATCGGGATCGCTGCCGCTGGCGCGAGGGCTGGCCGTCTCACCGAGGGATCGCCTGCTCCGCGAGACGGTGCTCGGCCTGAAGCGAGGCTGGCTCGACGTCGAACGGCTTTCGTCGAAGTACGGCGAGCATCCGCTGCAGGTCTGGGCCGACGTCTGGGAGTCGCTCGCCCGCGATGGATTTCTCGAGACGACCCGCCCGATGCCCAGGCTGTCCCGCCGCGGACTCCTCCAGGTCGACTCACTGGTGCGGCGGTTTTTTCCCTGAAGGAAACGGGGCGGTTCGCGGAAATCCCCGGAAAAGGAAGGGACGAGGTTAGGGCACGGCGTCGAGGACGGTTTCTCTCCTGGGCTCCCGGCATCCGTCGGCCCGACGTACACTCGACAACCTTGGTGAGAGAAACCTGGTGATCATGCGGCAACGGACCTCCTCAACGTCCGCCGGCGTTTCCTTGAAGACCGAATCCGACGTCCTGGCGTTTCCCGACGAACGACTGCGGTCCCGGCTGCGGGCGATTGCGGCCGACGTCGTGTCGTCCTGGGGCGGTTCGGGAGGCCCTCCGCCGGGAGTCCGTTCCCGCCGCGGCCTCGAGGAGGCTGCGGCCGGGATTTGCAGTCGAGCCGGCGGGGGCCACGAGCACGTCGGCTGGACCATGGTCGCCATCGTGTCCGAGTTTTGGCGGTCGAGGCTCGGGTCGTTCGGGCGGGGTGAACGGCTCGTGATCCTGCCCGACTGTCCCGCTTCCGGTTACGTCTCACCGGGATCGGCCGGTGGAACCCCGCGGACCTGTGGCCCGGCTTGCGACGTTGCGACCATTTGGTCGGCGGCCCGCGACAGCGGCTGGACGGTCGTGGGAACTGCCGAAGCACTCGCAGCCATCGGGGGCCTGCTCACCCGGCAGTATGACGGCGTTCTCGGGGTCGCGAGGCTGGAGGATCTCCAGAAGGCCTTTGCGATGATTCCGTGTTTTTCGCTGCCGATAGCCGCGGTTCCGATCGGTTCTTCATCCCGCGAAGGCGGCCGGCCGGCTCGAGGAAAAGATGGCTGCCCCTGTGGAATCGACGTCGAAACGACCCTGGGATTCCTCGGCGTGGCCAACGGCGCCGCGGTGCCGGTGGCGGACTACCTGCCGACGCTGCGGGAAGCCGCGGAGATGTTCCATCCCCGGGAGATTTGCTCGCTCTGCCGTTCGCTCGGCCTCGACGAGGGGGCGGTCGCGGGGCTCGTGATCGACGCCGAGGGAGATCGTCGGGCGGTGAATCCGCTCGACGCGGCTGCGAGCCTCTCGTTGGAGTTCCTCGGCCTCGGGGGAAAATTCCTCCGCCCGTTCATCTCGCTGGCATCGTACGACGCGGTCATTTCCGACGGTGGCGGGAGCGGGGCGGCGCCGCGATCGGCGGCGAGGGCCGCCGCGGTGGCGATCGAGATCTTCCACAAGGCCTCGCTCGTGCACGACGACATCGAGGATGACGACGCGATGCGATACGGTCGGCCGACGATGCATCGTCGCTTCGGTATTCCATCGGCCATCAACGCCGGCGATTTCCTGCTCGGGCTCGGCTACCGGCTGATCGCTTCGCTCGATGGTGGGCCGGAGTTCACGAGGGACCTGTTGTCGATTCTCTCCGATGCCCACATCCGATTGGCGCGCGGACAGGGAGCCGAATTGTGGTGGAGGGACGCGGGGGACAAGAGGCTGACCCCCGACGAGGCGATTGCCATCTACGGACTGAAGACCTCGCCGGCCTTCGAGGCCGCGATCACCATGGGGGTGCGGCTGGCGGGCTGCCGGGCTGCGGATTCCGGCAGGATCGACCACGACGCCCTGCACCGGTATGCGTTGCACGTCGGCACTGGCTTCCAGATCCTCAACGACCTCAAGGACTGGGCAGGTGACGCGGAGAACGAGCGGCGGGCCGCGGGCGACCTGCTCGGCGGCCGTCCCACGGTGCTTTTGGCGCTTGCGATCGAACGGCTGCCCGCGAGGGAGTCGGCGGAACTGCTCGCAATCGCCTCCCTCGGTCGGCAATCCGCCGCGGATGCCGAAGCGATCCGCACCGCCTCCCGGCTTTACGAGCGGGCCGACGTGTTCACGCGTGCGAGGCGGCTCGTTTCGTCGGAGCGGCGAAAGGCCGTCTCGGCCATCGCCGGCTGCCGGCTGCCCCGGCTCCGGGAAGTGCTCGAGTTCCTGCTCGATCTGGCGGTTCCCCCCGAAACGGCGGCGGAGGAGTCGGACCCACGCGGCGAGTGAGCCTCGTCGGCAGGGAAATACGAAGATGAGCAGACCCGATCCGGATTTCACGTGCGAGGGTCGGGCCGCAGTTTCGGGGCGAGCGAACCGGCTCGTGCCGCTCTTTTTTCAGGAACGAGCCTCTTTTGGCGAGATACTCGAGGTTGGTTCGCACGAGGTTCCCCAGCCGCTTCGCCGACTGCTCGATCATCGCAGCCACATGACGGTCGCCATGGAGGCCCACGTCGGAGGGCCCCTCGGGCTTCGGGTGATGCAGGAACATCGGGAGCCCGCTCCGAGCGGTCCTGGCCCGCGCGGGCGTTACGCCCGGGAAATCATGCTCCTCTCCTCGGGCGGCAAACCGGTTCAATACGGCCTCGTGCGCGTGGACCTCAGTGCCGTCGGGGCCGCCGTGTCCGAGCGGATACTGGCGGGATCGGCCCCGTTGGGAAGGGTCCTCATCGAAGCGGGCACATTGCGGGACGTCCACGACGTCACCCTCGTGCGGATCGCCACGGGCCGTGAGCTTGCCCGAAGGATCGGCGTCGATCCCGGGCGGACTCTGTTCGGTCGCTTTGCCATGATTTCCCTGGCGGCCGGTTCGCCAAAACAGCAGTTGCCCGCCCCAACCGCCGGCGGGACCCGTTTCCCCACATCGATGTCACCCTCGCAGGCCTCGCACCCGGCGGTCGAACTCCTCGAAATTCCCCTCGTGGAATCCACCAGAAGCACATGAGTGCCTTGCGCAAAGTGTTGCGCTGGCAGGGTTTGAGGCGACTGGATCGGTGTTGACTCATTGCGCAAGCTGCGCTATAGTTCGATCCGTCGTGGCAAGGATGGCAGGATCGGTGGCGACGATTTCAGGATTCTTCAGCCGCCCCTTGGTATCCCAAGCCCCGTGATCGCCGGTGGAGGCGATCGATCGACGAGAATTCAGGATGAGACCGCGTTTCGGGCAACCCCCGAAGGGCGGGATGATGAGATGATTCTCATGGTGCGTTGATGCTAAATGGTGCAAGGAGGCCCAGGAATCCGCCGGTGTGCTCATGGCGAGGACAACGGCTGATTCCACAGACTAGCGATACCACGCTAGGGAGAGGGTGGTAGGAGATGCAAAAGACTGTCTATACGACCGGGGAAGCCGCGAAAATCTGCAAGGTCAGCCAGCAGACGATCATCCGTTGCTTCGACTCCGGACAGCTCAAAGGATTCCGCGTTCCGGGCAGCCGGTTTCGACGGATTCCGCGGGATCAACTGTTTCTCTTCATGAGAGACAACGGGATTCCGACCGACGCGCTCGAGAGCGGTCGCCGGAAGATCCTCGTCGTGGACGACGATCAGGATCTCGTCGAACTCATCACCGACGTGCTCGAGAGGGACGGCAGGTTCGAGACCCGCAGCGTCAACAACGGGTTCGATGCGGGCATGATGGTGAAGGACTATCGTCCCGACCTCATCGTGCTCGACGTCATGCTGCCCGACATCAACGGCAAGGAAGTCTGCCAGCGGGTCCGCAGCGACTCGAGCATGGACGACGTGCGGATCATCTGCATCTCGGGCATGTGCGAGCCCGACCGGATCGAGGACCTCAAGGCCTCCGGGGCCAACGAGTTCCTGCAAAAGCCGTTCGAGGCGGAGGTGCTCGTCGATCGCATCTGCACGCTGCTCGACATGGAGTCGGTTCCGGCGGCGAACGGGTGATCTGCCGTGCCATCTGGAATCATGCTGACGCTCGAGGGTCCTGGCGGACCCTCGAGCGTCGAGCTTTCGGTGGCCGAGTGCATCGACCTCGCCGATGCCCTGGTTTCGTGCGTCTCGCCGGCGTTGTTGCAGGGTGATCAGGGCGGTGTGGTTCGGCCGCTCGACGAAATCCTGCTCGGGCGGTTTCCGGCAGGATCGCCGATCGCTCGTTGGATTCCGGCCGCCAGGCAGGCCGTGCGATCCCGGTCAACCGCCGGAGCGACCAGCGGTCCGCCGACCCTTCCTGGCGCCGGCGCCGAGGAAGCGTGTCGGAATGCCGCCATGCTCGTCGCGTTCCGAGACAGCCTTTCTGCGCCGACGGCAGACGCCGTCTCGACGGCCGGCCGTCTGCTCGTGCGTCTCGCGGCCGTGGCGGCGGTGGCCGGTCGGCGCGGCATCGACTTCGACCGGGCGTTGGTCGAAGCACGAATCGAGTCGATGAAGCAGCTCGCCTACGGCGCCGGTCACGAGATCAACAACCCGCTGGCCAACATCGCGACCCGCGCCCAGTCGCTTCTCCCAGGTGAGCGGGATCCCGAGCGCAGACGCCGTCTCGCAGCGATCATCGACCAGGCATTCCGAGCCCGCGACATGATCGGCGGCCTGATGCTTTTCGCACGGCCGCCGAAGCCTGTTCGGCGGGGGGTATCGGCCCAGTCGATCGTTGCCGCGGCCGTGGAGGCCGTGGACGCGGCGGCCCGGGCCCGTGCCGTCCGAATCGCCGTGGACGCTCCCACGCGGGAGATCGTCGGCGACTGGGACTCGAGCCAGCTGGAGGAGGCGGTGAGGGCCGTGCTCTTGAACGCGATCGAGGCGGGCAGTGGAAGCGGGGAAATCAGGGTGCACGTCGGGCTGAATGCCGACGAGGCTGCGGCGAAGGACACCGGCCGCCCCAGGACCTGTCGCGTGCAGATCGAAGACGACGGACCGGGAATGGACCGGGACACCCTGGCTCGCGCCTTCGATCCTTTCTTCAGCGGCCGGGAGGCCGGTCGGGGCATCGGGCTGGGACTGTCGAAGGTCTGGCGGTTCGTCGAGATCAATGGCGGTCGCACCACGATCGAGTCACGATACGGGGCGGGGACGACCGTCTCGATCCACCTGCCTTTGTCGGCCGAGATGGTGTCGAATCAGGCCCGCAAGGCCGACGCATCTTCTCCAGTATGACGGGCGGATAATCCCCGCCGCTTGCCGACCTTGTTGATTCCAACAACGACTTCTATTCTCTCGCTCGACTCTCTCGTGCAAGGATGCAGGGATATTCGGCATGAAGCTTGGCGTGAACGGATTGAAGACGGTTCGCAGTCCTCGACGCGGGGCCGACGCAGCTGCGCGGACGGTGGACTGGCTGCAGTCGAGGCAACACCCTGACGGCCACTGGCGCGGTCCGCTCGAGGGCGACTCGATCCTCGAGAGCGAGTACATCATTCTGCTGGCCTGGGCGGGCCGGATCGACGGGCAGTACGCCGATCGCGCGAGGGCGGTGGCGGCGAGAATTCTCGATCTGCAACTCGTCGATGGAGGCTGGGCGATCCATCCCGGCGGCGCGGTGGATGTCAGTGCGAGCGTCAAGGCCTATCTCGCCCTGAAGGCCGTCGGTCAACCCGCCGACACGGAACCGATGCGTCGGGCCAGGAAGGCCATCGCCCGCGCCGGAGGCCCCTGGGCGGTCAACAGCTTCACCCGCTTCTACCTCGCGCTCGTCGGGCAGATGTCCTACGACGCCTGCCCGGCCGTGCCGCCCGAGATGGTGCTCTTGCCGAGCTGGTTTCCGATCAACCTGGGGAGCGTGTCGGCCTGGTCGCGGACGATGATCGTGCCGCTGTCGCTCATGTGGGCGTTCAAGCCGGTGCGGCCGCTCCCGCCGGATCGCGGCATCGCCGAACTGTTCGCCGACGCCCGGTCGGCCGGGCGGGGTGCGGGGCGGCTCGGCCCCGACGGCTGGTGGGCCTCGTGCTTCCGAGGCATCGATTCGGCGATCAAGCTCCTCGAGCGGCTGGGGATCGCACCGTTGCGGCGCCGCGCGGTGGCGGCCTGCCGCACGTGGATGCTCGAGCGATTCGAGGGCAGCGACGGGCTCGGGGCGATCTTTCCGCCGATCGTCTGGAGCATCATCGGCCTGAAGTCGATGGGCTGCCCGGACGACTCGGAAGAGGTCCTCGAGTGTTGGAGGCAGCTCGAAGGGCTCGTCGAGCCGGAGCAGAACGGCACGACCCGGCTGGAGCCGTGCCGGTCCCCGGTGTGGGACACCGCCATCACCATCAAGGCGCTGGCGGAGGCGGCCGCCGTCGATGACTCGCTGGACGGCGAGCATCTCGAACGCGGCGTCGATTGGCTGCTCGACCGCGAAATCCGCACTCCGGGCGATTGGTCGAGCCGCGTCGCCTGCGAGCCCGCGGGCTGGTGCTTCGAGTACGCCAATCGCTTTTATCCCGACATCGACGACACCGCGATGGTCGTCATCGGATTGGCTGCCTACCGCTCGCTGCGGGCCGCGAGCGGCGGTGCGGACGACCGGCTTCGACGGACGGATGCCGCCATCGGACGGGCTTGCCGCTGGCTGGAATCGATGCAGAACAGCGACGGCGGCTGGGCCGCGTTCGACCGCGACAACACGATGGAGCTGCTTTGCAAGGTGCCGTTCGCCGACCACAACGCCATGATCGACCCGAGCTCGCCCGATCTCGCCGGGCGGGTTCTCGAGGCGTTCGGGAGGGTCGGTTACCGCGTCGGTCATGCGACCGTTGACCGTGGCTGTGACTACCTGCGGTCGCGGCAGGAACGGGATGGAGCCTGGTTCGGCCGTTGGGGTGTGAACTACATCTATGGGACCTGGCAGGCGATCGAGGGCCTCGTGGCCGTCGGCGTCGCCAGCGACGATCCGGCGGTGGCTGCCGCGGCCGATTGGCTGGTCGATCACCAGCAGCCGGGCGGCGGCTGGGGCGAGTCGCCGGAGAGCTATGCCGACCGGGCGTGGGCGGGCCGCGGCGAGCCGACGCCGTCGCAGACGGCTTGGGCCGTCGCCGGTCTCGTCGCCGCAGGCCGCGGCGATTCCGAGGCGGTCGAGCATGGCAGCCGTTGGCTGCTGGACAGGCAGCACGACGACGGGGCATGGGAGGAGACCGCCTTCACGGGCACCGGTTTCCCGAAGGTTTTCTATCTGCGGTATGACTACTACCGGATCTATTTTCCGCTCATCGCGGTGCTTCGTGCGGGCCGGGCTGCGGCCGTTTCGGCCCGGGACGTGCGGGTGAGGGAAGTCCACGAGGAACTTGTCGCATGAGCGTGCCCTTTGGACAGATGGCGGCCGTGATCCGGCACGTGATCCGCGAGCGGTTGCGTGGCAACACGCGGTATCCGCTGGTGCTGATGCTCGAGCCGCTCTTCCGCTGCAATCTGGCCTGCGGGGGCTGCGGCAAGATTCAGCACCCGGCCGAGGTGCTGCGGCGACACCTGTCGCCCGAGGATTGCTTCCGGGCGGTCGATGAATGCGGGGCCCCCATCGTGTCGATTCCCGGTGGAGAGCCTCTTCTTCATCCGCAGATCGAGGAGATCGTGGCGGGCATCGTGGCCCGCAGGAAGTACCTCTACCTCTGCACGAATGCCATTCGCCTCGAGGAGATGCTGCCCCGATTCACGCCGAGCCGTTACCTCGCGTTTTCGGTGCATCTCGACGGCCCGCGGGAGATCCACGACCACGCCGTCTGCCGGGAGGGAATCTACGACATCGCGGTGTCGGCGATCCGTGCCGCCCGACGCGCGGGGTTTCGCGTCACGACCAACTCGACGCTCTTCACGGACGCGGACCCCGCCGCCTACCGACGCTTCTTCGACGAGGTCATGTCGCTCGGCGTCGAGGGGATGATGGTGTCGCCCGGCTACGCGTACGCGAAGGCGCCCGACCAGGACCATTTCCTCGACCGCGGACGAGCCCAGCGGGTCTTCGATCGGATGCTTGGCGGCGCGAAGCGGTCGTGGCGGTTCAATCAGTCGCCCGTCTTCCTCGAGTTTCTCAAGGGAAATTGGGATCTCGAATGCCGCCCCTGGGGCACGCCGACCTACAACCTCTTTGGCTGGCAACGTCCCTGCTACCTGCTCGACGAGGGCTACGCGGCGACGTTCCGCGAGCTCATGGAGGGGACCGACTGGGGAGCCTACGGTCGCGCGAGCGGAAACCCGAAGTGCCGGGACTGCATGGTGCACTGCGGTTACGAGCCCGCGGCCGTCGAGGAGACGTTCGGATCGGTGCGTGGGATGATGGGCACGGCTGCGCTCATGCTCTTCGGCTCCCGCCCGGGCAAACGCGGCGGTGCTGTCCGCGGCAATGAAGGCCGTGACCCGCCGCCCGCCCCAAGTCCTGCTCCCCGCGGCTCCCCCCTTCTTCCGATCCTCAAGTAGTGAGCCCGGCGCGATCCGACCAGGCAGGAGGCGTTGAATTCACCCCGGATCGGCCGCTTTTTCCATCGCCGTGAGAACTCGCCGCTTCACATGCTCGACGATCGCCCGCAGGCCGCGGGCACGCATGATGCCGAGCACCTCCGCGAGGCCGAGACGGTCGAGCAGGTCGTCGCGAATGCCGAGCACCTCCTCGGCAGGACGCCCGCGAACCGCCTCCGCCAGGACCGAGACGAATCCCTTGACGGTTGGTGCTTCCTCGGCGACTTCTGCGATCAACTCGACAGCTCTTTCGTCGCCTGCGGCGGCCCCCCCGGCCCCGAGCCTCACCCAGAGGTAGACGGGGGTCTGGCATTCGTGCACCCGCTGCTGCGGCTTTTCGGCCGCGTATTCCGTGGGCAGCGGCGGGAGAGACGACGCGTAGTCGAGCAGGAGCTCGAGTTTCTCGCGGCCGTCGAGGTCGGAAAACTCAGCGATCACCTGCTCGAGACGGTCCTGCACGCCGGTCATGAACGCCTGCACTTGGGGTCGATCACTGCGGCCAGCCCACTGGAGGTCGGCCGTCTGGGGCTCGCCGGCCGCCGTTCACGCGTGGGCTGCTGCTGGCTGGGATGCTGCAGGCTGTGAACCTGTCGAATGGGTCGCTGCCGGGCCGCCACCCGACGGGCTCGCCCCCTTCACGATCGGCACGCGCACGCAGTTGCCCCACTCGAGCCATGAGCCGTCGTAATTCTTCACGTTGCCAAAGCCCATCAGATACTTCAGCACGAACCAGGTCAGGCTGGACCGCTCGCCAATCCGGCAGTAGGCGATCGTGGGGCTGCGACGCTTCATCTTCAATTCCTTGATGTAGAGCTTTTCGAGCTCCTTGGCCGACTTGAACGTGCCGTCGTCGTTGCAGTTCATCGGCCACGGCACGTTGACCGCGCACGGGCTGTGGCCGACGCGGACAGCCCCCTCATTGGGATAGTACGGCATGTGC
>DHLZ01000089.1 GCA_002405515.1 Planctomycetaceae bacterium UBA4655
TTGAAGTCGTGTACAACGAGCATTGAGCGTAAGCCCTTGCGGGGCCTGGCGTGCTGACGGGAGCCCCTTGCGGCAACCGGACACCACTGAGGCGGGCCCTCTGTTCCGGACCGTCGTCGTACCACTCTGGCGCGAGTCACGTTTCGTCTCCTTTCTTGGCCCGGCTAATCCCGGCGAACTTCTCATGGGTCACCTCGGGGCCTCCACAAACCGCCTCGGCTCGATGTCCCCCGACGGGTTCCAGATCGGATTCACGCCGCGAGGCAGCTTTCCCGCCTTTACGAAGATGCGTGGCGGCGCCCCTTCGAAGTAGAGCTGCAGGGCCGGGCAGAGCCAGCCGCTCATCTCGGTTCCTGCGACGGTTCCTCGATACCAGTTCCCGACGCCAGAAACGTCCTCTTCGACCCAGGTGAGTTCCACGTCGTGGCCGTCGAACGGCTCGTCGCTGAACGACAGGGCGAATCCATTCGTGGCCTTCGGGATCTCCTTGGTGGTCGTGATCCGCGTGATCATCTCGGTCATGCCGAGAACGAATGCCTCTTCCTTCAGGTTCGTCCGCTCGTCGTCGAACACCCACGTTCCTCGCAGCACGTAGGGATAGATCGTCAGCACGCTCATCGGGTTTCCTCCTTTGATAGGGCCCAGAACTCAGGAATCTTCTTCGCCTCGCTGATGCACTTCTTGGCCCGCTTGGAGTCCTTGGAGGCCTCGTGGCACCTCGCGGCTGCCAGCCATGCGAGCCGGGCGGCTTCACCGAGAGTCGCCCGCTGGTAATGCACCGCAGCCCGCTCGAAGAGAAGGCCAGCCACTCGGGCAGCGTGGCGCGGATTCACGACCGTCCGTTTCGCTTGGGCAAGCAGGCGATCGGCGGTGATGATTTCCTCGCGGCGTGCTTTTGGGGATGTGTTCATCAAGCACCTCCCTTCACGCCGAGGAGCCAGAGGGCAGTATGAGTCACGTTGGAGGACAGGAGCGGGCGAGGACGCGGTCTCTCGTCGCTCACCTCCTCGCCATGAGCCTCGATACGTGAGAAGAGCTGATCCCGCAGGCGGACCGCCTCCTCGACGTTCCTCGTCCCCAGCGACCGGCGAATCCTTCTTTTCCGGCCGTCCCAGGTCACCGTGTAGTGGACCCACCACGACCCGTTGTTGCACCACATGTTGTGCAGGCGGTTTCCCGGCGTTGGCCGGATTGAAAGTCTCGCGATCGGCATCTCGCACTCCTTTCCGCTTGAAGAAAGGAAGGTGCTTTCGAGCTCGCTCGTCAGTTAGCGGGGCACCTCGAAAGCTTCGCCGCGGCACGTGCCCGGCGCGTATCCTCCCGCCCTGTTGCCAGAGCAGGTAACCACCTTGTGCTTTCGCGAGGTTGGTGCGAGCGACCGCGAGGGCCGACTCGACTCGTAGATCGGATACTTCTGTCCTTCCATGCAACTATTATCGGTCTTGGGATCTGAAAGGCAACAAAAACATCGGAGCTATGACACACATAGTGGTGACGTCCGGCACTGACGGTGTCGTGCCGAAAACAGGTGCTCTTGAGGCCGTGAATCAGAACACCGAAAACACCCACCAGATCGCAATCCCGAGGCAGACCAGGGCCGTCAGGATCACCCACAGGGGTTTCCTCGGCCCCGCATGATCCTCGTCCGACATGTACCGCTCGCAATACGGACACCGCGGTGAGTCTTCGATGATTTCACGGCGGCAATACGGGCACGGTACGGTCGATTCGTCATCCGAGTCTTCGCCGTACTCCGCCTCGTCGTCAGCCCAGTCGTCCTCGTCCTCGTCCTCGTCCTCGTCTTGGTCGCGGGAGGCGTTCATGAGCGTACCTGCGTGCTGCCCTCGACGTGACGGGGCTCGTAGGGACAGTGGCGGCAGCCTGAGCCGCAGCAATAGCCACGTTTCAGATGGTAGGCCGCCGTGTAGACCAGCAGGCTGTTCTCGAAGTACCAGTCGGGCTGCTGCAGGGCGTTGTGCTTGTTTGGGTCTTCGGGTTGCATCGAATTCCGGCCGCTCATTTCGCGAGCATGATGATGGACGATCCCAGAAAATCGACCGCCTCCTGCTTCAGACCCGCCCCATGCCCTGAACCCGCCGCCACGCCGAGACCTGCCCGAGGTGCATGTTTTCGTGGGCGGCCATCACGAAGACGAAGCAGTCGCCCAAGGTCGGCAGAAGACCCCGCACGGCCTCAAGTGGCGTGGCTTCCGACCAGCGGGACTCGGGGATACCGGGCAGGGCGGCGGCGATTCCAGCGTGAGTGTCTTCGAGGGCCTTCAGGAGCGCTGCCTTCAAGGGGTACCGGCTCGCCTCACTGGAGGGGCTTGAGTTCCAGTCGAAGAGGGCGGCCCAGTCAGGCGGGCAGACGGGCTTCACGCCGATCATGGCCCCGAGCATGTCCGCCGTGCAGGCCAGGTGCCCGAGGACCCACGCCGCGTGGTTCATGCCCGGGGCCGGCTGCAGGGCCATCTTGTCGTCGGGCATGTCGGCCACCAGGCGTTGGGCGTAGCCGAGGTTGAGATTCCAGGTGTGGAGCAGTGGGCCGGTCATGGGAGCCTCCGGGGGTGGGGTTTGTCATCAATTAAACAACAGATCGGTGGTGGCGGGTGGGCTGTCGTGAAAGAAGCCGGTCTTTCTCCGTCCGCGGGAGTTTCTTGATGGCCGCCTCCCGCTTCAGGGCCGCGGATTTGGACCGCTGGGGCTCGCTATAGGCCAAGGCCACGGGGAGCCGGCTGCGGGTATACCGGGAGGCTTTGCCGCGGCAGGTGCGGCAAAATCTGCGGCAGTGGTTTTCCGAAAACTGATTATTTCCCGGAGTTATGTCGGAGTTCGGCCGTCCAGAAATCCAGGGCCGCGGGCGATGCCGTCGGTCCAGTTCGCCCCATCGAAGCGGCCGTGCGATCCCTCGACCATATCACCTTGCTGATCTTCAGAGGCGGCGGAAGTCGCGGACGAACCCGAGCCGCCCGGGTCGGCGCTCGACGCGGAGGCGTTCGCCAATGCCGTCGCAGGTCATGCAGGCGATGCTGCGGGCATGGAACAACACCCCCCGCCGGCGGCTTCGCAACCAGCCGTTGCTCCAGGTGCTGGCCTGATTCAGGCCGGACCATCAGCAGAAGACCGGCACTGATCGGAATCAGGGGCCGCGATGGCAAGGCGTTGAATCGCTCGAGAATGCGAATGTGGCGATGTTTTGGGCGACACCGCCGGCCAATGGCGTGGTCGCGTTATGCCTGACCGGGCTACCGAGCCGCGGATTTTCGATGTATTCTGGAAGACGTTTGCTCGGCCGTCTGGATGGCGCGGGCAGCGTGGCTACCTCTTGGCGAGTCGAACCATGGCGGGCTGGCGCCGGATGATGGTGTGGGCAACGTGGCTGGCCTGCTTTTCGGCCATGCCCTCGAGATCCGCCGATACGGTGGCCGCGGATACGGTGGCAGAGCGGGTTGCCGCGGCGTGCCATGAATCCGTGGTCGGCGTGTACTGCATGCGGGACGACTACGAGGGGTACATGGGGACCGGTGCCGTGGTGTCGGCCGACGGCTACATCCTCACCTCGACCACGTCGGTCTTCGAGGGCGTCGAGGAGGTGTTCGTGCACTTTCCCGACTTTCGCGTCATGAAGGCCAAGGTCGTTGAGATCAACATGCCGCTCGAGTGCGTGTTGCTGAAGGTTGACGCGAAGGACCTCGCCGGCCTTCCCGTCTCGCGGGCGATTCCGCGGGTGGGCACGCGGGCCTTCACGGCGGGCAATGCCGATCACCTGATCAGGCTGAGCGGCGAGCCCACGTTCAGTCAGGGCACCGTGAGCGGCGTGTACGAAGTCGAAAGCGGCGACAGCCAGAGCAGCTACGCCGGCCTCGCCATCGAGACCACGGCCGCGGTCAATCCGGGCCAAGACGGCGGCCCTCTGCTCGATGCGGCCGGTCGAATCATGGGCATGATTTCCTTGAGTATTTCCGAGAGCCGCTGGCAGGGGACGGCGGTGCCGATGGCCCGGATCCTCGAGGGGATGCAGGCCTTCCGAGACGGCCGGGTAAGGGTGAGTGACCGCCCGCTGCTCGACGAGGCATCGCCCGACGATGGTCGCAAGAGCATGGCGGATCGGGTGCAGCCCTGGGCCAACTGCCTCGTTGGGCTCAACGTCGAACGCGAGTTTCAGGTCGAGCGGCTCGCCACGGTGTATTGGCCGATCTACCGCAAGACGATCCCCAACTGGGGTTCGCTCACGGCGGCTGCACAGGTGGCTCGTCAGACCGACGCGACCGCCGCCGAGATGACCATCAACGCCAATCGACTGGTCTGCCGTCCCCGGAAGGCGGTGACCGGCGTCGTGATCTCGGCCGACGGCCACATCCTCACCAGTGCCTTCAATGTCGCGAGCGACGCCGTGTTCAAGCAACGCAAGGGGCAGACGAAGCCCCGCCAGTACGACGGCAGCCTCGCCCGGCTCATGGCATTCGATGCCGCCGAATACGAAACCGTGGCCAATCCGGTGCGGTCGGTGACGGCGACGCTCGCCAACGGGAAGTCCTGCCCAGCCACCATCGTGGCCCGAGACCTCCAACTCGGCGTCGCGGTCCTGAAGGTCGCGGAGCAGGATCTGCCGCACCTCGACCTGAAGACGTTGCAAGCCGCACCGATCCTCGGCGAGGCCGTGGGTGCCGTGGGCATCGCGCCCGATGGAACCAGCGGGTTCACGCTGAACGAGGGCATGATCAGCGCGGCCCGCCGCAACGAGGGCCGTCGGTTCCAGTTCACGGCGCTGGCCAATTACGGCAACTCCGGCGGGCCCGTGGTCAACGCCGACGGGAAGATCCTGGGATTGATCCTCGAGCCATTGCGGGCGGGCCCGGGGCTCGAAGCGATGCTCGGCGTGCCCCCGGTCCCCAAGTCGAGCGGGCTCCTCAGCGGCCGGGTGCTGCCGATGGTCGCGGCCGGCATCCAGCCCAGCCTTGTCCTCTGGCAGACCGCGCCAAACTCCGGCGTCGGATTTGCAGCGCCGATCAGCCGGATCCTCGAATCACTGCCGACCCTGATGGAGGGCCGCGACGTGCTCCCTGCCGGCATGCCCTACCTCGGTATCGTGCCGAATCTGGACGTCCAGCAGGCATTCAAAAACGAGGTGATCGTGCATCAGCTGGAGCCGAATTCGCCCGCCGCGAAGGCGGGGCTGGCCGTCGGCGACCGGGTGTTCCAGATCGATGGACGGGACGTGCCGAACTGGAAAGTGCTGCTCGAGATCGTCGCGGAGCACAAGGTGGGTGAAGTGCTCTCGATCCGCGTGGAACGCAAGGCGAAGCCGCCCCACGTGGAGATCAATGGCATCGCAGTCCGCAACGATCGCGACCTGCGAAAAATGATCGAATCGCTCGGCGAAAACGAAGAGTTCTCGGGCCGGGTCGTTCGCGATCAAGATTCCACGCCGACGTTCGAAGTCACCCTGCAGGAGCGGCGATGAACACTTCCTTTGGAATCCGTTTCGGGGCCTCGCTGGTCGCCTTGCTGACCGTGGCCACGATGGGGGCGGCGAAGGCCGAGATCGCCCCGCAGGCGAGCACGGCGGTGGGTGATCTGGCGGCGCGAACGATGCCGGCGTTCGTCTTCGTGTCCGGCGGCAGCGGGGTGTTGATCTCCGCCGACGGGCTGATCCTGAGCAACGCCCACGTGGTCGGCAAGCAGCGGTCGTTCAACGTCCGTCTCGGCGACGGCCGCGCCTTCAAGGCGAACCTTCTTGGGTACCACGCCTTCGGCGACCTGGCGCTCCTGCAGATCGAGGGGGGAAAGGAGCTTCCGTTCCTGCCGCTCGGTGATTCCGACGGCGTGAAGCCTGGGGCATTCTGCTTCACCATTGGCAACCCGCTCGCCCTCGGGCTGATCGACCAACAGCCCACCATTTCCGCCGGCGTGATCTCGGCGAAGAACAGACTGAGCGACAACTATGTCGATGCCCTCGTCATCGACGCTCCGATCAACCCGGGCAATTCGGGGGGGCCGCTGATCAACGCGGCGGGGGAGCTGATCGGCATCAATGGCAAGATGCAGCCTCGCATGGGGCTGAGATCCAACACCGGGCTCGGGTTCGCGGTGCCCGTGAACCGAATCAAGCGGTGGCTGCCGCTCTTGAAGGAGGCTCGAGGAGGGGCGGTGCGGCACGGGCGGCTCGACGGGATCGAGTGGCAGGAGCCTGGCCGGGCTGTCATGGTCGATTACATCGCTCCGGTGATCCGCAAGGTGGAGCCGGGAAGCGACAGTGAACGGGCCGGGTTCAAGGCGGGCGACACGATCCTGCGTTGCCAGGGAGAGCCCGTCCGGATGGCGGTGCAGATGTATTTGTTGCTGGCGATGAACCCGCACAACGCGCCGGCCACCGTCGTCGTCAACCGTGACGGCGCGGAAACCACGCTCAGCTTCACGATGCAGCCGGTCGGCGGCGACTGATCCGTGGCGTAATTGAGAGCACGCCGTCGCGTGGAGCCTCGCGCGTGCGTCGGACGGCGGTCGGGGTGGGCAAAGTGTCGCCTTCCGGACGCCCGCAGTCTCGTCGCATTTTTTCCGGATTTCGGCCCCGCCTACGATCGGATTGCGAACGGGTTTCCGGCCTCGCCTGCCGGGGACCGATACGACGCGATCTTGCTCCCGTTCGCCGCCGTGGGGCGGATCCGCCGTCCACTCGCGATGGATGCGATCAACCGGTTTGCGGAGCCCAATCATGAAACCCCATCGTGCCATTCCCGCTCGTGCCATGTCGTGGCGGATACCCTTCTTCGCGGTCGCGGTGTTGCTCTGCCTGGTCAGTCCGTGCCTGGCGGTGCCGCTGCAACTCGGCGACATCGTCGTCTCGGATTTCAACGACAACGAGACGGTCACCCGGGGCGGAAGGATCGTGAAGGTCGACCCGAACACGGGCGGTCAGGCGGTGCTTTCCACCGGGGCCTGCTCGTCGATCCGACCGGCGTATGCATCGGCGGCTCGGGCTTCATCTACGTGGGCAACAGCGTTGGGTCGGGCACCGGCAGCGTGTTGCGGATCGATCCGGTGACCCACTCGCAGACCCTGATTTCGTCCGGCGGCCTGCTCGTCGACCCGTCGGGCATCGCGGTCGTGCCTGAGCCGTCGGCGATGCTTCTCGCCGTGGGGGCGGTGCCGTTCATCCTCGGCTGGGCCGCCCGTCGGCGGCCGCGGCGCGGCAGGCCCGTTCGACACGCTCCGGCGACCAGGCACCCTCGTGGAGCGAGAACAGCGGCCTCGCACGAAACGCCATCCCTTCGACTTCCCGCGTGATGCTCGGCCACCGTCCGACGAAGCTCTTGTCCGACGCGCCGAGCCGGCCCGTGAGCCATTCCGGCGGGCCGCCGGATCCGCTGAACCATTCCCGGACGCGATCGAGATCCTGGCTCGCCTCGATCCTCCCGATGAGCTTCGTGCTCGCGTTCGAGAAGACGTTGTAGTCGACCGACCGTGGGCTCTGCGTGCAGATGACGCAGCCCACGCCGTATTTTCTCCCTTGGCTGAAGAGCCGCACGAGCGGCTCCTTGGCGGGGGGCCGCGACATGCCCGCCGGCAGGTAGTCCTTCGCCTCATCCACGAACCAGAGCAGCCGCATCGCGCCCGTGCTCGACGTCGAGATCATCCAGCGATAGACCTCGGCCGCGGCCGTCGCCACGACGAACTGCTTCTGCGTGTCGTCGGCGAGCGCGTTGAGGTAGAGGACGTTCAGCGGAGTGCGACCGGTGCCGCCGTCGCTCACGAGCGCCGCGACGTCGAGCGGGGTTCCGCCGCTGAACAGCATCGACGCCGGCCCTGCGACCAGGGCGTTCACCTTGCGGGCCAGTTTCTCCCGCTCCCCCTTCGAGATGAAGACGGCCGAATTGTCCATCCCGCACGATTCGGGCTCCATCATCGCGGCGACGACGTCGGTGATCGTTACGGCCGCCCCGCCACGGGCGTGGCGGCGGTCCGCGAGCCTGCGAAGGACCTCCTGGACGAACGTCTGCTGGACCTGCTCGTCCCCTTTTGCAGCCGCGAATCGCACGAGGGTGGAGGCCGCGCCGCCGAACAACGCGTGAAGCTCCTCGGCCCGCCGCTCGGGAGAGTCGAGCCCCTCCAAATCATCGGGCGACGGCATCGACAATGGAGCGAGGCTCAGTCGCCGGCCGTGCGAGGTTCCGGGAGTCCAGATACGCACGTCGATCTTCTCACGAAAGCGGCGTTGCAGCTCGCGGTCTTCCGGCGAGGCATCCGGCGGCAGCGCTGCCGCCTCGATGAACTGCACGAGATCCCCCTGCGGATCGACGAGGATCGCCGGCACGCCGAGCCGCACGACTTCCTCGACGATCACCTTCGCCATCCAGGTCTTGCCGCTGCCTGCCGAGCCGCAGACGGCGGCGTGCATCGTCAGGTCGGGAAGCGGCACGCCGATCTTCGGGCCGGCGATCGCCTGTCCAAGCTGAAGCTGCGATGGGTCGCTTGCGGTCTGTCCGGCCGATCGCGACGGCAGGGCGACGTCACCGTCGTCGGGCTCCTCGTCGGCAGGCGGCTCGGGCGGGTCGTTCACCTCGATTTCGGCGATCGCCTCGCCGTCGTACGGCTTCGCACTGCTCGGGGCGATCGCGGCCCAACCGCCCTCCGCCTTCGGGCCGAGCCGCGTCTCGCACTCGTTTCGCCAGCGGCATGCCTGGCAGAGCGCGGGCTCGCCCGGCGGCTTCAGGCCGCCGCCGGTCTTCTCGTCAAACTCCGCCCACTCCGCCATCGAAGCCAGAAGTCGCAGCACGACGTCGCGGTCCGCGAGCAGCCGCGGCCACTCGACGCTCACGTTCCTCACCTCCGGATGCAGGTAGACGACGCAGACGCTCGGCGTGCTGCGGTGCTGCTGGTGGTGCATGAGGGCGTAGAGCGCCGACTGCAGGACGTCCTTCGAGGGCTGAGAGGCGGGCGTCAGCTTGTAGTCGAGAATCCGCTCGGCTCCGGTCGTGAGGTCGCGGAAGATGCAGTCGATGGCTCCATTTACCCGAACCGCAACCTTTTTGGGCCCGATCTTGAACGTGACGTCCACCCGCTTGCCGAGGTCGCCGAAGAGCTGGTCGAGAACCGTCCGCACGGGGAGTCCGAGAGCGAGCCCGTACTGAACGTGGGAGGCGAAGCGGCCCATGCAGACCCGTACGGCAGCCAGAAACACCTGCACGGCCGGAACGGATTTCTTTCGCAGTCCCTCGTGGTCGAGGCACTCCTCGCCCAAAAACCGCATGAAGGCCTCGACGATCCGCTCTTCCCGCTCCACCTGAGGGGCTGCCGCGGCATCGATCACCGCATGTTCGAGCGACGGGGCGTTTCGGGCCCGCTTCTGAAACCGCTCGAGCTGGTCGTGGAAGAACTTGCCGACGCCCCCCGCCTCGCCGCCGCCGTCGATCCAGATGCGGGTCACCTTCTTGGTCGCGGCGGGGTCGGCACGGTGGCGAGCCTCGTCGAAGTAGAAGATCCGCGGGCAGGCGATGGCCGTCCGGGCCTCGCTCACCGAGAACTTATGCATGCTTCGCGCCGCTCTGAATGAACAGGTCGGACCCGTGCGGACGGGCATGCACGATCCCCGCCTCGTGGAGCTTCATGACGATGTCGCGTGCCTGCTCGAAGGCGTTCTCCTCGCTGACGACGCACGCGTTTCCCGGGGGATGATTCGCCATGAACTTCCTCAGGATTTCGGTGAGGCTCGCACCGAGCATGTAGCTGAGCTTCGTCCGGACGAACGTCGTGAACGGGGGTTCCTCGGGGTACTTGGACCCGTGACGCAGATCGATTTCGTTCTGTGTCAGAAACACGCTGAGCAAACGGTTCTGCAGATACCTCTTCTGCCGGTGGAGGCTCGCGACGACCTCGTCGGTCGAAATCCGCTTGGGTGGCTTGCCGGGGCCGAAGTCGATTTCCAAGTCACCGCTGGCGGCGGCGCCGACGACCGCCTCGAGCGAGTCGAGATCGGCGAATTCCTCGAACGAGAGCTGGACGTCGTGGAACCGCCCGTCGCCGAGCCCGCGGAGCGCGGCGAGGTGGGCCGCCCCCTTGCCGGTCTTCGCCACACTCAGCGGAGCCTTTTCGGCGACGGTCACGAGCACCCGTTCGTCGGCCCACTCGGCATCGACCAGCTTCCCGAGCGAGACGGACGTGCTCGTTTTGCTCGCGGTCACGACGAACTTGACGGCGTTTCGGACACGCCTGCCGTCGAGCATTTCCGTCACGTCGAGATCGACGCCGCCCGGCTTCGGCGAGACGACGTCGATGAGCGTGTACCGCCCATCAGACGTTCCCCGGCACCGCGACAGGGTGGCGAGTGTCAGCGCCCGGAGCTTCCCTGCGTCGGCCGGAAGCTGGCTGGGGTCGAAGAGCCGCTCGTTGCGGAGCTCGTCGAGCTTGGCGTGAACGGCATCGTCGATCTGCCGCTGGAGGGCGGCTTCGTCGATGATCGTGTCGGGCTCGGGTGGAACGCCTTCCCAGTCGGCAAGCCATCCGGCACAGCCCAGCTTCTCGATCCGCTCGGCCTGCCTGCGCCATTGCGACCGCGACCATTGGATGACGTCCCGCGGCCGCAGTTCGACCGTGTCGTCGGTCACCTTGTCGAACCATCGCTCGCCGAGCGGGAAGAGCGGGTCCGCGTCGCGGTATTTCTTCATGCCGCGGGGCAGGGAGCCCAGCGATTCGAAGAACCGCTCGATCCGCGTCGCCAGGATCAATCGAGCGTGGTCGATCGGCACGCGGGTGAGGATGATCGGCTCGCCGGCGTCGATCCGGTCTGCCGCCGAGGCCTTGATCGCCCCTTCACGGATCCGCCGGTCGAGCGAGTCGATGACGCCGGACACCACGACGCAAAGATTGCGGGAGCGGTTCACGAGCGACTGGACGACGTTGCCGAATGCCTCGAGCTGCGCATCCGTCATCATGTCGGCCTGGTCGATGCAGAGAATGAACGGGCGATCGGTTTCCTGCGCGAGCCGCGCGAGAATCACGATCACGTCCTCCGCCTGCTGGTTGTCCATCATCACCGTCGCCTCGCCCGGGCGGGGCTTGCGACCGATCAGCGCGGCTTCCTCCGCGTCGAGCACGTCTCCTTCGAGCCAGCTGATCGCCGCCGAGACGACCCGCTCGTGCTTCGCCTGTGCGGGACCGTCTGCCGCCGACTCGCCGGCCGCGCGGGAGGCGCAGTAGCAGCGGAAGATCACGGAAAAGACCTCGCTGTTGCCGCCGAACAGTCGGGCGATCGCGGCTCCGACCTGGTCCATGCTTTCGGGCGTGACCGACGCGATCCCGAGTTCTTTCGCCGCCTTCGCGACCGCAGCCCGGACGATCTCGTAGAAGTCGGTGCGGTGGACCCGCGCGACCCGATCCTCCGCGAGCTTGGCGATGCAGCAGTGGACGAGAAACCGCAGGATCTCGTCGGGCTGCACCTGCACGTTGTGCAGGTACACGAAGCAGGCCGACCGCTCCTCGGCCCAGGTCTTGAACCGCCCGAGCAGGTGGCTTTTGCCGACCCCCGGCTGGCCGAGCAGGAGGCAGCCGCGACCGGCTTCCCGGCAGTTGTGCGCCTCGATCGCCCGTTCGATCAGCCGGTGGAATTGGCCCTCGTGGATGCTGGCAACATCGCCCGTGATCTCGACCGTGTCGCCGACACTCGTGATCGAAAACGGATTTCGTGTCCGCATCGCCTCGATGAACCTGGCCTGCGGTCCATTCGCACGGCCTGGTTTCTCGTCGAGTGACTCAACTTCGACGGACGACATAGACATACTCCGTTCCTCCCTTGACGATGGCCGCCGCAAGATCCGACTGTGAGACCGCACGGCGGTCGTTGGCTGTTTCGAGCGAGTAGGATCGGCCCCAGAGCCTGGTGATTCCCTCGTCGAACTGCTCACGGCTGAACCGGGAGAGCTTCTGCCGGAGCGGCCCGAGCGGGACGATCTGTCTGCCTCCACTCGTGGCGGTCACATCCATGAACGCCCGATCGAACGCGGCGGCGAACTCCGCCGGGTCGGCCGCCGTCGCGGAAACCGGTTCCGGGACCGACGACTCGCAAGCTCCGGGGCGGCCTGGCTGCGACTCGATCTTCTCACGGAGGAAATACCGCCGCACGCCTCGATCCAAGAGCCAGGCGACCGTCGGCGGCACCGCCCGTTTTTCGGCGGCATCCTCGATCGCTCTGGCGACGACGGCCACCGGGGACGAAGCGTTGCCGGCGGTGGCAGCCTTCGATCGACCGCTGGGCCGCGATTTCCCTGCCCCGCGGGGCGAAGTCGGGCCGCCGACGAGCACGGCTGCGATCTCCTCCGCGGAATGGAGTGCGGTGTCGGTCAGCCGTCGGCCGATCGCCTCGATCGCGTCAGGAAGGTGGATGAGGGCGATCTTCGGCAGGTCTCTGGCGAGCAGGTGGCGGCATCCCGTCGTCTCTGGAATCTGAATCCGAATCACGTCGTCCGAAAAGCGGTTCCTGCCGGACTTGCCGTCGAGCACGCCGCCCGCTCCCGGAAGTTTTCTCAGGACCCCGTCGGGGACGGGGTAGGGGACCGTCGAGGAGGAGGAGGAAGCGTCGGCGACAAACCGCGTAAGCCGTTCCGAGACCACGCTGGGATCGCCGTCGATCAGCGAAGAGAGCCAGTCGGGGACGACAGGCCTGGCCAGGAGGCCTTCAAGACGTTTCGAGATCGCCTGCGCTGCCGGCTTCATCGTCTTGCCCGACAGCTTGGCGTCCTTGAGAAAAGCGGCGACCGTCTTCTTCTTCGGCTCTTTGCCTGCAGCCCGCGTTGCCCGCACCTGGCCGGCGAGATACTCGAGCAAGGCCTCGGACTCGAGAAGGGTCGCATGGTCTTCCGGGAGTGTGATCGGGCCGCCGAGATCGCGGGCGAAGCGGGAGCCCTCATTCTTGAGCGGCGCTCGGCCGAACGTCTTCAGCAGCACGTCCGCATCGGGAAGGGCATCGCGGACGCCAGGCTCCGAGGATGCCGCGGCGACGATGCGGTCGTAAAGTCGTTGAACGGTCGTGGGGTAATCGCCCGAAGCCTTGGCTTCGCGGAGAGCTGCCTCTACGAGCGACGGAAGCCGACCCTTCGACGACGGCTGCTTCTGGCGGGAACTGCGAGCGTTTGCCGGCATGCAGAACTCCTGCGAGAGGCGGAAAACGAAGGGGCAAAGATACCCTCCGATCAGGGTACTCGAGGGAAGCATTGCGTCAATCGGCCGCCACGCGACTGAGTGTTTGCCCCCCGGCGGCAATGCGGGGTCCGCCATCCGGGTTGGTACTACCGGGAGCATCAAGATTCTGCGGGCAACTCGGCCTGCTGACTTTCACGGAAGCCCGAGGCGCAAGTTTCCCTGCAGGCGAACAGGTGCCCAGTACGGAAGCCCGAGGCGCAAGTTTCCCTGCAGGCGAACGGGTGCCCAGTCCGGAAGCCCG
>DHLZ01000054.1:0-7640 GCA_002405515.1 Planctomycetaceae bacterium UBA4655
CCTCGCCGTAGCGACGATGCGTCTGCCCCCCGGGCGGCAATGCGGTGTCGTGCAGGCGGGCTCGTGACCGGGCATCCACTCGCGGGGCCTCGTCAACGCCCCTCTCGGCTTGCGCCTCGGGCTTCCGTGGGACCGGGGTGGCGCGCAGTCAGCCGAAAACCTCAGTCAACAACATCGTGCTCGGGGTAGTAACTACCTGAAGTCCGCCGGCTTGAGCCCCTTCTTCGCGGTATTGAAGCCGAACGGAGTCGGGGAATACGTGCCGACCGGATCGACGACCGACCGCTCCGGGATCGCGTTCTCGAGCCCCACCGCCCAGTAGCAGGCGTTCACGAGCAGCCGACGCATGCCTTCGCTGGCCAGGTCGGTCGCCCCGCCCATCGTCGTCGTGAAGACGCGGCCGGACGGCCCGCCCTCGACCGAATAGCTCTTCACCCAGGCGACGGGCATCATCGGATCATTCTTCCCTCCGGCGACCGGCGACGAGTCGGGCGTCATGTCGGAAAGCACCTGCCCCATCACGAGCGGCTTCGAGTCGCCCGGCAGGGGCAGCCGCACGCCGTAGACGTCCGTCGGACCCCAGATGTCGCCGTCGCGGATGCCCTTCATGATCGGGTGGTTCGTCGCGGTCGGGGAGACGATCCCGCGGGTGCTCTCCTTGCCATGTTTCCCGTGGTGGCTGATCCAATGCTCCCCGAGCACTGCCCGGCCGAAGCCATCGGCCCACTCTTTCCTCTCTCCCGCGTAGTGGTTGCCGTAGTGCACATACGAACGGCCCTCGGGGATCTTGAAGGCATGCGTCGCCGTCCGCATGCCGACAACGGGCTTCCCCTTCCGAAGATAGTCGTCGATCTCCTTCATCTGATCGTCGGGCAGGTTCCGGAACCTTGTCGCGATCACCATCAGGTCGGCGGTTCGCAGGGCCTCTAGCCCGGGAATGTTGTCGACTTTGTTGGGACTGATCTCACCGGTCGCCGGATCGATCGCATAGAGCACAGTGCAGCGAAAGCCGTGGTGCTTCGCGAGAATCTTCGCCAGTTGCGACAGGGCCTCCTCGCTGCGGTACTCCTCGTCGCCGCTGACGAGCACGACGTGCTTCCCCTTTCCCGGACCCTCGCTCCCCTCCACGACGAGCCACCGGTCGTCGGCCCGCGTCGCCACGGTCGCGACCCCGAGGATCCAGGCGACGACGCCGAAAACGACCCAGGGGTTTGTGCCGAAGAATTTCATGGAAACCGCCTTATCATCGGAATTTCATGCGATTTTGAGCGGCGATTTGGTGCCGCTCAAACCCGAGTATATCACTGTGACATGCCGATCGAGCCACCGTTCCCGCAGTTCCCTCGTCTGCCGACGATCCGCCCGGAGCGGCACTTGCCGGCGGTGCTCGTCGCAGCCGTCGCGGTGCTTCTCGGCGGGTCACTCGTGCGATGCTTCTACACGGTCGGCCCCGAGAGCGTCGGCGTGGTGCAGCGTTTCGGCCGATATCTCCGGACGGTGGATCCCGGCCTCCGGTTTCGCTTCCCGTTCGGCATCGACCGCGTCACGATCGTGCCGGTGAAGCGGCAGCTGAAGCTCGAGTTCGGCTTCGGTTCGCCCGGCTCGAGCAACCCCGATCAGGTGTCGAACGAGCAGGCACGCGAGAGCGACATGGTGACCGGCGACCTCAATGCCGCGCACGTCGAGTGGGTGGTCCAGTACGAGATCCACGATCCTGCGGCCTACCTCTTCAACCTCCGCGAGCCGGGCCCGACGCTCCGCGACCTCTCCGAGAGCGTGTTGCGGGAGGTGGTCGGCGACCGCACGGTGGACGAGGTTCTGACGATCGGCCGCCAGGGGATCGAGAACGAGGCGATCGAACGGCTCTCGTCGCTCGTCGGCGAGCTGGCGATGGGGCTCCGCGTGCAGCAGGTGCAGCTGAAGAATGTTCACCCGCCGGCGGCCGTCCGGCACTCCTTCGAGGAGGTCAACCGCGCCCAGCAGGAACGCGAGCAGCGGATCAACCAGGCCAACGGCGAATACAACAAGGTCGTCCCGCGGGCCCGCGGCGACGCCCAGCGCCGCCTGAGCGAGGCGGAAGGCTACGCCGTGAAGCGGGTGAACGAGGCCGAGGGGGACGTGGCCCGCTTCCGGGCGATGCTCGAGCAGTACGACAAGGCGCCCGAGGTGACGCGACAGAGGCTCTACCTCGAAACGCTCTCCGACGTGATCCCGAAGCTCGGCGGCAAGATCGTGCTCGACGAGGATGCGAAGCAACTCCTGCCACTCCTGAATCTCCAGCCAACCCGGCCCGCGAAATGACCGAACGCTTCGATCAGCTCCTGCGAACGCTCCTCTCGCCGATCGGCGGCTTCGCGGCCGTCGTGCTCGCGGTCGTGCTCTACGCCTCGGCCTACACGGTCGATGAGGCCGAGCAGGTCGTGATCACGCAGTTCGGCCGGCCGGTGGGCAGCCCGATCAACGCCCCCGATTCCGAAAGCCGGGCCGGCCTCCACTTCAAGCTGCCCGGCATCCAGACAGTGAACCGTTTCGACAAGCGGATTCTCGAATGGGACGGGCCGCCGAGCGAGATGACGACCCGCGACAAGCTCTACGTCGTGGTGGACACCTTCGCCCGGTGGCGGATCGCCGAGCCGCTCCGGTATTTCCAGAGCCTCCGCGACGAACGCAGCGCCCTCTCCCGGCTCGACGACATCATCGGCAGCGAGACGCGCAACGTCGTCGCCCGCCACGACCTCATCGAGCTCGTCCGCTCCGACAAGCTCCGCACGCCGGAGAAGGATCTGCTGCTCGCCGAGGCCGGCGCCGCGGTGAACGTGCTTCCGCCGATACGGTTCGGCCGGCTCGCGCTCGAGAAGGAAATCCTCGAGGCCGCCGCGCCGAAGGTGGGCATCTGGGGAATCGAGCTGCTCGATGTCCGCGTGAAGCGGCTCAACTACAAGCAGGGCGTGATCGAGAAGATATACGAACGCATGATCTCGGAGCGGCTCCAGATCGCCGAACGGTTTCGCTCCGAGGGGGCCGGCGAGGCCGCGAAGATCGACGGTCGACGGGAACGCGATCTGCTGCAGATCGAGTCGGACGCCTACCGCAAGGTCGAGGAGATCATGGGCCAGGCCGACGCGAAGGCCTCTGAGATCTACGCCAATGCCTTCACGGCGAGCCCGAGGGCCGCCGAGTTCTACCGGTTCACGAAGACGCTCGACACCTACCGCAAGACGCTCGACGGCGGCACGACGCTCATCCTCACGACCGACAGCGACCTCTTCCGGCTGCTCAAGGACGCGGAATCCAAGCCAGCCGCCCCGTGAGTCGCCGCGATCGGCACGATCCTCGACGACGATCCGCTGGCCACTCTTGCCCTCGTCGCCGCGATCGAGGAGGATTCGAGAAAATCGCGGGCTGGCCGTCGCTAGGCCGCGTTCCCGGGAGCTTTCCTGCATGCGTCACCCGAACTGGTTCGAATTTTCATCGACCACGGCGGTTCTCGGTGCGGTGATGGTCGCGTGCTCGCAGACGATCGTATCCGCACAAACTGCCGCCAAGCCGAAGCCACGGGCGGGATCCCCGACGGAGATCAAGCGGCTCGACGCAAAGGTCGATGATCTCCGGGAAAGTTTCTTCCGCGAAACGACGACGCTCATCAAGGGCTACGAGGATGCCGGCCTGCCGGAGCGGGCGAAGGTGCTCCTCGAGGCGCTCGGCCGACTCGACCCGACGAACGACGCGATCAAACAGAAGCTCACGGAACTTAAGAAGACGATCCTCGACTCGCGGGAGTACGAGATCGATATCGATCCGGCAAAGTCCTGGCAGCCGGTGGGCTCCGTCGTCAAGGACGAGATGTTGCGAATCCGTGCCCGAGGGGACTACTCCGGTTCCATTGCGCTCACAGCAGGCCCGGACGGAGTGCCGGCGGTGAATCCCGCCGAGGACGTCGCGGGCCACGTGCCTCTCGGGGCGGTGATGGCCGTCATCGCCTCCGGCGCGCCGGAGAAGGACGGCAAGCCACCGCGGCCGTTCGCGGTCGGCAAGCAATACGAAAAGCCCGCGGAGCGGACCGGAATGCTCTTCCTCAAGGTGAACCTGCCGTCGAAGAGGGAGTGCAAGGGAAAGCTGACCGTGCAGATCAGCGGTGCGACACGGCTCAACTGAACCTGCTCGGCCGATCGACGCCGGGTCGTGCGGCGCATCTGTCCGGTGAAGCGGATGCTGAAAGGGCCTCCGCGCGACGCGAACTTGGCTCCAGCTTGAAAACGCTCCGTTCGGCCGGATAAGTTTCGCCGCGAGCCGCGAGGAAACGCACCGGCATCTCCAGGAACGGAGCTCGTCCAACCACCCCCCCACCGGGAGACCACGCCATGACGCTGGCAGCGGAAAAAGAGATGACCCACCTCGGCGAGACCTGCGGCTGCGCCGATCACGACCACGACCTCGTCCACGACCTGAGCCGCCGGCTCGACGCCCTCTGGCGGTACGACCAATACATCGCCAACGCCGAGTGGCGGGACGAGATCGCACAGTTCTGGCGGGACGCGAAGGCCCAGGAGCAGCAGGCGATCCAGCGGCTGAAGCAGCTCATCAAGCAGGAAGTTCGCAACGACTGCTTCTGAGCCGGTGGCCGACGATCAGAAGATCACCATGAGCTGCGTCTGGATCGCCGTGCCGGTGTAGCCGGCGCGGTAGGGGTAGAGGAAGTTCTGCGCCGGATTGCGGTTCATGTAGAGCCCCTCGATCGTGAGCCTCGCCTGCCGCGTCTTCTTGAGATACCAGTTGAGCCCGCCTCCGTACTCCTGCCCCGTGCCGTAGGGACCGGTGACGACGCTCGACCGCGCGTAGGCCTCGTAGGTCCGCGGCACGAAGCACCAGGAGAGATAGCCCATGCCGCCGTGGTCCAACATGCTCGACCGGTCGAACGTGCCCTCCCCGCTGAAGTTGTCGAGCATCCGGAAGTAATACTCGGCGGAGGCGCCGATGCCCCGCCACTTCCAGGCGGCATCGACCGTGGCGAGACGGTAGACGAACTGCTCGACGGTGCTGCCTGGCCCGAGGGCGCCGTCGGCGGTGATCGGCGTGCCGTTCGAGAGCCGCACGATCGTGTCTTCCGGGTTGTTGCCCGGGATCGGCAGGGCGTTGGTGAGGGCGTGGACGCCGCTGCAGCCCACGCGGACGGCCGCATTCCTGCGGTGCTCCATGTCGGAAACGCCGAGGCCGAAGGGGCCGAGCGGCTCCCACCAGGTGTTCCCCGCCCATGCCATCGACGTGCCGCGACGGAGCACGCCGGTCGTGCCGCCGTCGATCGCGTTCCAAACCCCGGCGACGTAGTGCACCGTGCCGCCGCCGATCGTGCCCATCGACTGCAGGCCCGGGCTGAAGCCGGGTCGAAAGAAGGTGTTCGCCATGCTGCGGTCGATGCCCACCGTCCAGGGCGTCGTCTGCTGCCACTCGCGGGATCCCGGAACGATCGTCATGCCGCCGCCGACGAGCGCCGCCTCGCTGAACTTCCAGCCGGTCATCCCGATCGGCACGACGCCCGATCGGATGCCGACGTTCGTCGTGCCGAAGAGGGCGAAGTTGTAAAGCAGCCGCTCGTCCACCACGTGGCCGTGGAACGACAGCAGGAAGCGGTTGATGTTGAACGTGTTGATGTTGTTGACCGGCCTGCCCGACGTCGCCCCGGTGGGAAACCACTCGGTCGCGTCGCGGGCGAACTCAAACCAACGCAACTGCAGGTAGCCCCCGAGCGCCATGGAAAAGGGGTAATCACCGCGACGGGGGTCGGTCTTCAGGAAGACGAGCCCCTTCGGCGGCTCGATGTCGGTCGCCGGGATATACCGCGGCCGCGGGATGCCTGCGAGCCGCGTCTCGACCGCCTGATCGACGAGCGCACGGACCTCCTCCTCGGTGAGATTCATCGACGAGGGACCGCTCGGTCCGGAAGCATCGATACCGTCGTCCGCCGACAAGGGCATCACGAACGCGTCGTCGCGGTCGTGGAGATCCGCGTCCCATGCATCGGGCTCACGGAAATCGACGCTGTCCGCCTCGTACACCTCCGGCTCGGCTCGCGCCCAGCCGCAACTCGCAAAGGCGACGCACGCGGCGACAAGGAACCGCAACTCGCGATGATTTCCGGAACCGCGCAGCATCGAAAGTCGTCCCGCGGATTGGTCCACGACACCGACTCTTCTATCGGTGCCGACTGGCGCGATCCTGCAGACTTTCCCTGCTGGGAAAGGCGGGAAGCCCAGGGGACTTGCGGGCCTCGCCGCGACCGCCCCTCGCCGGAACGCCCTCTTCGATCAGGCCTGGAACCGCTTGAGTGCCTCGAGCGCCGAGATCGCCCGGTCCACCGAGCCGAACTGACCGGCGATCTTCTTGGCGATCAGGAGGTCGTCCACCGAGATCGCGGACCGCCTGCCGCCGACCGCTCCCGCCGCCTCACCACGCGCCGGCCTCGCCCCGAGCCCCATCCGCTTGAGCACCATGCTCACCTGCGGGCTCGACACCGCGATCCCCTGCTTCTTGAGGGCCGCCACGATCACGACGGGCCGCAGCTTCTCCCCCTTCTGCTTCATCGCGGTCGCAAGCTTGCGGATCTCTTCGGACTTGTTGACGCCCTTCGCGGCGGACTTCGTTTCGGCCATTGTGATGTAACTTCTTTCATTCATGTGACAAAAACCCGCCGCCATCGCGACGCAACAGATGAACGTAACATAATGTTCCACTGTTACAAGCCTCCCTGCCGGCGGGGTTTCCCCGCCGCTTCGCGACGATTCCGGCGGGCATTTGGACGCCGTCCCCCGCGGAACCGTATAACAGCGTCCCTTCGGGCCCGTAGCTCAGCGGTTAGAGCAGGGGACTCATAATCCCTTGGTCGTGTGTTCGAATCACACCGGGCCTAGTTGTTTTTTGCTGATTTTCGGAGAGGACAAAGTCCCACGCCCAAACTCAAACCCAAACTCGGCCGGGCTTGGGATGGCAGCGTGAAGCCGCGGCGGCGATCACTGTTTCGTCGGCCTTGAAAGCATGACTTGGCAGATGGACCCGCGGTATACCGCATCCATGGCTTCCACAGTTCACCCGCGCATCAAAATCGAGCCTGGAAAGTGCGGCGGAAAGCCTTGCATTCGGGGCATGCGCATCCGCGTTTCCGACGTGCTTGAACTCCTCGCCAACGGGGCCTCCGTCGAGGAAATCCTGGCCGACTATCCCTGTCTCGAGCGGGACGACATCCTCGCCGCCATCGCCTACGCAGCCCAGCAGACGAACCACGTCGTCGTTGAGGTCGCATGAGGTTTCTGGTCGACAACCAGTTGCCTCCTGCCCTGGCTCGTTGGCTCCGCACCCGCGGACATGACGCCGAGCACGTCTTCGAGAGCGGGTTCCACCTGCTCGACGACCGTGCTCTGTAGGCGAGGGCAATCACTGATGCCCGGATCGTCGTCAGCAAGGACGAAGACTTCCTCTACCTGAGCAGCCAGCCGAATGACGCAGCGCGGTTCCTGTGGGTACGGTTGGGCAACTGCCGAAACGACGCCTTGTTCGCGGCGTTTTCTTCGTCTATCGACACGATCATCGCCGCCGACGTCGAGCCGGTTTCACACCGCCCCCCGGCTGTTACTACCCCGAGCACGATG
>DHLZ01000054.1:7859-8003 GCA_002405515.1 Planctomycetaceae bacterium UBA4655
GAGGGGCGTCAGGGTCGCGCCAAGAGCCGGGTGATTTGGCAAAACGGCGTCCATTCCGAGCGTTTTTGAGTGGCTCGACGACGCCTTTCTGCACATCGTCAACTCTCCTCTCGGCTTGCGGCTCGGGCTTCCGTACGGGGTACC
>DHLZ01000054.1:8229-19202 GCA_002405515.1 Planctomycetaceae bacterium UBA4655
TCAACTCCTTGATGCTCCCGGTAGCAGGTCGGCACCGGCGTCGAGCATCCGCGTGATCGTCGGAGCGGGAACGAGGTTCCAGACGGCCAGCGGGAGTGCGGCGGACAGTTCGGCGGGCGGGCAGGCAACCTTGTCGACGAGGATCGCGGCATTGCCATCGACGGCAGCCAGGGCCAGGCCGGTGTTGAGGCGGCATTGCTCATCACTCACCCGGCCGCCGCAGCCGTGGGTCGTGACCGCGGCAAGGAGCAGAAGACAGACGGCGATCCGACGCACAGACACGCAACCACGGAGGAACTCGACGCTGGCAAGCGTACCGCGAACGCCACCGCGCGACGTTGCTCCTCGCAGCCACCACACCCTGACGTATCGAAGGAGATTCGAGATCGCATGGCCTCGTATCCCATGGAGCGTGGAGGATGCGGTGCGTGGGGCCCCCAGGCCGACGAATACATAGTCCCGCCAGCCTCGGCGCGCCGTCGCTGCTCGCCTGCAACCGACGGATCATCGCACGCAAGGACGTGGACCGAGACACCGGCCGCATCACGACAACAAGGCGTTCTCCGCCGGCGGGCCACGGGCATCCCAACGCGGAGTGTCCATCGGGACTTGCCGCCGAAAAGGCATCTTTTTGAGGCCTTCGCGCTCACCCTTGCCGAAGCGGCGGCCCCTGAACACAGGATTCCGCCGGCAGGGCGATCGCGACGACTCCGGGTCGGCGGGACGCTCTGACATCCCTCTCGGCGGACGAGTTGCCGGGGCCGTCGGCTCTTTCCGAGGCCCCGACGAAGCGTAGGTCGATGCGAGCGTTCGTCGGACAACCGACGAACGCCCCGATCCGACGCCGCACCAGCAGACGAGCCGGTGCCCTCCCGAGGCACGGCCGCCGTCGTTCCATGGCCATGTCTCAAACAGGGTGCCCACGTGAATTCTGGCCTGCATTGGTGTCGTCGTACCGTCCTGATCGTGACCGTGTGCATCGCGATCGGCTCCTTCGCGGAAAATGCCCCCGGAAGCATCATGTTTCCGGTGTCTGGAACGTCCGCCGCGGGAAATCCCGTGTCGTTCATCGCGACCTTCACGATGTCGGGCAACACGCTCACCGTGCAGCTCGACAACACGTCGCCCCGCAATTCCACCGACGCCGCCGACGTGCTGACGAGCTTCTACTTCGACATCGTGAAGGGGACGAGCCGCCCAACGCTCACCTACTCCTCAGCCGGCGGCCTCCTCTATCTCGTGCGGAAGGGCGCCACCGACCTTCCCTACTACTACACGCCGCAGACCTTCACCTCGGGAAGCGGCACCGCAAGCAACATCCGGGCCGTGAACAACGGCGACAATTCGTGGCAGTTCCGCACGCTGTCGGTCGCGTCGCAGCCCAACCTCGGATTCGGCATCGGCACGGTGGGCAACAGCGGCTTCAGCCCCAACGGTTTCACGCCGCAGGTCGTGGGCCAGGGCAACACCATGATCAACTTCGGCATCTACAGCGGCGGCGACATCGAACCGAATGGCGTGCTCAACAACAAGTACGTGGTGAGGAACACGGCCACGTTCACGTTCAGCGGTGTCGGCGGCTACACCGAGACGGACATCGTCGACAAGGTCGTGTTCGGCCTGGGCACCAACCCGGATTCGACGCTCACAGTCTCGTTGCCCGAGCCCGGCGGCTGCGGGCTGCTGGCGGCAGCCGTGGTCGTGCTGGCTGCTCATGGCGGCCGGCGGCGGATCATGGCCGCAATCAACGCGGACTCGCTCGAGCAGTAGCCAACGAAGAGGGGCCGGACGCTTTCGCGTCCGGCCCCGTTCGCAGGCACTCCGTCATCGGGCCCGGGCCCGACGCGGCCGGTACTCAGTTGCAGCTGCCGCAGCTGCTCACGACACCGGCCGAGCCGGCGTCACCGCAGCCGCCGCAGCCGCCCGAGACCGGCACCTCGACGGCGACGGTCACGCACTTCTGCACGGGCACTTCCTTCGTGACCGTGTGGGGGACGCGGACCGTGTAGGTCTCCGTCTTCGTCTCGGGCACGGAGTCGTATGCCGTCACGGTGTACGACTCTTCCTTCTGCTGGGGCACCATGACCGTGTAGGTCTCTTCCTTCGTGACGGTCTCCGGTACGCTCTTCGTCACCGTGTACTCCCGAGTTTTCGTCTCGGTGCGGTGCTTGGTGACGTTGACCGTGCGGGTCTTCTGCTCCGGCACGCTCTTGGTGACCGTGTAGGTGCGGGTCCGCTCCTCCGGCACCATGGTGGTGACGGTGTAGGTGCGGGTCCGCTCCTCGTCGCGGTGCTTGGTGACGCTGACCGTGCGGGTCCGCTGCTCATCACGGTGCTTGGTGACCGTGTGCGTGTAGGGGACTTCCTCGGTCACGCACTCGTAGGTCGTGCAGGGCACTTCCTTCGTCTCGCAGGTCGGCACCCAGACCTTCTTGCAGCAGGTCTTCGGGGGGCACGGGCAGCCGCAGGCGTCGACGCCGCCGTCAACGGTGACCGACTGGTTTTCCCAGTGGCCTCCCTTGACCTGCACCGTCTTGTAGGTCGTGACCGGAACCCGCTTCGTGACCGAGCGGGAGCCGCTCACTTCCTCGGTGTAGGGAACGCTCACCGTGTAGGCCTGCTCGACCTGTTCGGTGTAGGGAACCTTGACCGTGTAGGTGCTCGTCTTCTCCTCCTGCTTCGGGACCATGACGGTGTAGGTCGAGGTCTTCTCCTCGGTCACCGGCACCATCACCGTGTAGGTCTGCTCGACCGACTCGGTGTAGGGGACCTGGACGGTGTACTCGGCCGTCTTGGTCTCGGTCACGTTCTTGTGAACCGTGTGGTTCACGGTCCGGGTCCGGGTTTCCGGAACCTGCACGGTCACCGTGCGGGTCCTGGTCTCGGTCCGCGGGACGCGGGTGTGGACCGTGTAGGTCCGCTCACGAGTCTCGGTGGTGTACTCGGTCGACGTGACCGTCTTCATCTCGGTCACGTACTCCCGCTGATACACCGTCTTGGTGCCTCCGCAGGCCGAACCGGCACTGCCGCCACCACACGCATCACCGCTGACGACCGCTCCTTCGCAGCCACCCGCACGGCCACCGCTGCAACCGCCACAATCACCGGCTCCCGCAGTCGTGCACAGGGCGACGACGGCGAACGCCGGCAGGAAACAGATCAACATCTTCCGCATCGTGCGAATCTCCTCGTGAAACCTCGTCACTCTCGATCGACAGCGGTCGATCCGAACCACCGACGCTCCGCGAGCCCGTCGATGGAACAAATTCTCCGCTGCTCCACGCGGCCGAACGTTTCGCCCGCTGTTCTGCGAAACATAGTTCTGCGTGCGGTTCGTGCAACGATTCGTCATGGTCCGACCGGAGCGAAGGGCAGGCTCCGCGGCCGATTCGCGGAGCGCACCAGCCGTCTCATTGCGGAAATCCGGGGCAGTTGCCCGGTTGTGATCACACCGTGAGCCGCACCCCCGACCCGCTCGCCGCCGGAAGTCTTCTCACCGGAACCCGGTACTCCCGTCATGGGTGGCCGATGCACCGCTCAACGGGCTCTGCCGCGGGGCAGCGACGTCTGGTTGTAGATCGTTGCGAGCCGCACCAGCTCCGCGCCGCTGGCCTTGAGCTTGGATGCGATGTTCTTGCGGTGCGTCTCGACCGTGTTCTGGGAGATGCCCAGCCGCGCGCCGATCTCGTTCGTCGTGAGCCCCTGACCGATCAACTCGAAGACCTCGAGCTCTCTCGGCCGCAGGATCTCGCATGGATCGCCCGAGCTTGATGAATCGTGTCGCGTCGTCGGCACGCCACGGTCACGGACCACCTCCTGGATCGCCGCGGACAGCCGCTCGTAGGTCTGCGTTTTGTCGACGATCGCCCGGATGTGCTTCAGAAGTGATTGCGGGCAGGAGAACTCGGCTGCCGCGCTCGAAAGCACGATGCATTCGACGACAGAACGCCGCGAGGCAACGTGCCGCAGGACTTCCAGGCCATCCCCATCGGGCAGCCTGAGGTCGAGGATGAGCAGATCGACGGGGTGCTGCTGGCAGGCCTGGATCGCCTCCCGCACCCCCTGGGCGACGGCTGCCAGCCGGATTCCCGGGACCGTCCGCAGCATCCCCACGAGCAACTGGAGGAACATCGTCTGGTCCTCCACGACCACGCAGCAGAGCGGCTCCCCCGCGGCAGGACCGCGATGCGGCCGTGCGTCGGAAGACTTCGGCGGATGGACGTCCTGTCGAATTGGGGTCATGGCGTTGGAGCCCGAGTCTATCGGTCCCCACGGGCGGGCTCCGTACCGACTTTCAGTGACCCTCCCTCGGCGGCGGCATTCCGTGGGCCGGTCGGGCGATCCCGGTCAGCCGTCGCCGCCGTCCGATGGCCGGTCTTCATCGTGGCTCGGCTTCCCCCGCCGCTGCGGCTTCGCATCGTCGTGGCGGCGAAACACCGCGACGACGTCCTCGATCGGCACGACGTAGAGCAGGTTGTCCTGCTCGAAGTCAACCGGGATCGAGTTCTTGGGATGGAAGAGCACCTTGTCGTACTTCGCGATCGGGAAGTCGGCGTCCCGCTCGACCTGCAGGCTCACCTCGACGACCCGGCCCGTGATGGTCGGGATCTCCGCCTGGTCGGGAAGCACGATGCCGCCCCGCGTCCTGTGACGGCTCTCGTCCTTGCGGATCAACACCCGCATGCCAAGCGGTTCGACGGACTCGTCCACGTGCATTTCCTCCGGCTGTGATTCTTACGACCGCGGGTGACTCGACGTCAATTCTGCCATGCGAAGAGCCGCAGCCGATTCCCGTCGGGATCAGCCACGACGATCTCGCGAAAGCCCTCCGGGTTTCGCACCGGCACGTCGATCGCCGCGGCCGAGGTGGCCAGCCTCGCCCGCACGGCCTCGAGATCCCCCACCTCGAAGCCCAGGCTCCACCGCGGGCTCGCGTCTCCCGGCGACGGGCGGCCGAGGATCGCGAGCCTCGTGTCGCCCGCCTCGATGAGGGCATACTCGTCGTCGATCACCCGCAGGAGCACCCGCAGCCCCAAGACGCACCGGTACCACTCGACCATCTCCGTCCACCGCGAGGTTCGCAGCTCGACGCTGAAGAGGGAGGGCCTGGGCGGGTGCATCGCGCGCCGGGCGTGCCCGGGCCTCGAGGTCGCGGCCGCTTGGTCCGCGTCGAACCGGGTTGTAGCCTTCCCGTCGGAAAAGCGACAATTCCAAGCCTCCATTCCCCCGCCCCTTCCATCCACTCCAGCACGCCGCATGACGACGCCCCCCGAACCACGCCCTCCCGCCACCGGCAACGCTCCCGGAAACTCACTCGAGGCGGCCCGCCGCGACAAGCTCGACCGGCTGCGGTCGCTCGGCATCGATCCCTGGGGGCACCGCTACGACGGGATCATGCCGATCGCCGAGGTCCGCGACCGGGGCGACCGGCTCGACAAGGCCGACGAGAACGGGCCGACCGTGCGGGTCGCCGGCCGGATCCTGCTGTTGCGGAGCGCCGGCAGCCTCGTCTTCATCACGCTCGCCGACCGCACCGGACGCATCCAGATCATGCTCGGCAAGAAGCAGGTCGGCCCCGACGCCTGGAACGTCGTCGGCTGCCTCGACCTCGGCGACCTCATCGGCGTGGACGGCAGGCTCGGCTACTCGAAGACCGGCGAGATGACCGTCTTCGCGTCGGGCATCGAGTTCCTCACGAAGTCGATCGAGACGCCGCCCGACAAGTTCCACGGCCTCGTCGATCCCGACCTGCGGCAGCGGATGCGATACCTCGACCTCGTCCACGGCGAAGGGGTGCTCGACCGCTTCGTCGCCCGCAGCCGTGTTGTCGAGTCGATCCGTCGCACGCTCACCGACCGCGGCTACCTCGAGGTGGAAGGCCCCACGCTCCACACGATCGCCGGCGGCGCCGCGGCCCGCCCGTTCAAGACCCACCACAACGCGCTCGACATGCCGATCGTGCTGCGGATCGCGCTCGAACTGCATCTCAAGCGGCTCCTCGTCGGCGGGATGGAGCGGGTCTTCGAGCTCGGACGCGTCTACCGCAACGAGGGCGTGAGCCCGCGGCACAACCCCGAGTTCACGATGCTCGAGGCCTACGAGGCCTACGGCGATTACGGCACGATGATGGACCTCGCCGAGGCGATCGTCGTGGACGCGGCGAGGGCGGCCGGCACGCCCGACCGCTTCGAGTGGATGGGCCGCACGATCTCGCTCACCCCGCCGTTTCGCCGGGCCCGCTACGACGAGCTGCTCGCGGAGGTGGTCGGCTGCGACCCGACCGACCCGGCGAGCGTGAAGGCCACCGCCGAGTCCTCGGGCATCGAGACGAAGGGCCGCCATGCCGACGTCGTGAAGAGCGACCTCTTCGAGGCCAGGGTCGAGGAGACGCTCGACGGCCCGATCTTCGTGCTCGACTATCCGGCCGCCGTCTGCCCGCTCACGAAGCGGAAGGCGGGCCACCCCGAGATCGCCGAACGGTTCGAGCTCTACGTCGCCGGCATGGAACTGGCCAACGCCTACACCGAACTCAACGACCCCGACCTCCAGGAAGAGCTCTTCCGCACGCAGCTGGCGGGCCTGGCGGACGAGGAGTCGATGGCCCGCATGGACCATGACTTCATCAAGGCGCTCCGCCACGGCATGCCTCCGGCGGGCGGCCTCGGCATCGGCATCGACCGGCTCGTGATGCTCCTCACCGGCGCCGCGTCGATCCGCGACATCATCCTCTTCCCGATCCAGCGTCCGCACGCGTAGCGGCTCGGGCCAACCGCGACACACACGAGTGGGGGATCACGGTGAATGAACCACGGGCCCGCGGCCGATCGTGGCCGTCGACGCTCTCGCCGGTGAGCATCGCGTTGGCGATGCTCGTCGGTGATGCCATGCGTGAGCCGGCCGCAGCCGACGGCCCGCCCCCCAACATCGTCCTCGTGATTGCCGACGACCTGGGGCCGAACGATCTCGGCTGTTCCGGTCGCGCGGAGCACCGCACGCCGCACCTCGACCGGCTGGCAAGTCAGGGGATGCGGTTCACGGCTGCCTCCGCGGCGCAGCCGATCTCTTCCCCCTCCCGCGCGGCCCTCCTGACCGGCAAGTGCCCCGCGCGGCTGAACCTGACCGACGATCCGCCCGGTCGGCCCGACACCCCGGCGCAGAAGCTCCTCCAGCCGCGGATCGAGGGCTTCCTTCCGCTCGAGGAGGTGACGCTGGCGGAGCTCTTCAAGCAGGCCGGCTACGCCACCGGCCTCTTCGGGAAGTGGCACCTGGGCGGGGCGGAGCACTCACCCGAACGGCAGGGGTTCGACGTCGTCGAGTCGCCGCCTGCGAACACGCTTTCCTCGGAGAAGTTCATCGAGGCCAACCGCGACCGGCCATTCTTCTGCTACGTGCCCTACGACGACCCGCCCATTCCACTCTCGGCCTCGCCCGACGTCGTGGGAAAAAACCGCGATGGCCTCAACCCAACCCACGCCGCGACGATCGAAACGCTCGATCGTGCCGTGGGCAGGCTGCTCTCCACGATCGAGTCGCTCGGCCTCGCCGATCGCACGATCGTCGTCTTCACGAGCGCCAATGGCGGCCTCCACGTCCCGGAATCAACAGGAACTCCGGCGACCCCCAACGCTTCCTTCCGCGCGGGCAAAGGCTGTCTCTACGAGGGCGGGCTGCGGGTGCCGCTCCTCGTCCGCTGGCCGGGCGTCGTTGCGGCCGGAAGGGTGTGCGACACGCCGGTCGCGCTCACCGACCTCGCCCCCACGCTCCTCGAAGCGGCCCGCATCAACGCGGCGAAGGCGGTCGGGCCGCTCGATGGAGTGAGCCTTCTGGGGCTCTTTCGCGGCGAAGAACTGCCCGACCGCCGCCTTTGCTGGCACGTTCCGCATTCCACGAAGCAGGGGGGACGGCCCGCCGGCGCGATCCGCGAGGGGAACTGGAAGCTCATCGAGCAGTTCGAGGACGGATCGCTCGAACTCTACGACCTCGCGGCCGACGTGGGCGAAACGAGGAACCTCGCCGCCGCTGAGCCAGCGCGAGCAAAGTCGATGCTCGCCGAACTGAAGGGCTGGCGGGCACGCGTGGGTGCGCGGATGCCGACCCCCAATCCCGACTTCGATCCCGCATGGCACCGCCGGCAGGACGTCGGGCAGGACCCGTCGCGGCTCGTAACCGCGGCGACGGGAGACATCCGGCTGCACGCGAAGGACGCCCGCGTGCACGGGGAGAAACTGCGGTACGAGCCCGAGCCGCACAAGAACGTGCTCGGCTACTGGACCAGTCAGGCCGACTGGGCCGAGTGGGAGTTCGACGTGCCGAAGCCGGGCCGCTACGAGCTCGAGATCCAGCAGGGCTGCGGCACGGGCAGCGGCGGCGCCGAAGTGGCCGTCGAGGTTCGGGGAGAGAACGGTGGCGAGACGCTCACGTTCACGGTCCAGGAGACGGGCCACTTCCAGCACCAGATCCTCCGCGTGATCGGCGAAGTGAACCTCGCAGCCGGCCGCCACACGCTCGCCGTGAAGCCCCGCACGAAACCGGGCATCGCCGTCATGGACCTGCGACGCATCGTCCTGCGACCGTGAGGAAAGATCCCCGGAAGCCCGAGGCGCAAGTTTCCCTGCAGGCGATCGCTGAAAGATCCCCGGAAGCCCGAGGCGCAAGCCGAGAGGGGAGTTGGCGAGGCGTCCACGCAGCGGGCGGGGTTCATTCCGACGGCGTTTGTGGAACGGTCGTGCTGGACCGGACATCCATTCGCACGGCTTCCTCAACGCCCCTCTCGGCTCGCGCCTCGGGCTTCCGAACACCTCTTTTTTGCCGTTGGAGGCCCCGGGGGCATCTGGTACCGTCCCTCGCCCCATCCTTCCCGGATTCCCCGCATGTACAAGCTCCTGCTCTGTTGGCGGTATCTCCGCACCCGGTGGATCGCGCTTGCCAGCGTGATCAGCGTGACGCTCGGCGTGGCGACGATGATCGTCGTGAACGCCGTGATGGAGGGCTTCTCCCACGAGATGCAGACACGGATCCACGGCATCCTCTCCGACATCGTCTTCGAGAGCCATTCGCTCTCTGGATTCCAGGATCCGAACTGGCACATGGAGGAGATCAAGCGGGCGGGGGGCGACGCGATCGCCGGCATGACGCCGACGTTGGCCGTGCCCGCGATGCTGTCGTTCCAGGTCCGCGACCAGTGGGTGACGCGGCAGGTGATGTTCATCGGCATCGACGAGGAAACCCACGCGAGCGTGAGCGACTTCGGCCGCTACCTCCAGCATCCCGGCAACCGCGAGAAGCTGTCTTTCCAACTGCGGGAGGCGGGCTACGACACGGTGGACAGCCAGTCGAACGACACCCGCCCGACGCGTCCGGCGCTCGCGAACGCCGGCTGGCCGCACCGCCGCGAACGGGTGGCCCGCGAGAAGATCTGGCGGGAGAAGCTCGACGCCGCCGGCGCGAATGCCGACGACGGGTCGGCGAAGCCGGTTCGCCCGATCGACCGGCAGGTCGATGCGGTGCTCGCGGCGACGGCTGGTTCCAGCGATGCAGCGGCCAGTGCGACCGCCGCCGCGCCGCCTCGCGAGAACCCCTTCGCGGCCGCCCGGCCCGAGGAAGGCCGCACGATGGACCCGGCGAAGGAGCAGTTCACCGGCATCGTGCCGGGCATCGGCCTGGCGAGCTTCCGCGACGGCTCCGGCGTCGACCGCTTCCTCGTGCTGCCGGGCGACGACACGAAGGTCACTTTCCCTACCGCCGGCACGCCGCCGAAGGCCGTGACCGACACCTTCACGATCGTCGATTTCTACGAGAGCAAGATGAGCGAGTACGACTCCAACTTCGTCTTCGTGCCGATCGCCGAACTCGCGCGGATGCGGGGCATGATCGAGCCGCAGACCGGCATTCCGAGCGTCAACTCGATCCAGATCAAGCTCGTGCCGGGGGCCGACCTCGAAGAGGTCCGCAACCGACTCCGCAAGGCGTTTCCGCCCGAGCTCTACCAGGTCTCCACATGGCGGGACAAGCAGGGCCCGCTCCTCGCCGCCGTCGAGATGGAGATGGCGGTGCTCAACATTCTGCTTTTCATGATCGTGGCGGTGGCCGGCTTCGGCATCCTCGCGATCTTCTTCATGATCGTCGTGGAGAAGACCCGCGACATCGGCATCCTCAAGTCGATCGGCGCCCGGGCCTCGGGCGTGGCAGGCATCTTCCTCGGCTACGGTCTCTTCCTCGGCCTGGTCGGGGCGGGCGCGGGGCTCGCCCTGGGCCTCGCGATCACCTGGAACATCAACGGCATCCGCTCGCTCGTCGAATGGGGCACCGGCGAGAAGGTGTTCGATCCGTCGATCTACTACTTCTACAAGATCCCGACGATCGTCGAGCCGGGAACGATTCTCTGGATCATCGCCGGGGCCGTGGGGATCGCGATCGCCTCGAGCGTCCTGCCTGCGATCCGGGCCGCGAGCCTGCACCCCGTGGAGGCCCTCCGCCATGAGTGAAGCCGTCATGCAGCGAGCGGACGACCGCGCCCAGGAAGTGTTCTCGCGAACGCGGCCGACGGCGAATGCGACGGTGCTCCGCGGCCGCGGCCTGCGGAAGACCTACCGCTCCGGCGGCGGCACGCTCGAGGTGCTCAAGGGCGTGGACATCGACGTGGCGGAAGGGGAGTTCGTCGCCGTCATCGGCCAGAGCGGGTCGGGCAAGAGCACGCTCCTCCACCTGCTTGGCCTGCTCGATCCGCCCGATGCGGGCGAGGTCCGACTCGGCGAGGATCGGATCGACAACCTGCCGACCGCGTCCCGCGACGCCCTGCGGAACACCGCGATCGGCATCGTGTTCCAGTCGTACCACCTGCTGCCGGAGCTGACCGCGATCGAAAACGTGCTCTCGCCTCTCATGGTCCGACACGGCGTGCTGGAATGGCTGCGGGTCCGATCCGCCGCGGTCGCGAGGGCGACCGACCTGCTGCGACGGTTCGGCCTCGGCGG
>DHLZ01000216.1:0-1389 GCA_002405515.1 Planctomycetaceae bacterium UBA4655
CGGCGGCGGAAAATCCGCCCTGCCGGAGGCCAAATGTCCTCGCGAGTCGAAGTCGTTTACAACGATCATTGAGCGTAAGCCCTTGCGGGTCCTGTCGTTCTGACGGGAGCCCCGTGCGGCAACCGGACACCACTGATGTGGGCATTGTTCTATCTGGTGATGGAGAAGAGAAGAGCAGCGCAACGGTCGAGCCGGTCCCCGCCGGCGAGCAGCAGCCGGGCCGCTGAAGAAGGTCGCCCCGCCCAAGCAAGACCTTCGGTGCAAAACCTTCCGAGCAAAACCTGGTGGCTGTCGCAGGCAGGTCAGCCGGATGGCTGCCTGACCAGGCGGCGCAACTCGGGCGTCAGGCTCGACCAGAGTCGGGGATGGGCCTCGACCAGCCTGACGATGTCGGTGAAATCCTTCGCCTGCTTGCTCTGCCGCCGCGTGGGATGCCCCCAGGCCTTTATTTTCCCAGCCAACGTGTCGTCCAGCGACGCCACTCGCATGAGAATGCCATGCACGTCGGCCGGCACGGATCGGCCGGGAAACTCACGGTAAAAGTCTTCGGTCGAAAGCTGGACCGAGACCGCCGAGCGGCCTTTCAGATTCACCGACCAGTCGAATCGCTCGCTCGTGAACCCGGCCTCTTCCAGCAGCAGCACGGCCCGATCCACCGCGTCGAGCGCGATCACGAGATCAACGTCGCGGGTGACCATCTGCTGCTCGGCCCAGTGATTGACCGCCACGCCGCCGATGCAGCACCACGGGATGTCCGCCCGCTCCAGGCAGTCGACGAGCCGCATGACGTCATCGGTGCCGCCCGACGTCTGCCAGTCGAAGAATTGCTTGCTCGTCATGGACCAGTTCCACCGAAAAAAGAAACGCTGCCGAAGCCCCGGGCAGTGTACCTCCCACGGGAACATGGGAGGCAGTCGTACTCCGGACGGCAGCGGTCCGGGAGAAAAAGGATAGCCCGGTCAGTGGCACGTTCGCACCGGTCTTCCGGCTGATGAGCGACTCGTGAGCCTCGGGAGGACTGGCCCGAGCGTCCGGAGTGGGTTTCTCGAAACGCCCCACACCCCCTTACGTGGCGATTTTCTCGCCTCGGCGCAGACCGTCTGCCGGGTCGCCCGTCCGGGGCCTTGATGCCTCGCGTCCGGCACCGGTCAGAGGCTGTGGATGTCGATCGCGGGCAGGTCGTCTATCCGTCGCTTGAATCGCGTCGCGGTCGTCATGGACCTGCACGAGCTCGCCCCAGTCGGTGGGCGGCCCACGGGCGGGAGAGACAGGCGGTGGCTCGAGCGGTTCGCCACTCTGTATGAAGCAACACGGGCGTTAGGATCTTCCAGATCGGCCCCGGTTCGCGGACAGGAAGTCCGCAGCAACCGGAGGTTGCCAAGAGTGCGA
>DHLZ01000216.1:1511-1894 GCA_002405515.1 Planctomycetaceae bacterium UBA4655
AGGTTGCCAAGAGTGCGAAGGCCAGGGATGGTTTCGCACTCGGAAAACAGCCTGAACGCGATCAGCCGGATGTCACCGCCACACGCTGGGCACTGGCGCGGAAACTCCTCGCCCACCCGGGCCAGGAGTTTCGCCCAGGCAATTCGCGACGTGTCGTGCGAGCGGGGCTTTTGATTCGCGTCGCAGCAGCCTCTGGAGCCGTGACCGTCGTTTCCATGCCCGCCGGCCGTGGCCTCGCGTTGCTTGCCGACGTTCCCGATTGCGAGCGCCGTGACGGCCCGCCTGAGCGTGTGGTTCCACGACCCCGTCCGATCCAGTTGGCCGCCTTACTACCCCGAGCACGATGTTGTTGACAGGGGTTTTCGGCTGACTGAGCGGCACCA
>DHLZ01000216.1:2068-2208 GCA_002405515.1 Planctomycetaceae bacterium UBA4655
CGAGGCGCGAGTTGCCCTGCAGAACAATGTCAACTGCTTGATGCTCCCGGTAGTAGCTCGGCACGTGGTGGTTGAGGGCCGAGCCGAAGCGGTGCAGGAAGGAGATGGCACCGAGTCTCCAAGGAGATCAAGGAAAACTT
>DHLZ01000216.1:2511-6189 GCA_002405515.1 Planctomycetaceae bacterium UBA4655
TCCGGTCGTGCTCCCGTCGCGGCCTGGTCGGCCACGGGCGACCTGCCTCGCCGCCTCAGGCGAGCACGTCCTGCACCACCTTGCCGTGCACGTCGGTGAGCCGGTAGTCGCGGCCCTGGAAGCGATAGGTGAGCCGCTCATGGTCGATGCCCAGGCAGTGGAGGAGCGTGGCGTTCAGGTCGTGGATGTGCATCGGCTTGTCGACGACGTTGTAGCCGTAGTCGTCGGTCGCCCCGTGCACCATCCCCGGCCGGATTCCGCCTCCCGCCATCCAGATGGAGAAGCAGCGGCCGTGGTGGTCGCGGCCGTAGTCCGCCGCCAGGCCCCCCTGGCCGTAGACCGTGCGGCCGAACTCGCCGCCCCAGACGACGAGCGTCTCGTCGAGCAGACCGCGGGCGGCGAGATCCTCGACGAGGGCCGCCTGCGGCTGGTCCACGTCACGGCACTGCTTCGGGATGTTGCTCATCAGTCCCTTGTGCTGGTCCCAGCCGCGGTGGTAGAGCTGCACGAACCGCACGCCGCGCTCCACGAGCCGGCGGGCGAGGAGGCAGTTGGCGGCGAACGTGCCGGGCTTGCGGCTCTCGGGGCCATAGGCCGCGAAGGTGGCCGCCGACTCGCCCGACAGATCGACGAGTTCGGGAACCGAGGCCTGCATGCGGAAGGCCATCTCGTACTGGGCGATTCGCGTGGCGATCTCGGGGTCGCCGTCGCGGTTCGCCTGCAGGGCGTGCAGCCCGGCCAGGCCGTCGAGCATGCTCCGCCGCAGTTCGCGGTTCATGCCCGGAGGGTCGGCGAGGTAGAGCACGGGATCGCCGCCGCTCCGCAGCTTGACCCCCTGGTGCATGGTGGGGAGGAAGCCCGACCCCCAGAGCCGTTCCAGCAGCCCCTGGTTGTTGTCGCTGCCGCTCCCCTGGGAGATCAGCACGACGAACGCGGGCAGATCATCCGCCTCGGACCCCAGGCCGTAGCTGAGCCAGGAGCCGAACGAGGCCCGCCCCGGCTGCTGGGATCCGGTCTGGATGAGCGTGATGGCGGGATCGTGGTTGATCGCCTCGGTGTGCATCGAGCGGACGACGCACAGCCGGTCGACCACCCGGCCGGTGTGCGGGAGGAGTTCGCTCATCGAGATGCCCGACTGGCCGCACTGGCGGAAGCCGTACTTCGAGGCGATCACGGGAAAGCTCTTTTGGCCCGACGTCATCCCGGTGAGCCGCTGGCCCATGCGGACCGAATCGGGAAGCTCGGTGCCTTGTCGCGACTGGAGCTCCGGCTTGGGGTCGAGGAGCTCGAGATGCGACGGGCCGCCCGACTGGAAGAGATAGATCACCCGCTTCGCACGCGCGGGCACATGGAGTGCGGACAGGGCCGGAACCGCGGCCGGCAGATCCCGGCCGAGGAGCCACGACAGGGCGGCCATCGACGACACGGTCATCGACCCGCCGAGAAAGCGGCGACGATCGAGCAGTGGCAGCATGGTGTCGGTCGTCGGCATCCCGGGATGCATGGCGGAGATTCCTGTCAGCCTTTGGTGAGGGTCTCGTCGAAGCACAGCAGCAGGTTCATGACCGTGGACCAGGCCGCGAGCTCGTCGGCCGGGATCCCGTCGGGCGGCCGCACCGTGCCGACGGCGAGTAGGCGTTCGGCGCCGGCCCGATCGGCCGCGAAGCGGCGGCGAAAGTCGGCCAGCCGCTCCAGCAGCAATTCCCTTTCCCGCGGCTCGGGATCGCGGGCGAGCAGCCTGCGAAACGCTGCGTCGAGAATCGAAGCATCCCGCGAGGCCGCGTCGGTATCGGCCGGCACGGCCGCCAGGGCGACGACGGCGAGCGCCCGGGCCGCCTCGACATACGTCGGATCGTTCATCAGCACCAGTGCCTGCAAAGGGGTGTTCGTCCGCGGGCGGCGAACCGTGCAGACCTCCCGGTCGGGGGCGTCGAACAGCGTCATCCCGGGGGGCGGGCAGGTACGCTTCCAAAACGTGTACATGCTGCGGCGATGGAGCCCCGGGCCCTGGTCGGGAGCGTAGCGGGCGGCCCTATTCACCGACACCTCCTCCCACAGGCCCGGCGGCTGGTAGGGCTTCACGCTCGGCCCGCCCACCTGCTCCACGAGCAGGCCCGCGGCGAACAGCGCCTGGTCACGGATGATTTCGGCGGGGAGGCGAAACCGCGGCCCACGCCCCAGCAGCCGATTGTCGGGATCCCGCGCCAGCGCCGCGGCCGAGATGGCCGACGACTGCCTGTACGTCGCCGAGAGCACGATCATCTTCAGGATCCGTCGCACGTCCCAGCCGCCGTCCACGAGTTCACGCGCCAGCCAGTCGAGCAGTTCCGGGTGGCTGGGCGTCTCCCCCTGCGTCCCAAAATCCTCGACCGTCGCCACCAGCCCGCGGCCAAAGAGCATTTCCCACCAGCGATTGACGGCCACGCGGGCGGTGAGCGGATGCCGGGGATCGACGAGCCAGGTTGCCAGGGCGAGGCGGTTGCGCGGCATGCCCTCGGGCAGCGACGGAAAGACGGCCGGCACACCCGGCTCGACGGTATCGCGTGGCTGGTCGTACTGGCCGCGGTGGAGCACTCGGGCCGGCCGCGGGCTGGAGTCGGCCATCACCATCACGCGGGCGGCCCGCCCCTCGAGGGCGGCGATCTGCTTCTTGACCTCGGCGAGGTCCGCGGCCGCCGCGGGCGGGGCCGCATCACGCCGCGGCGATTCGGCCGCCTGCTGGCCCGCCGCCTGCTGCTGCCGGGCGGCTTCCTTGACCGCCTCCTCGAGTTCGGCCTGACGCTGCTTGAGTCGGCCCAGCTCGGCCTGATCGGCGTCGGTTCGCACCACGATCAACGGGTCGGTGACACCCCGTTCCCGGGGCGCGTCAGGCAGGTTGTTGAAGAAGGCGGAAAGGCCGTAGTAGTCGCGTTGCGAGATCGGGTCGAACTTGTGGTCGTGGCAGCGGGCGCATTGCAGCGTGAGCGCGAGGAAGGCGGTGGCGGTGGTCTGGGTCCTGTCGGCCACGTACTCGATCCGGTATTCCTCGGCGACGATGCCGCCTTCGGTCGTGAACACATGGTTGCGGCCGAAGCCGGTCGCGATCCGCTGGGCTTGGGTGGCCTCGGGCAGCAGGTCGCCGGCGAGCTGCTCGACGATGAACCGGTCGTACGGGAGATTGCGAGCAAAGGCGTCGATCACCCAGTCGCGCCACGGCCACTGGCTGCGTTCCTCGTCGTTGTTGTAGCCGTGGGTGTCGGCGTAGCGGGCCGCATCGAGCCAGTGCAGCGCTATCCGCTCCGCGTGCCGCGGAGAGGCGAGGAGCCGATCGACCACCTTTTCAAACGCATCGGCGCCGGTGTCGGCGAGGAAGGCGGCTTGTTCGGCCGGGGTGGGGGGCAGCCCGGTGAGATCGAGCGTCACGCGGCGAAGCCACGTCTCGCGGCTGGCCGGTGGCGACGGCTGGAGGCCGGCCGGCGCGAGCCGCTCCTGCACGAAGGCGTCGATGGGGTTGTGCACAAGCCCGGTGGCCCGCGGGACCGCGGGCCGCGTCGGCGTGATGAACGCCCAGTGCGGCTCGTAGTTCGCCCCCTCGGCGATCCAGCGTTCGAGCGTCGCGACCTGTGCCGGCGTGAGGGGCTTCTTGAACTCCGGCGGCGGCATGACGATCGACTCGTCGGTGGCGTGGATCCGGGCGAC
>DHLZ01000216.1:6415-17343 GCA_002405515.1 Planctomycetaceae bacterium UBA4655
CGGCCTGCCGCGTCTCCTCGTCGAGCCCGTGGCAATTGAAGCAGTGGGTCGCGAGGATGGGCCGGACGTCGCGGGTGTAGGAGAGTCGTTCCGTCGGCGCGGCGGCCCGCGCGGACAGGCCCGACAACGCGAGGCAGGCCGACAGTAGGACGACGGGGCCGATCGCTTTCGAACGCCTTCGTTCGCCGAGTTTGGTAGACAAGGCAGCCGTCCTCCGCGATCTAGGTTAACAGCCCCTTGACCACCTCGCCATGGACGTCGGTGAGGCGGAAATCGCGGCCCTGGAAACGGTAGGTGAGCCGCGTGTGGTCGAAGCCGAGGAGGTGGAGGATCGTGGCCTGCAGGTCGTGGATGTGGACCTTGTCGGCTGCCACGGTGAAGCCGAGGTCGTCGCTGGCACCGTGGACATACCCAGCCTTCACACCCCCGCCCGCCATCCAGATCGAATAGCAGTCGGGATAGTGGTCGCGGCCGAGGATGGCGCTGCCCGCCGTGCGTCCCTCGCGGAAAGGCGTGCGGCCGAACTCGCCGGTGCAGAGCACGAGCGTGTCGTCGAGGAGGCCGCGGCGATCGAGATCCTCGATCAGGGCCGCCGCCGGCTTGTCGAACGTGGCAGCCTTCTTCGTCAGCCCGTCGCGGATGCCCTGGTCTGGACTGGTCCCGTGGAAATCCCAGCCCCAGTCGAAGAGGTGCACGAAGCGGACGCCCTGCTCGACGAGCCGGCGGGCGAGGAGGCAGTTGTTGGCGAGGCTGGGACTGCCCGGCCGGGCTCCGTAGGCCTGGAGGACGTGGGCCGGTTCCTTCGAGATGTCCATGACGGCGGGCACACTCGTCTGCATCCGGTAAGCGAGCTCGTACTGTGCGATCCGTGTCACGGTCTCCGGATTGCCGAGCTCGCGGGCCTGGATCTCGTTGAGATCCCTGACGGCATCGAGCGACCGCCGCCGCATCGCCCGGTCCATGCCCGGCGGGTCCGACACATAAAGCACCGGATCCCCCTTGGACCGGCACTGGACGCCTTGGTAGACGCTGGGCAGGAAGCCGGATCCGAAGCTGCCGGTGCCGGCGTTGGGCTGCGTGCCCGAGGAGATGAGCACCACGAACCCGGGGAGGTCGGCGTTCTCGGTGCCGAGGCCATAGGTCACCCAGCTGCCCAGGCTCGGCCGCCCGCCGCGTGGCGAGCCGGTGTAGACCATGAGCTCGCCGGGCGCGTGATTGAACTGGTCCGTGACCATGCTGCGGACGAGGCACAGCTTGTCGGCCACGCGATGCAGGTGCGGGATTGCGTCTGAGAGTTCCATGCCGCTTTCGCCGCAACGGACCCACTTCCGCGGTGAGCCGAGCAGTTTCGGCGTGCCGGTGGTGAAGGCGAACTTCTTGCCGGCAATCGTGTCGGCAGGACAGTCTTCGCCGTCGCGCTTCACCAGCTCCGGCTTGTGGTCGTACATGTCGAGGTGCGGCGGCGATCCGGTGAGGTGGATAACGATCATCCGCTTCGCCTTCGCCGGCAGCTGCGGCTGGCGGGCGGCCATCGGATCGGCGGGGCCGACCGGGGCCGCGGCACCGGCGCCGAGAAGCTCACGCATCGCGATCCCGCCGATCCCGCCGGCCATGCCCCCGAGCAGGTGCCTGCGGGTCGCGAGCAGCTTGTATTCGAGCAGGGGATCCATCGGAGTCCTCACGGGCACATGAAGGTTTCGTCGAGGTTCAGGATCACGTTGGCGACCACGGTCCAGGCCGCCAGGTCGGCGACGTCCGTTCCTGCCGGCGCCGGGCCGAGCGGGTCGGTGGCCATTTTTCGCGCCGCCTCGAGGTTGGCAGCGTAGTCGGCCGCGGCCTCGGCATGGAGACGAACGAGACGCTCGGATTCCTGCGGGTTGGGACCGCGGGCGAGCACGAGACGAAACCCGCGGGCCGCCCGCGTCGCGGCCGCGTCGCCCCCTTCGTTCACCATCCGGCGGGCGAGCGCCTGCGCCGCCTCGACATAGACGGGGTCGTTGAGCGTGACGAGCGCCTGGAGCGGCGTGTTCGTCCGCGGCCGGCGGATCGTGCACACCTCGCGTGCCGGGGCGTCGAAGACGGCCATCGACGGGTAGGGATTGCTCCGTTTCCAGCTCGTATAGATGGCGCGTCGATAGCGGTCCTCCCCCTCGCTCGTCGTCCAGTCGATGCTGCGGCCGAAGGCGGCGCCGAGGCCGAAGGCGGGCTGCGGCGGCCGCACGCTCGGGCCCCCCTTCTTCCGCGACAGGAGTCCGGAGGCAGCCAGCGCCTGGTCGCGGATCACCTCCGCCGGGAGCCGCACCCGCGGACCGCAGGACACGAGCCTATTTTCCGGGTCGCGGGCGACGACGTCGGGCGGGCACTTCGACGTCTGACGGTAGGCGGCACTGGTCACGATCAGCCGCAGGATCGCCTTCGTGTCCCATTCCCTGGCGACGAGTTCCGTGGCCAGCCAGTCGAGCAGTTCGGGATGGCTTGGCAGTTCTCCCTGACTGCCGAACTCCTCGCTCGTGGAGACAAGGCCGATGCCGAAGACCCGCTCCCAGAGCCGGTTCACCACGACGCGGGCGGTGAGCGGGTTTCGCGGATCGACAATCCACCTCGCGAGCGTGAGCCGGTCGAACCGGTCTCCTCCGACGGCCGGCGCCGGGTTGAAGATCGCCGGCACGCCCTCCGCCACGGCGTCGCCCAGATTCCTCCAGTTGCCGCGCACATGGATGTGGGTGGTCCGACGTTTCCCTGCCGGAAGTTCTTGCATCACGGGCACTGAATCCAACGGCGGCAGGGCTGCAAATCGTTGCCGCAGGTCGTCGAAGATCCGGCGGGCCGGCTGGAACTCCGGTGGTTCGCGTCCGTCTTTGGCCTGGGGCTGCCTGAACTGTGGTATATTCTTTTCGATTTCCACGATCTGACTGCGCAGTGACTGTCGCTCGGCGGCGACCGGATCGAATGGGAGAAGCGTGGGGGCGTCCCCTCGCTTGTCGGAGTCGGCGGTGTTGTTCAGAACCGCGAAGGCTTGGAAGTATTCCCGCTGCGAGAGCGGGTCGTACTTGTGGTCGTGGCACTGGGCGCAGGCCATCGTCGTGCCCATCCAGACGCTGAACGTGGTGTTGACCCGGTCAATGACGGCGACCGTGCGAAACTCCTCGTCATCAGTTCCTCCCTCGTCGTTGGTGGGCGTGTTGCGATGAAAGGCGGTCGCGATCCGGTCGTCGATCGTGGCGTTGGGCAGCAGGTCGCCGGCCAGTTGGCGGATCGTGAACTGGTCGAACGGCATGTTGGCGTCGTAGGCCCGAATCACCCAGTCGCGCCAGCCCCAGATCGTCCGCGGGTTGTCCTCAGCGTAGCCGCAGCTGTCTGCATACCGGGCGAGGTCGAGCCACTGTCGGGCCATGTGCTCACCGAACCCGTCGTGCGCGAGCAGGCCGGCGACGAGTTTCTCGACGGCATCAGGCGAGCGGTCGGCGACGAAGGCATCGACCGCCTCCGGCGTGGGCGGCAGGCCGGTGAGGTCGAGGGACAGCCGCCGCGCGAGCGTCACCCGGTCGGCCTCGGGCTGCGGCGCGAGCCCTTCCGCCTCGAGCCGCGCCAGAATGAAGCGGTCGATGTCGTTCCGCGGCCAGGGTGCGTTTTTCACCGCCGGCACGGCGGGCCGCCGCGGCGGCACATAGGCCCAGTGCGGTTCGTACGACGCGCCGCTTGCGATCCAGCGCCGCAGGAGGTCGATCTGCCGGGGAGTGAGCGGCGGCCCGGTCTCTGGCGGGGGCATGACGACGGCCGGATCGGAGGCGGTGATCCGCTCGATGACCGCGCTCTGGTCGGGCTTTCCGGGAACGATCGCACGACGACCGTCGAGGTCGGCCGTCGCGCCCTCGAACGTGTCGAGCCGCAGGCCGTCGGGGCCGCCGCCGTGGCGATCCGCCCCGTCGGGTCCGTGGCAGCGGATGCAGCGGTTGGAGAGCAGGCCCTTGATGTCGTGGGAAAACGAGACTTTCTCCGGGGAAGCCGCCGGCTTCTCGGCCTGCCGCGGCGGGAACAGTCCAAGCCGCTCGATGACGTCGATCATGCGGCCGGCGACGACCTTCATGCCGGCATAGCTCCAGTGATTGTCGTCACGGAGCGCCGCGTCGCGGGTCTCGACCGAGTAGACGCCCTGCATCTCGGCGCAGATCTCCGCGATGGCCGCGTTGAAGGCCTCGTAGCGGGGCATGAACCGCGTCATCACGATCGGCGGATCGCCGCCGACCTCCTGCCGCAGGCGGGCCAGATGGTCCTTGACGTCCTGCTTCCACCGGGCGACGGGCGTTTTGGCGATCGCATCGTTGATGCCGAGCGAGAAAAAGATGACGGGCCGCAGCGGCCGGTCGGCCAGCAGTTTCTTCGCGGCGGCCACCCGCGTGCGGAAGGTGTCGAAGTACTTCCCGTTGGGGGCCCATTGGCCGATCGTGCTGCCGCCCTGGCCGGTCTTGACGAGATACACGGGCAGGCTGTCGGCGGGCAGACGCTCGACCCGGTTGGCCAGTTCGAGTTCGATGCCGTGCGTGGCGGACGGATCGAGACGGTCGTGCCCGATCAGGTTGTTGGTGCCGATGTCGAGCGGCTGGAAGGCGAGCGTGGCATTGTCAAGAATCTGCACGGCCGGGCGGGGAGCGACTTCTTCCGGGGTCGCGTCGGCGTTGACCGCGTAGCCGCCGGAATTGCTCTCGCCCGTGACGATCACCAGCAGCCGCGGGGGTGGCGGAGCGGCCCCGGTGACCACCAGTGCGGCGAGGGCCAGGCAGGCGACCGCGAGTTTACGACACATGGGATGACCGCTCGGGACTGCGGTGCTTGGCTTCGAGGGGCGTTTGGCTTCGCGGATTGGCTCCCATATCGGCCGACCTTCCGCCACGGTTTTTCGGTCAACCAGGATTTGCCCATGAATCAGCTTAAAAACCTATGAAGTGTAGCCCGATGGATGGCTTGGTCGAGAGGTAGCGTAGAATAATCTGTAAAGGTAGCGTACAGAAACGTTGGATAGTAGTTTTGTGGCATGCCTCCGCCGCGATATCTGCACCGAACCGTTGATGCTCCGCTCGACACGCTCTTGGGCGGTCTGCCTGCGATTGCTATCGAAGGGCCGAAGGGCGTGGGCAAAACCCGCACGGCCCGCCGTCGCGCGTCGACTTTTTTCGATCTCTCGGACCCCGCGACGCTCGAGCTCGTGGGGGGCGATCCGGCCCGAGTCATCGCGGCTCCTCCTCCCGTGGTGATCGACGAGTGGCAGTGCTTTCCGGCCGTGTGGGATCATGTCCGCCGCGCGGTGGACGACGACCCGACGCCCGGGCGGTTTCTCCTCACCGGTTCGGCCTCGCCAGCGGAGCGGTCCACGCATTCCGGCGCCGGACGGATCGTGCGGCTGCGGATGCGGCCGTTGTCGCTGGCGGAAAGGGGAGTCTCGCGGCCGACCGTCTCGTTGGCCGCACTGCTGAGCGGCTCCCGGCCAGCGGTGCGCGGGACGTGTGCACTGCGGCTGGCCGACTACGCCAACGAGGTGGTGGCCGGGGGATTTCCCGGGCTCAGGCAGCGCGACGTCTCCGTCAGAAAGACGGCCCTCGATGGATACCTCGATCGTGTCCTCGATCGCGATGTGCCTGAGGCGGGTCAGAGTATCCGGCGACCCGACGCCCTGCGACGGTGGCTGACGGCATATGCCGCGGCCACCGCCACGACCGCGACCTTCGAAACGATTCGCGACGCGGCCACCGGCGGCTCGGCCACGAAGCCGGCCAAGACGACCGTGCTGACCTACCGAGACGTGCTTGAACGCATCTGGATCCTCGATCCCGTGGAGGCATGGCTTCCCACCCGCAACCACTTACGGACGCTCACCGTGGGCCCGAGGCATCATCTCGCCGATCCGGCCCTTGCCGCGAGACTGCTCGGCATGGACGCCGACGCGCTGCTGCACGGCCGAACGGGCGGCCCCGCGATCCCGCGAGACGGCACGCTCTTGGGCTCGCTCTTCGAATCGCTCGTGGCGCTGGGGGTGCGGGTCGCGGCCGAGGCGGCGGGTGCCCGAGTGCGGCACCTCCGCACCGCCGAGGGCAAGCGGGAGGTGGACCTGATCGTCGTCCGCGACGACCAGCGGATCGTGGCGATCGAGGTCAAGCTGTCGCAGACGGTCGACGACGACGACATGCGGCATCTCCGGTGGTTGGCGGAGCGAATCGGCGACGACCTGCTCGACGCGGTGGTGGTGACGACCGGCGGCGAAGCGTACCGCCGCGCCGACGGGATCGCAGTCGTGCCCGCCGGGGCACTTGGGCCGTGATGAACGCCGATCCATTCGCCGGATCTCAATTCGCCGGATCAGTGGGCGGCCGGATCAGGGGCGATTGATGGAAGCATCCGGTCGGCTTCGTGGAGCACGGCGACGCTGCGGGCACGCTTGGCGAGCCGCTGGATCGTCTCCGGCGAATCGGCGTGGCCGAAGGCGAGATCCTCGACCGTCTCCTCGTCGAGCGCCGAGAGGAGCACGAGCCGCCGCCCGCCAAGGCCGCGGTGGAACCTGCGGGCGAGGAAGGCGTCGGCGATGAGGGCGGGGTCGTCGCTCCCCTCCGCCTCCCGCACGAGCGGGCCCAGCGGCAGCCCCTGTCGCCAGCGGGCGAAGACCGGGCCGGGCCGCGTGCACAGCCGGCTCGCGACGCAGATCGTGCCATCCGCGGCGGTGATCCTCGCCGCGGCCGCCACGGCTCGCACCAGCCGTTCGAAATCAGGCGCCGCGCCGGCGGGCTCGTGGAGCGAGGCGATCGAACACTCGACGGCTGCGGCTACCGTCGGCTTCCAGCCGGATGCGGCCTCCTTCGCGGCACGAAGGCTCGCCGCGGGGGAATCGAAGACGGCCCCGGCGACGCTGCTGCCGGCTCCGGGGATGATGCGAAGGCTCGCGAGCAATCCGAGCTTGTCGATCACCTCGCCGAGCGAATCCCGCCAGGCGGCAAGCGCCGCGTGCGGCCCGTCGAGCAGCCGGCGGGCGAGCGACTCGCGGCACGACTTTCGCGAGAAGGCGGGAAAGATCTCGCCGTCGATGCCGCGGCCCGAGAGCGATGCATCCCAGTTCCATTCGGCGACCGTCACGACGCAGTCGGCGTCGATGATCTCTCGCGCGAGGTAGATCGGGTTGGCCTCGGCGTCGGCGGCGAGGTAGCTCGTGCGGGAGTCGTCGGCCGTCGCGAAGTCGGCCGAACGCAGGACCGTGACGTCCGCTTCGGCGACGCCGCCGGCGGCGAGCGCCTCGATCACGGCGGCGACCACCGCCTGCTCCTCGGCGAGTTCTCCCGCGATCGCGATCGTCACGCGGTCGCCGGGGACGACGTGGGATGTGAGCGGCGGAACCTCGTGCGGTTCGGCGAGAGCCGACCGCACGATCCGCGAGGCCTCGCTCCCCCGCCCTCCCGCCGGCCCGCTCAGGTCGAAAACCGTCGCCTGGGGCAGTTCGAGGTCGAGCGGCGTCCCGCTCCCCCACTCGAGCACGACCTCGCGGGATGCGGTCACGATCGTTCACCCGCCGGGGAACCGTCCGCTACTATCGTGGCACCAAGGAGGGACGAGTCGATGAAGAACGGCATGGGCAAGAACGGCATGGAATGGATGGCGAGGGGGAGTCGGTGGGCAGGTGTCTTCTTCGCGATCGCGTGCGTCGGCTGCTCACGGGATCCGCGGGCCCTGATGAATCGGATGAGCGAGGCCTATCGTGCCGCCGACCGCTACCGCGACGACGCCACCGTTCGCATTCACTATACCCGCGGGGACAGGGAAGTGGACCACGAGCTTCCCTTCCGCGTGGCCTTCGAGCGGCCCGACCGGCTGCGGGTGGAGTGCTACGACGCGCAGCTCGTCTGCGACGGCACGTCGCTCCACGCGGCGGTGGGCGACGTGCCGGGGCAGGTGCTCGTCGAGCCGGTCGCGTCTCCGCTCTCGCTCGAGCAGCTTTTCACCGACCTGCATCTGCGTTCGCGGCTCTCCGAGGGGGAGGCGGGCTGCCCCACGCAGCTGCCGCTGCTGCTCGCCGACGACACGATCTCGCTCATCATGGCCGAGGCCGTGGGGAATCCACGCATCGGCGGGAGCGAGCCGGTCGAAGGCCACGCCTGCACGAAGGTCGAGATCGACAAGCCCGACGGCACGCTCACCCTCTGGATCGACGACACGTCGTTCATCCTCCGGCGGCTCTCGCTCCCGACGGCGGCGTATGCGGCGTTCCTCTCGTCACGAGGGGGCCCGGTGAGTCGGGTGGAGGTGGTCGCGGAGTTCAAGGCCGCCTCGTTCGACGCGACGATCCCCGACGAGGCGTTTTCCTTCGAGGTGCCGAAAGGTGCGCGCACGGTCTCGGCGATCGAGCCAGTGCAGAGCCCCGATCCTCCCGCGGAATCGATCGGCAAGGCGTCGCCCCCGTTCACGCTCTCGTCGCTCGAGGGGGAACGTGTCTCCCGGGAGAGCCTCGCCGGCCGCATTGCCGTGCTCGAGTTCTTCTTCGACGGCTGCGGGCCTTGCGGCCGCTCGATGCCACGCGTGCGCGAGGCGGTCGGGAAGCTGCGGGCCGACGGCCGCGAGGTCATCCACCACCGCGTGAGCGTGGACGACGCCGGACTGGCCGACGACGCCATCCGCGGCTTCGTCGAGAAGGCGGCCGGCGAATCCGAGAGCGAAGCGAACGCGGCCGTGCCGACGATCCTCCGCGACCCGCGGAGCGTCGCGGCGGCCGCGTTCGAGGTCACGACGTTTCCCGGGCTCGTCGTGCTCGCCCCGGACGGCACGGTCGCCGACGTCCAGCGTGGGGCGAACGACCGGATCGGCGAGGATCTCGTCGAGGTTGTCGAGACGGTCGCGGCCGGGAAGCCCACGGCGGCGGTCGTGCAGAGGCGGTTCGAACGCCGTCTTGCCGAGTACCGCGCGAGGATCGACACGGCGACCGGCGGCGGCACCGCGGCCCTGCCCGAGCAGGTGATCGCGCCGAGGCGGCAGCCCGACCGGTTCAAGCTCGTGCGGGCGTGGAGGACGGACGCCGTCGCGCTGCCCGGCAACGTCGTTCGGGCCGATCCGCCGTATGAAGATTCCGGCGGGAGTCCGCGGCTGTTCGTGCTCGACGGCTGGCGATCGGTCGTGGAGCTCGACGCGGCGGGCTCGGAGGTCGCCCGCCACGAGCTCGAGCTGCCCGCCGACGCGGCGATCGGCTTTCTGCGGACGGCGATCGACCGTGAGGGCAGGCGCTGGTGGCTCGGCGGCTCGGTGGGCGGGCAGCATCTGTTCGTCTTCGACAACCGCTGGCGTCGGCACGCCGTCTACCCGCCGCTCGGCGCGGCGGCGCACGCCGGCGTGAGCGGCGCCGAGTTCGTCGATCTCGACGGCAAGGGCGGCCCCGAGATCGTGGCGGGCTTCTTCGGGGGCGTCGGGCTCCACGGCGTGAGCCTCGAGGGCCGGAGAATCTGGAAGGAGCGTTCGATCGAGACGGTGATCAGCCTGGCGGCCGATGTCGCCGGGGAGGACGGTCGGCAGGGCGTGGTCGTGGTCGACGCCCGCGGCCGGCTGGTGCGGGTGGGCCCCGATGGCGAGCCGCGATCGCCGGTGCTGGTGGATGGCAGCCGGATCCAGTCGCTCCACGCCGCGCCGGTCGGCGTCACGGAGGCGATGGAGCCCGCCTGGGCGTTTCTGGCGATCGCCGGTGAGTCGCTCGGACGCACGAGGCTCGTCGGTGTCGCATCATCGCTGGCGGCGAGGTGGAACCACGACCTTCCCGCCGGCATCCACCGCGACGGGCCGATCGAGCCGGTCGCGTGGGCCGACCTGCTCGGCAGCCGACGGCGGCAGTGGCTCGTGGCCGCGCCGGACGGCTCGGTGATCATCGCCTGGGACGACGGCGGCATCGTCGGCCACTACGCCCACGGCGAGGCCATCGTCGGCTTGAACGGCTTCGTTTCGGGCGGTGTGCCGCATCTGGTCATCGCGACGCGAACCGCCGTCGAGGCGCTGCGGATGGAGGACATCGCGCTCGATTGACAACGGTTCCTGCCCCGCCGCCCCAGAAAGGGGCCACCGCGGCCGGTACGACCGGCAGGGATCACGGAAACGGAATCCACGGAAGGGACGGCGTCGGCGTGATGCCGCGACGCGGCCACGGACGAAGAACCCTGCTGCGGGCGGTCCGTCGGGCCGCCGAGATGGGTCTCTCGGGGGGCCGAGCGTGCGAACGGCAGTCGTCGCGGTGATCTTCGGAGCGGTCGTGGGCATCGCCGCCCGTGCGCGGGCGCTGGAATTCGCCTCGCCCGCGGCGATGAGCCCGCGTCGGGCCGGCTGCGAAACCTGCGGCCACCATGGCATGCAGCAGTCGATGCAGCCGCCCTGGCATCGAACCGCGCGGGCTCCATCCTGCCGGGGCTGCCAGCACGTGCACGGCCCTGCGATGATGCATGGACCGGCGATGCCCTGCGGGCCGGAGTGCGATCCTTGCAACGAGCCGCATGGCTACCGGCTGCCCCCCTGCTTTCCGCGGCTTCACGCGTTCTTCTGCGAGGGCTACCTTCTGTCGCCGCCGCCGCCGCGGCCGCCCCGCTGCCCGCAGTGCGGCTGCCACATCCCCGACGGCTTCTAGACGAGCCAGCCGGCGGCGGCGAGCACCACGGCTGCGATGACGACGGCTCCGATGACGTCGAGGATCGCGCCCGAGGCCATCATCGCCCGCAGTGGAATCTGTCCCGAGCCGTAGACGATCGCGTTGCACGGGCTGCTGACGGGCATCATGAAGCCGAGGCTCGCGGCGAGCGTGGCCGCGACCGCGGCCGCCGGGGCGTTCGCCTCCGTGGCCTGTGCCAGGGCGATCACGATCGGCACGACCATCGTGGCGCTCGCGACGTTGCTCGTGAACTCGCTCGTCACCACCGCGACCACCG
>DHLZ01000124.1 GCA_002405515.1 Planctomycetaceae bacterium UBA4655
GGAGTTCGCGACGTATTCGTGCGGCCATGACGGGCACGATAACGCCATGCGTGCAACCGCGCAACTCGCCTCAATTCTCCCGGCCTGCCTGCTTCTTGGTGCGCAAATCCCGTGCCGAACAGGATTGCCCTGGAGGGCCGTAGCGGTGCGCCCGGCGAGCGGCATACGGGCAGCCCCGAACCCGGCAGAGTTGACCGTGAGGGGCCGCCCATGCCATGTCGCCGGGCCGTGGGAGCGAGCGAACGAAAAGGCGGCGTCACGCGAGGGCCGGAGCCGCGGCCGCGTACACGTCCTCCACCCGAAGCAGCCGCATGCAGTCACGATGGCCGAGGGGGCATTCCTTCTTGTTGCAGGGGACGCAGGGAAGATCGACCCGCAGCTCCACGAGGCCGGGGTGGTCGGATCGGCCGAGCCGAGGATCGGCGGCCCCGAAGAGAGCCACCGTCGGAATCCCGAAGGCGGCGGCGATGTGTCTCGGTCCGCTGTCGCTGCTCACGAGCAGCCGCGCCTTCTGGATGATCGCCTTCGAGAGGCCGAAGGGCAGCCGCTCGATGTCGTGCATGCCTTGCACCGACGGCCTGTCGGCCGTCTCGACGATCCGACGGGCCTGGCGCCGATCGTCGGGCCCGCAGTGCACGAGGACGCGGGCGTCGGGCCTGGCGTCCACGATCCTGCGGGCGAGGGCCGCGAAAGGCTCATGGCCCCAGGCGCGGCTCGTGCCCGTGGCGGCGTTGTCGTTGAGGATCACGAGCGGCCCCGCGGAGGTTCCGAACATCTCGGCGAGCAAGGCGTCGGCCATCGCCCGGTCCGTGCCGCTCGTCGCAAGCTCCAGCCGCAACGGCTCCGGAGCCGCGCCGAGACGCTCTGCCAGTTTCATGGCGGCCACCGCCGTGGAGGTGGGCTCGACCTTCCATCCCTTCCAGGGCAGCCGAAGGGGGTCGGTGAGCAGGAGCCGCCGTCCGTTGCGTGCGAAACCGATTCGCCGACGTGCTCCGGCCCGCCAGGCGAGCATGGCCGAAGAGAGCGAGTTGGGAACGATGATCGCGGCGTCGGCCGGCTTTTCCCGCAGGCCGAGGGCGACGGTCCCGAGCCGCAGGGACCGGTCCCTCGACCGGCGGTTGTAGGGCACGTATTCATCGATCCAATTCGTGCCGGCCAGGAGGACGTCATGCCCCGGCCGAATCACGGCCGTGATCCTTGCATCGCGGCCGACGTGCCTCCGCACCGCCCGCAGCATGGGCGTGCACATGACGACGTCCCCGACCCAGCGGGGAAGGATGACGAGCAGATGCATGGGCATTCGGACCGATCCGTTCGACGTTCACTCCGGGCCGCGGATCGCCTCGGCGGGGCGAACCGATGCGAGCCGGCCGATGACGATTCCACCGGCGACGACCGCGGCCAGGATTGTCGCGAAGCCTCCTGCCAGCGCCCACCCGACCGCCAGCGAAGCCCTTCCGGCTGCCAATTGGGGCCAGGCGGCGATCGCCGCAGCGAACGTGCCGACGGCGAGGCCGAGGCCGACCATCGCCAGGGCTTCGGAAGCGACGAGCCGGCCGAGCCGGGAAGGGGTGAACCCGATCGCCGTCAGCAGTGCGATCTCGCCCGCCCGCTCCAGGACGGCCCGCGCCTGCACCGCCGCGACCCCGAGGGTGCCGAGAAGAAGACCCAGCGTGCCGAGCGCCTGGAAGCCGGCCAGGTAGGTGTTTTGGACGACCGCCAGCGCGGCGAGCCGCTGTGTGCAGGAGCGGACGTTTGGCCCGAAATCGGCGACGGCCGCCCGCAGGGCCGCAACGGTTCGCGAGACCTCCTCCACGCTGCCCGGCACCTCCGCGAGAAGCAGCTTGAATCCGCTCGTGGACGGGAAGATCGCGAGAAAATCCTCTTCCGCCACGATGACTGCGCCCTGGAGAATGCCCGGCGCGAGCAGCCCCACGATCTCGATTTCGACCTCGCTCCCCCGTTCGTCAGGCAGCCGCATGCGGTCGCCCACGCCCGACAGCCCGAGCGCGTAGCGGGCGGTCGCCTCGTCCACCACGGCGGGGATCGGGCCGCCGGATCTCCCGATGCCGTGTCCGAGCAGACGCCAGGGCGACGCGTCCGATTCGGACCCGCCGGCAGGGGAACGTGACGCGAGAAATCGAAATCCGCCGCGGTCGCGAAAGGCCCGCGGCACGCCGAGCACGGCGGGAACGCCGACCTTCTGGAGATTGAGGCAGCTTGCGTCCTCGCCGCGACTCACCCTGATCGGCAGCAACGTCGCCCGACCGAGATCGTCCCGCGCATCGGGCGAGAGTCCGAGCGCCTCGAGCGTCGCCGGATCGGCAAGATCGGCGGCACACGGCTCGTGGAGAGGCACCATGTGCGTCCATCCTCCCGCGGGCCCCTGACGGTCGGCAGGATTCGCGGAAGGCTCGACGGCGAACGACGAGACGGCCACGATGAGAAACTCCGCCAACGCCACCATCCCGACCACCGCGAGCGTCCGGTCCGGATGCAGCGAGAGTGCCCGACGAACGAGACCGGGCCCGCTTCGCACCTCTCCGGGCCGGAGCCAGCCGCGGACGAGCCCGCAGCCGCCGACGAGCGCGAGTGCCCCGGACGCGAAGAACCGGCCGGCCTCCTGTGAAACCGGCCCCGCGGTCGCGACGACCGCCAGCGCCGTGGCGATCGCCAGGGTGGAGGCCACGGCGACGAGCCGTGCAGGCCGCCGTGGCAAAACCGCCGACGCATCCGCCCCCGCCAGGAGCGACCGGACGCCGAACCGCGAAACGCGACGGGCCGCCAGCCACGGAGCCATCACGGCCAGCAGGAAGCTGCCCACCGCCACCGCGGCCATCGTCGAGACTCGGGGCGTGGTCGGCTGGAAGATCGCCGGGCTCGCGGCGGTCGCGACCCCAGCGAATCCTCTCGCGAGCACCGCCAGCAGCACGGCCGCCCACGCGGGGCCTATCGCCGCTCCGACGACACACCCGGCGGCGGCCGCCCGGCCGCCGATGCCCCCAAAGAGCGCGGCCAGCCTCGGGGGCGGCCAGCCGACGGCCGCGAGCGTGCCGGCGACGGCGAGGCGGGAGGTGACCAGCAGCCGCGAGAGCAGCCAGACGAGCGACAGCCCGGCGACGACGACGAAGCTCGAAAGCGCCACGAAGAGACCCGCAAATGGGGTCGAGCCGCGGGCTGCCGCCAGCCCGTCGGCGAGCACGGGCCGCACGCTGAAGCCCATCGCCATCGGATCGATCCGCGACTCCAGCCGCCGACGCACCTCGTCGATCGAGTCGCCTTCGGGCAGGCGAACGTGCCAGCTCGTCGTGCGGCCGAAGCGGCCGGCCGCGATCGCCCGCGCGTCGCTCATGGAGACGAACGCCTTCGGCGTCGCCCCGTGATCCTTCCAGTAGCGGTCGTCCTCGTCGTCGGGCGGCGTCGAACGGACCCTCGAGGCGTCGAAGGGAAAGGGGGGATCCCATGCGGCGATCGAACGCTTGTCGGTGATTCCCTCGACCTCGGGCACGAGCGACCGTTCCACGGCCGCCTCCTCCATCCGCGCGACGCCGCTGACGGTGAACGTGCGGGACGTCTCGATCACGCGGCCGTGGAGCGTTTCCGCCTCGAAGAACGTCAACGCCAGCCGCGATCCGCGCCGCACCGGCCGTCCCTGTTTCGCGAGGTCGTCGGCCAGCCACGCATCGATCACGATCTCGTTCGGCCCCGGAGCCGGCAGGAGCCCGCCATCGATTCCAAGCAGCCGGCCGAACGGCAGGTCGGTGCCGCCGATCCCGGCAACCGTGGAGTAGGGGACGCTCGCCGTCGCCGCCGAGTCCGACCGGTCGCCATCGACCATGGTGATGGCATTGGCCAGGAAGAGCATCGTCGGCCTTCCGCCGAGCGGCGCAAGCACGGCCTCCGCCGCGAGGTCGGCTTCCGGCGGCAGAACGAGCGATTCGGAAGTGAGCCGAACGAGGTCGTCGCGGACGATCTCGAGTGAAAGGCCGAGGTCCCGAAGCGTCGGCCGGCCCCCTTGGACGAGCCGGCGTGCCGCCTCGCGGGATCGTTCCGGCCCCGCATCACGACCTCGGCCTGCGACCCGATCGCCCGTTCGATCCACGGCCATAGCGGCATTGGCGCGTCCGGGCTCACGGGTGAGATCCTGCGCGAGCGCGAGCGACACCACCGCGAGCGGATCGTCGGACTGCGAGGGCTCGAGCGAGAATTCTCCGAGCCCGCCATCGTCGAGCACCGCGGCGACTCGCGCGCGTCGCCCGCGGGTGCCCGTGACTCGGCGGCCGAGCGGACTGTCGGCCGGAATCGCCGATCGCCCGAGAGTGCGGAGCACCACCGTGTCGCCGACCACCACGCCGAGCTCGCGGGCAAGCGGCCCGTTCACGGCCACCGTGTCGCCGTCGAGCGTCGGCACCGCCCCCGGAAATCCGAGTGTCGCGGGATCCTTGATGCCAAGCAGCCTGCCCGTCGTCACGCGGCGGGACGTGCCCGTGGCCTCGATCGACACTGGCGACAGAAAGGCGGGGACGGCGGCCAATCGCGTCGCGAAGTCCTCCCGAAACGGTCGCTCCGACGTGACCACCGCGAGCACGCCGCCGAGCCTCGTCCTGGCCCGCCGAACAAGATTGTCCACGATCGCGTCGCCGACGCCGACGCTGCCTCCGATCACGATCGCAAGCAGCCCGCTCGACGCGGCGAGGGGCAAGACGCTCCGCCACCAGCCGCTCGCGAGCACGAGGCACAGGCCGCCGAGCGACCGGGTGGCCCGGGCGGCACGAGGGCCTTCGGGTGGTGAGACGGAATCGGGCGGGCGAGAGGAGGGCATGGCATCACCCGATCGCGAGCCGGCCATCGACGAGTCGGGCGACCTGACCGCGGCCGTCCGCCAGGAGCGACTCGGCGACCGCGTCGGCGTGGGTCACCGCCAGGAGCCTGCACTGCCCCTCGGCGGAAAGCTCCCCAAGGATCCCCGCGAGCTCGCGTGCCGTGACCGGATCGAGCTGACCGGTCGGCTCGTCCGCGACGACCAGCCGCGGCCGCAGCATGATCGCCCGCGCGACGGCGACCCGCTGCCGCTCACCGCCGGAAAGCTGCGAGGGGAAATGGCCGAGCCGGGCTCCGAGCCCGACCCGCTCGAGCAGTTCCCTCGCTCTTGCGACGTCGGCCGTGCTCACCGACGACGACGCAAGCACGGGCAGCAGCACGTTGTCGAGCGCCGTGCAAGCGTCGAGCAGTCGGTGTTCCTGGAACACGAATCCCACGTTGTGGTTGCGAAAGGTGGCCTGCTCGTCGACCGAACCCTTGAGCACCGGCTCGCCGTCGAGCCTGACGACGCCCGACGACGGCGCGTCGATCGCTCCGACGATGGAGAGCAGCGTGCTCTTGCCGGATCCACTCGGGCCCATGACGACGAGCCGCCGGCCGGCCGGAAGCGAGAAGCTGACTTCGCGGAGAACCGTCAGCCTTCCCGACGGCGTGTCGAACCACTTCGTGACGGCATCGACCTCGAGCATGACTCGCCCTCTCGCGACCCGACCGGCACTTTTCTTTTCTCAACGGGCGTGGGACAGGAGCGCCGCCCCGACCTCGTCTGGGATCGGAAGCGGTTCGGGGGGCAGTCCCGGCTGGAGTCGGCACCGCACCGCCACGATCGTTCCCGTGGCGATCCTCGCCGAATCATGAGTGAAGGCGAAGTCGAACGTCACGCTCGAGCGTCCGACTTTCGAGACCCGCACCTCGATCTCGACGACGTCGCCGAACCGCACGGCTCGCTCGTAATCGCACGCAGCGGAGACACGCGGCCAGCTCACGATTCCGCCGCCCGACTCGCTCGCGACCAGTTCGACGCCGATCTTCCGCCATAGCGCATGCTCGGCCGATTCCATCCAGTGGAAAAAAGCCGTGAAGTGGGCCAACCCAGCCGCGTCGGTGTCGCGAAACTCGACGCGTCGATCCGTGCGAAACGGGACTGCCATTCGATCAGACGATCCGAATTAGTCAGACCAGGCGAACCGCGTCGCACCAGCAGGAGATCACCCCGCAGATCACTCCGCGACGTACGGCAGGAGGGCCATGAACCTCGCCCGCTTCACGGCGCGGGTCACGGCGTGCTGGCTGGCCGCCGTGCAGCCACTCTTCCGCCGCGCGAGCAACTTGCCTTGGCGGTTGATGAGCTTGCCGAGCAGTTCGAGATCCTTGTAGTCGACATACATCGGCCGCGGTCGCGCGCCGTCAACGAAGATCGGATCCCGCCGCTTCACCTTGGGGCGGGGCTTGGCTTTCTTCTTGGCGAACTTCGAGGCCTTGCCGAATGGAGGCATGGTGGATGAACCGTGTTTAGGCTGCGGGAGAGGAAACCGGAGAACGCAAGGAGCCGCAATATGATTGATACGGGCCGTGATGCAAGGCATCACGGCCCGTACGCACGATTTTAGAGAAAACGTCGATTAATAACGGTCGCCGCCGCGGTAACCACCGCCGCCACCGCCATACCCGCCGCCGCCGCCGCCGTATCCGCGACCGCCGCCGGAACGTCCGCCGCCGCCGCCGCCGCCGCCGGAACGCGGAGTACGCTCACGGGCTTCATTGACCGTCAAGGGCCGACCGTTCATATCGGCACCGTTGAGCGCCGAGATCGCCGCCTGCAATCCCTCGTCCGTCTCCATCTCGACAAAACCGAACCCGCGGGACCTGCCGGTCTCACGATCCGAGATCACTTCCGCACTTCGGACCGGGCCGTGCTTCGAAAACATCTCTTCCAACTCGGAGGAGGTGCAGGACCAGGGCAGGTTCCCCACGTAAATCTTCCGGGACATAAAAAACAACCTCAAGGACTCGGGAACCGGATCAAACCAAAAACCGACTTTAAGACCATCGCCGGACGCACGCGCCTCGGCTCCCGAACGGACTGGAGTGCAGACAACGGTCAGTCGAACTGAATCTAGTTGTAGCATTTCGGTGAAGCGGAGACAACACCGGGGGGCTTGACAGGCCTGGGACGGAAAAGAGGCGTTCGGCCGGCCCCGGACCGCATCCGGGCTGTGAAAACGCCCGCCTTTGGTAAGATTTCGGGGTCCCTTCAGTCGTTTCGAGACCGACATGCTCCTAAAAGTACTCCGGGCGAAGATCCACAAAGCCCGAGTTACCGAGGCGAACATCGACTATGTCGGGTCGATCACGCTCGACCCCGACCTGTACGAGCCGATCGGCCTGGTGCCCGGAGAGGCTGTCCTCGTCGCCGACATCGCCAACGGCAACCGGTTCGAAACCTATATCTTGACCGGCATCCGCGGCAGCCGCAGCGTTTGCGTCAACGGGGCTGCTGCCCGGCTCGTCAGGCCAGGCGACCACGTGATCGTGATGGGCTTCGGCTACATGACCGAGGAGGAGGCCCGCTCGACGAAGCCGCGAATCGTCCTGCTCGACGACGAAAACGCCATCCTCAGGTCGATTGTAGAGGAGCCTGGCCAGACGGCCTGATTGCGGTGCCGCCGGGGCTCCATGGGCTCGAAATCCGGGCGGTTCCCACATCCTTTCGATTCCCGGCCGCGTTGCAGCGGACCGTGGGGCGGGCTAGTATCTCAAAAACGGCTGGCGGTGCGGTCATGCTCCGATTGCTGATCCTTCCAACGGTCGTGCTCGCAGCTATCGGGGCGGGGCGTCTGCAGGCGATGGGTCCCGCCGACGCGGGCCAGCAGCCGCCGAGGCTGTCTTTCAACAAGGACATCAGGCCGATCCTCTCGGAAAATTGCTTCGCCTGCCACGGCCCCGACAACGCCAGTCGCGAGGCGGGCTTGCGGCTCGACAGGTTCGACCATGCGACGCAGCGACTCGAGAGCGGCTCGCGGGCGATCGTGCCGGGGAAAATCAACGAGAGCGAAGCGATCGCCAGGATCACATCGAACGATCCCGATACCGTGATGCCACCTCCCAAGGCCAAGATTGGGCGGCTCTCACCGGAGCAGGTCGCGGCGGTCAAGCGGTGGATCAGCGAGGGGGCGGAGTACGAGCCACACTGGGCATTCGTCCCGCCGGCGAGACCGATGGCGGACGACGCCTCCCGTGAGGTTGATCGCCTCGTCGAAGGCAGTCTCTCGAGGCGGGGTCTGGCCCTGCAGCGAGAGGCCGATCGCACCACGCTCATTCGCCGTGCGAGCTACGACATCACCGGTCTTCCACCGACTCCTGCCGAGGTGCGCGGGTTCGTCGGCGATGCGTCGCCAGACGCCTATGAGAAACTGCTCGACCGTCTCCTCTCCAGCCCGAGGTACGGCGAGCGGATGGCGGCAGACTGGATGGATCTCGCCCGCTACGCCGACAGCTACGGGTTTCAGGTGGACCGCCCGCGGCCCACGATGTGGCCTTGGCGGGACTGGGTCATCAGGGCGTTCAACGACAACCTTCCATGGGACCAGTTCACGCTCTGGCAACTGGCCGGCGACCTGCTGCCCGGCGCCACCGACGAGCAGATCCTTGCGACCGCATTCAACCGGCTCCACCCGCAGGAGGCCGAAGGCGGCTCGGTCGAAGAGGAGTATCGCGTCAACTACGTGAACGACCGCGTCGTGACGTTCGGCACGGCGTTTCTCGGCCTCACGCTCGAATGCTGCCGCTGCCACGACCACAAGTTCGACCCGCTCACCCAAAAGGACTTCTATTCGCTGTTCGCCTTCTTCGACGACATCGACGAGGCGGGGCTCTACTCCTTTTTCACCGAGGCTGTGCCGACGCCCAAGATGCGTCTGCTCGACGCCGCGGACGCGTCACGGCTCGCACGGGCAGACAGGGTATGCGACGAGGCTGCGTCGGCCCTCGCCCAGTCCGAGAAGGCGGCGATCGAAGCAGCCCGGGCATGGCTCTCCGGCACGGCGGCGAGGCCTGCGGAACTGGGATCGCCGGCAGCGGCCGTGATCTCCGGCGAGATCGTACGGTACGGCTTCGACGAACGACGCCCCGACGGACGATTCGCCAATCTCGTCGGCCCGGCCCAGACCGATCAGCCGGCGGCCAGCCCGCCGGCCGACCTGGCCGCAAAGAGCTCCCGTGAGAACACGCTCGTCGACGGCAGGCTCGGCGATGCCATCCGTCTCACCGGCGACCACGGCGTCGAAACGCCCGTGGGCAACTTCCGCCGCAGCCAGCCGTTCACGGTCTCCCTCTGGCTCAACGCTCCGTCGATGTTCGATCGGGCAGTCGTCTTCCATCGCTCGAAGGCCTGGACCGACGCCGGCAGCCGGGGCTACGAGCTGATCGTCGATGGCGGCCACCTCCGCTGGTCGCTCATCCACTTCTGGCCCGGCGACGCGGCGAGCGTGCGGACGCGGGAGCCGCTGGCCGCGGGGAAGTGGACGCACGTCGCCGTGACGAGCGACGGCTCGGGAAAGGCTGCGGGGCTCGGGATCTTCATCGACGGCCGTCCCGCGGCGACCGGGGTGGTTCGCGACGGACTCACCCGCGAGATCATCGGCGGCGGGGGCGACCACATCACGATCGGCGAGCGGATGCGGGACAATGGTTTCAAGAACGGACTCGTGGACGATTTCCGCGTTTTCGATCGGGAGCTTTCTCCGCTCGAAGTCCGCGAGACGTTCGAGCCGGGCGCGATCCGGGCGGCAATCGACGCAAAACAGCCGGCCGAACTTGTCGCGGGCTACTTCGCGGCGGCGGTCGACGGGGCATCGCGGGCGAAGCGAAAGGCACTCCAGGAGGCACGACGGACCCGCGACGACCTCGCGGAGAAACTGCCGGAGATCATGGTGATGCGGGATCTCGCGAAACCGAGGACGGCCTACGTTCTCGAGCGGGGCGAGTATGACAAGCGGCGACAGCCCGTCGAACCCGACACTCCGGCCTCGCTGCCGCCATTCCCGGTCCACGAGCCGCGGAACCGCCTGGGACTCGCCCGCTGGCTCATCGCCCCCGACCACCCTCTGCTCGCCCGCGTGACGGTGAACCGGCTCTGGCAGTCGCTCTTCGGGCTCGGGCTCGTTCAGTCGCCGGAGGATCTGGGGAGCCAGTCCACGCAGCCCGAACACCGGGAGGTGCTCGACCTGCTGGCGTGGAAGTTTTCCCATCCGGTGGCCGAGGGTGGCTTCGGCTGGGACATGAAGCGGCTGATGAAGACGATCATGTTGTCGAGGACGTATCGGCAGCGGAGCATGGCCGACGAGAGGACGATGGCCGACGATCCGCAGAACGTCTGGCTCGCGCGGGGCCCGCGGCATCGGCTCCCGGCCGAGATGATCCGCGACGGCCTGCTCGCCTCGTGCGGCCTGCTCGTGGAGCGGGTCGGCGGACCGCCGGTGAAGACCTGCGACATGCCCGAATCGTTCAAGCCGGAAAAGGCTGACGAGGGCGACTCCCGCTATCGCCGTAGCCTCTACACCTACTGGCGGCGAACCGGCCCCGCACCGATGCTCGAGAGCTTCGACGTGCCCAAGCGGGTCGTCTGCGTCGCGAAACGGGACGCGACGAACACGCCCCTCCATGCGGTCGTGCTCATGAACGGGCCGCAGTTCGTGGAAGCCGCCCGAGTCCTCGCCGAGCGGCTCCTGGCGGACGCCGACCGGCAGCCCGGCCGCGCGGTCGAGATCGCCTTCGAACGTCTCACGAGCCGTCCGCCCGACGAGGAGGAAAAGCGTGTGCTCCACCGGATGATCGTCGAGCAGCGGAAGTGGTATGCGGACCGGCCTCTCGAGGCGGAGAAGTACGTCGCCATCGGCGAGGCGAAACGCGACGAGTCGCTGCCCGTCGTCGACGTCGCGGCGGCCGCAAGCGTGATCAACGCCCTCATGAACTACGATGGAAGCCTGGTAAAGCGATGAAAAAAAAGGTGCCAGCCACCAAATCTGGGCAATACAGGTAACTCGACTGACCAAGGTTACCCAGATTTGGTGGCTGGCACCTTTTTGCCGATGGAAGCGTGGTGAAGCGATGAACCGCCGGTCATGGCTGCAATCGTTCGGCATGGGGCTCGGCGGCATCGCGGTCGCCGAGCTCTTGGCCCGTGAGGCGGGAGCCGCCGGGCCGGCCGGCCTCGCGCTGCCGGAGGGCTCGAAGGGGGGCGTGCTCGACGCGTTCCACGTGGTGCCCAGGGCGAAGCGGGTGATCTACCTCTTCCAGTCGGGCGGCCCGTCGCAACTCGACCTCTTCGATCACAAGCCGCTGCTGAAGGAGCGGGACGGGGAGCAGCTGCCGGAGAGCGTCCGCGGCGGGCAGCGGCTCACGGGGATGTCGGGCAACCAGAGCTCGATCCCGCTCGCGGCGTCCCCTTATGAATTCGCGCAACGCGGAGAAAGCGGCGCCTGGGTGTCGGAGCTCTTGCCCCATACGGCGAAGGTCGCCGACCGGCTCTGCTTCGTGAAGACGATGCATACCGAGAGCATCAACCATGGTCCCGGCGTGACGTTCATGCAGAGCGGCTCCCAGATTCCGGGCCGTCCGAGCATCGGTGCCTGGCTCGACTACGGTCTCGGCAACCCGCAGGACGACCTCCCCTCGTTCGTCGTTCTCGTCACGAAGAACAAGTCGGGGCAGCCGCTCATGAGCCACCTCTGGGGTGCCGGCTTCCTTCCGTCGAAGCACCAGGCGGTGCGGTTTCGCTCGGGGGCTGATCCCGTGCTCTACATCAACAACCCACCCGGCGTCTCGACCGAGAGCCGCCGCAAGCTGCTCGACGGGCTCAGGCAGCTTCACGAGCACCAATTCGCAGAAATCCCCGACGCGGAGATCACGGCCCGGATCGACAACTACGAGATGGCGTTCCGGATGCAGGCGAGCGTGCCGGCGGTGACCGACTTCTCCGACGAGCCCGCGAGCGTTCTCGATCTCTACGGACCCGACGCCAGCGCCCCCGGCACCTTCGCCGCCAACTGCCTGCTCGCCCGGCGGCTCGCGGAGCGGGGCGTGCGTTTCATCCAGCTCTACCACCAGGACTGGGACCACCACGGCAACCTGAAAGCGGGCATCACGCGGGAGGCGAAGGAGACCGATCGGGCGTCGGCCGCGCTCGTGCAGGATCTCGCCGCCCGCGGGATGCTCGACGACACGCTCGTCGTCTGGGGGGGCGAGTTCGGCCGCACCAACTACTGCCAGGGGCTCTACAAGCCGGGCAACGACTTCGGCCGCGACCACCACCCGCGTTGCTTCACGATCTGGATGGCCGGTGGCGGCGTGAAGCCCGGCACGACCTGGGGCGAAACCTGCGAATACGGCTACAACATCGTGCGGGATGGAGTTCACGTGCACGACTTCCACGCCACCATGCTCCATCTGCTCGGGATCGACCACGAGCGGCTCACCTACAAGTTCCAGGGCCGGCGGTATCGCCTGACGGACGTCCATGGAAAAGTCGTCCAGGGAATTCTTGCCTGACGGGGTGATCCTCGTCCGCCGCCCTTCGGCATTCACACCATGCGGGCCGTGATCCAGCGAGTGAGCGAGGCGAAGGTCACGATCCGCGGCGAGACGGTCGGTCGGATCGGCCGCGGGCTCGTCGTGCTCGTCGGGGTCGAGCAGGGCGATACAGAAGCCGACGTCGAGTGGCTCGCGGGGAAGATCGCCCGGATGAGGATCTTTGCCGACGAGGCCGGCAGGATGAACCTCAGCATCGCCGAGATCGCCGGCGAGGCGGTCGTCGTGAGCCAGTTCACGCTTCACGCGAGCACCGCGAAGGGGAATCGCCCCGGCTTCACGCGGGCCGCTCGGCCCGAGGAGGCGATCCCGCTCTACGAACGTTTTCTCGCCGTGCTCGGGCCGCTCGTGAGCCGCCCGCTCGCAACCGGCGTCTTCGGGGCCGACATGCAGGTCTCGCTCGTGAACGACGGGCCGGTGACGATCATCATCGACTCCCGGGCGCCGGAGTGAGCGGCCACACGACCCGCACGACCCTCGCGACCCGCCGGTCTCGCTCAGGCGACGAAAAAATTTTTTCCCCTGCGCGTGACACGCGGCGGCCGGCCGGCAACAGACCTTTCGACAGCCGGTCCCGACGGAGGGCACGGCATGAGACCTTCATCACGGAAGACAGGAAACGAAAGACCATGGATCCCCAGATCATCAGTTGGATCGTGAGCCTCATCGCGGGCAGTGCCGGCGGCAACATCGTCGGTGCGCTCCTCAAGAACCGGAACCTCGGCCCGATGCTCAACACCGTGCTCGGCTTGGTCGGCGGCGGCCTCGGCGGCAAGGTTCTCCCGATGCTCGTTCCCGCGATCGCGTCGCTCGTGGGCGGCGCCGACAACCTCGCCGGCACGGGCGGCCTGTCGGCGATCGTCGGAGCGCTGCTGCCCCTGATCGTGAGCTTCCTGAAGAAGCCGGCCACCGCCTGAGCGGCCCCCCCTGGGCCCGGGTTCGGCGGATCGACACGACGGCCGAGGGGCGCAAACGCCCCTCGGCCGTTCGGCGTTTCGGCCCCTACACTTCTTCTGGAGGCTTCAGCCGGAGGCTCGAAGCCCGGCACCCAGGAAACCGCCCCCATGACCGGCCAGGAAGCGAACATCGACGCGGCGGTGCGGCTCGCCGCCGAACTCCAGCGGGAGGCCGTGAAGCTCCAGTCGGCCGCCGAACGGCGGCAGCAGGCCGAGCTCGACCGGATGCTCCAAAGCCCCGCCGACAAGGCGACGCTTGTCGAGCTCACCGACCAGGCCTTCCGGTCGCACGCGGCCGCGCGAACGGCCGAGCAGTTCACGCACATCCTCGACGTCCAGGGGATTCCCAGGTTCTTCAGCCCGCTCGACCAGGCCCTCCTGCTCGGCTTCCAGACCTTCGGCGACTGGCTGCCGTCGGTGACGGTGCCGCTCGTCAAGGAGCATCTGCGGCACGAGACCGCCAACGTCGTCCTGCCGGCGGAGCCCGAGCTGCTCCACGAGCACCTCGCGGCCCGCCGTCGGCAGGGCCTGCGGATGAACCTCAATTTCCTGGGCGAGGCACTGCTCGGCGAGGAGGAGGCCCGGTCGCGGCTGGAAAAATACCTCGCGGCCCTGCAGTCGCCGGACGTCGAGGTGCTTTCGGTGAAGATCTCCACGCTCGACTCGCAGATCCTGCCGATCGCGAGGGAGCACACCCTCAGCCGTCTCTGCGACAGGCTCGAGCTGCTCTACCGGGCCGCCGCCCATGCGACGTTCACGCGGCCCGACGGCAGTCGCCTTCCCAAGTTCGTCTACCTCGACATGGAGGAGTATCGCGATCTCACGCTCACGGCCGAGGCGTTCATGCGGACGCTCTCGCGGCCGGGCCTCGAGAAGGTGCGGGCGGGGATCGCCCTGCAGGCCTACGTCCCGGATTCATTCCGATGGCAGCGGCGGATCACCGAATGGGCCCACGAGCGGGTCGCGGCGGGCGGCGGGCCGGTGACGATCCGGATCGTGAAGGGGGCCAACATGGAGATGGAGCGGATCGACGCTGCTCTCCACGACTGGCCGCAGGCTCCGTTTCGCACGAAGAAGGAGACCGACGCCAACTACAAGCGGATGCTCGACTACGCCCTCGATCCCACACGCCTCGACGCCGTCCACGTCGGCATCGCGTCGCACAACCTCTTCGATGTCGCCTACGGCCTCGTGCTCGCCGCCGAACGCGGGGCAGGGGACCGGGTGCAGTTCGAGATGCTCGAGGGGATGGCGAACCACCAGCGGCGGGCGCTCCTCGCCCACACGCAGCGGCTGCTGCTCTACGCCCCCGCCTGCCGCAAGGAGGAGTTTTTGAACGCGATCGGCTACCTGATCCGGCGGCTCGACGAAAACACCGGGCCCGAGAATTTCCTCGGGCACGCCTTCCGGCTCACGGTCGGCAGCGACGAGTGGAGGCGGCTCGAGCGGGGCTTCCGCGAGTCGTTCACGACGCCCGTCTCCGACGCGCCGCAGCGGCGGCAGGATCGCCGCAGCGAAGCCTTTTCATCGCCGCTCCCGGAGCGGCCCTGGAGGGCGTTCGAGAACGAGCCCGACACCGACTGGTCGCTCCCGCAAAACGCCGAGTGGGCCGCATCGATCGTAGCGCGGGATCCCGATGAGTTTACCGGCCGCATCGTGCCCGTGGTCGTCGCCGGCCGCGAGGTCGAGGGGCTCGAGACACGCCCCTGCCGTGATCCATCACGTCCCGAGGCCATGCTCTGCCGCCATGCGATCGCCGGCGACCGCGAGATCGACGAGGCCGTCGCGACGGCGAAGGCCGATCCCGACGGCTGGCGGACATTGTCCGTGGACGGCAGAAGCGATCTCCTCGGCCGCGTCGCGCAGGAGCTTCGCCGGTCGCGCGGCGAACTTCTGCGGGTGGCCATGCTCGAGGGGGGCAAGTTGCTTGCAGAGAGCGACCCCGAGGTCTCGGAGGCGGTCGATTTCGTCGAGTTCTACCGGGCGAGTGCGAGGACGTTTTTCGAGATGCCGGGCGTCGAGGCGAAGGGCTGCGGGCTCGTCGTGGTCGTGCCGCCGTGGAACTTCCCGATCGCGATCCCCTGCGGCGGGATCGCGGCGGCGCTCGCCGCGGGCAACACGGTGATCCTCAAGCCCGCGAGCGACACGGTGCTCACCGCCTGGGAGGTATGCCAGTGCTTCTGGCGGGCCGGCGTGTCGCGGCGGACGCTCCAGTTCGTGCCCTGCCCGGGCTCGGGGGCGGGCTCCAAGCTCGTCAGCCACGCCGACGTGTCGGCCGTGATCCTCACGGGGGGCACCTCGACCGCCCTCTCGATGCTCGCGAAAAAGCCCGACATGCGGCTCTCGGCGGAGACGGGCGGCAAGAACGCGACGATCGTGACGGCGATGAGCGACCGAGAGCTTGCGATCAAGCACGTCGTGCATTCCGCCTTCAGCCATGGCGGCCAGAAGTGCTCGGCGACGTCGCTTCTGCTGCTCGAGGCGGAGGTCTACGACGACCCGGCCTTCAAGCGGATGCTCTGCGACGCGGTGGAGAGCCTCCATGTCGACTCGGCCCACCGGCTCCACACGCGGCTCGGGCCACTCATCCGGCCGCCCGCCGGGGCTCTCGAAGAGTCGCTGAAGACGCTCGAGCCGGGCGAGACCTGGGCCGTCATGCCGCGACGCATCGACGACCACCCGAACCTCTGGTCGCCGGGCGTGAAGTATGGCGTGACGCCCGGCAGCGTGACGCACCTGACCGAGTTCTTCGGGCCGCTCTTGGGCGTGATGCGGTTCACGAAGCTCGCCGAGGCGATCGAGATCGTCAATGCGACGGGCTACGGGCTCACGACCGCCATCCACAGCCTCGACGACCGCGAGATCACCCAGTGGAAGCGGGGCATCCGTGCCGGCAATCTCTACGTGAACCGGGGCACGACCGGCGCGATCGTGCTGCGGCAGCCGTTCGGCGGCATGGGCAAGTCGTCCGTGGGGCCGGGCCTGAAGGCGGGTGGGCCGAACTACGTCGCGGCGTTCCTCGACCTTCGCGACACCGAAGCCGCCTTGGCGACGCCGAAGCATGCGATCGAGAATGCCGACCTCGCGACGCTCGCGGGCCATCTGCCGCTCGACGCGGAGGGGAGCCGGCTGCGGGCGGCGATCGCGAGCTACGACCTCGCCTGGCGGGAGGAATTTTCCCGCGAGCACGACCACTTCCGCCTGCTCGGGCAGGACAATATCCGTCGCTATCTGCCGCTCGCCGTGGTCTGCGTGAGGATCGTGCCGGCCGACAGCTGGTTCGAGGTCGTGGCCCGCGTGGCCGCCGCCCGCGTCACCGGGGCCCGTGTGCTCGCCTCGTTCGCCCCCGGCTGCCCGAACGTCTGGCACGACACGCTCGACGCGTGGACGGATGGCTGGGCAGGCGCCATCGAACTCGTCGATGAGCCCGACGAGGACGTTGCCGCACGCCTGTTGCGGCCCGACTTCCGGATCCGCTACGCCGGCCGCGACCGTTTGCCCGCTTCGATGCGCCGGGCCGCGGCCGCCGAGGGCCGGTGGATCGCCGACGTGCCGGTCGTCGCCGTGGGCCGCATCGAATTGCTCTGGTATCTCCTCGAGCAGAGCATCTCGTACGATTACCACCGCTACGGCAACCTCGGTCGCCGCAGCGGCGAACGGCGGCGGGAACTCCGCCGATAGGAACCGACAGGCGGCCCCGCGAGATGAAGGCGACGCAAGGACTGAGCCTCGGCGACGACCGCGATCGATGCCTTCGGCGCACCGCGGAGGTCGTGCGGCAGGTCTGGTCGAGCTTCGATGCGGCGAGGGACGTCGAGCCTGCGGTGACCCCGGATATCCGCGACGCGCTCTCAGCACCGCTCCCGGCATCGCCGACGCCGGTCACCGCGGCGCTCGACGAAGCGGCGAGGATCCTCGACTGCTCGCTCGCCCAATCGCGGCCCCGGTTTCTCGCCTACATCGGATCGAGCGGCCTCGAGGTTGGCGCGATCGCAGACTTCCTCGCGGCTTCCTACGACGTGAACATGGCCGTGGACGCCCGGGCCGCCTCGCTTCTCGAGCGGCAGACGAGCCGATGGCTCGCCGAGTTCATCGGCTACCCTCACGGCCACGGGCTCTTCACGAGCGGTGGCACCGTCAGCAACCTCACGGCCCTCGCCGCCGCCCGGGAGCGGGCCTGTCCGGGCGTCCGCGAGGCGGGCGTCGGCCGGCCGGTCGCCGTCTACTGCTCGGCCGACTCCCACCATTCCAACACCCGGGCGATCGAACTGCTCGGGCTTGGCAGGCGGGCGGTCCGCCCGATCCCACTCGACCAGCATCGCCGGATGCGGACCGACCTTCTCGAGGAGACCATCCGTCGCGACGAGGCCTCGGGCATCCGTGCGATGGCCGTCGTCGCCACCGCGGGCACCACGCTCACCGGCGCCGTCGATCCTCTCCGTGCGATCGGCGAGGTGGCGGCGAGGCACGGTATCTGGATGCACGTCGATGCCGCCTACGGTGGGCCGGCGGCTGGCACGGCGATCGCCGCGCCGCTCTTCGACGGGCTTTCCCTCGCCGACTCGGTCACGGTGGACGCCCACAAGTGGCTCTTCGTGCCGAAGGCGTGCAGCATCCTGCTCGTGAAGGATCCATCGTCGCTCACCTCGGCTTTCGCTCACGACGAGGCCTACATGCCCCACGAGGCCGCCGAGCCGAATCCCGTCGACGCCACGCTCGAGTACTCGCGGCCGCTCTGGGCGCTGAAGCTCTGGCTCGCGTTCAGGACCCACGGTGCGGAGGCCTTTCGCGAGGCGATCGCGAGCACCATCAAGCTTGCCCGGGTGACCTACGACCGCGGCCGATCGACGCCCGGCTTTGAGACGCTCGACACACCACCACAGCTTTCGGTCGTGCCGCTTCGGCACGTGCCGCCCGGGGTCGGCGACGTCGATGAGCATCAGCGCCGGCTCTGCCGGTCGATCGACCTCGACGGCAGGGTCTTCCTCTCGCCGGCCGTCATCGACGGCCGTACCTGGCTGCGGCCCTGCTTCACGAACTTCCGCACGCAGCCTGCCGATGTCGATGCCCTCTTCGCCGTGATCACGGAGCTGAGCGACCGCATCGCACTCACGACGACGACTTGATGTTACCCGGAACTCGGTCTTTTTTCGTCCCGGATTCGCATTTGATTCCCCGGGAAACTGCGATCGCCCAGTCGGCGGCGGGCCGGACGTTGGATATCATCCCAGTCACAGGGTCGAACCATGACCAGCCTCACGACAGATCTCTCGATGCCAGCCCAGCGGGTCCGCGGGATCCGCACCGCATTCGCGGTGCAGGCCGCCGTCGCCGTCTGCTGCATGGTCGCGGCCCGGGCCGCCGAAAAACCCCCGGCGACGGTGTCGCGGCTCGCGATCGTGGCGACTGCGGCAGCCGATGCCGGCCTCGTCGACCTCCTCACGGCGGAACTGGCGAAGGAGCCCGGCCTCGCGCTCGTCGAGCGGCAAGCGATCGGGAATGTGCTCGACGAACTGCGGGTGTCCCAGGTCGCCGCGGACGCGGACACCACGCTCAAGCTCGGCCAGCTGCTCGCGGCCGACGCTCTGCTGCTCGTCGAGCCGGAGCCCACTTCCGAGCCGCCACGAACGCGGTTGCGGATCGTCGAAACAAAGTCAGGCATCAGGCTGGGTGACTGGCCGGTGCCGGCGGCGGGGCTCGCCGCAGGCGACATGGCAGATGTCGTCGGCGGGCTGCGTCGGGCGGTCGCGAAGGTCGGTGTGCCGCCCGGGGATCGGCAGCTCGTTGGCATGATCGGCATCCTCCCGGAGGCAGCCAGCGGCGACCTGGCGGCACTCGCACGATCCCTCACGGTGCTCGTCGAGCAGGATCTCCAGGCCCTGCCCGACGTCGTGATCCTGGAGCGGCAGCAGCTGCGGCGGCTGACCTCGGAGCACGACCTCACCGGCATCGAGCAGGGCCTGAAGACGTCCACACGGCTCGTGGAAGGCGGTCTCCGCCGCGAGGGCGATCGGCTCGTCCTCACGCTGCAGTTCGTGCCGCTCACGGGCGGGGCGGGGCCCACGGCCACCGTCGAGTCCACGCGGCAGATCACCGCCCTGCGTCGCGCGGCGGCGGAGGCGCTCGCCACCCTCCGCGGCGCGGAGCCGGACCGCCTGCCGGCGGCGGGGGATCCGGCCGCGGAGTCGGCACTGCTCGCCGCGCGGGCCAAGCGGCTCCAGGGATTTCGTGAGCACACGGCGGCCCTCCGTCTCGCCGAGACGGCCTATGGGCTCGCGCCGTCCAACGAACGATTCCAGCAGGCCCACTGGGCGCACCTCGAGGCGCAGTCATTGCTCTCCAGCGGGATCGCGATGCTGAAATACAGGTCGGATTGGTCGCGACACTGGTTCAGCCGCGACGTCTATCCCACGGCGGAGGCCGCGCGGATCGCCCGGCTGGAACTCGCGATCCAGGCCGCTGATCTGGTGCGCGACCACCACGATCGGTCCGTCGGCGACCCAAAGTACCTCACCGAACTGCAGTTCGACGTCGAGAGGCTCCTCTTCTACCTCCGTTACCCGATCGAGGGCGACGCGGAACGGCGTCTGGCGGCCGAGCTCGCCCGGGTCGAGGATGCGACCTACGCCCGAATGCTCGCCGATGCCCGTGCCGTGGGCAGCCCGACGGCGACGGCCTTGATCCTGCAGCGACTGGAGGCGGGCCATCGCCTGCTCGCGGGGCAGGGAAAGGGCATGGCCGAGGGCGTGGCGGAGTTCCTGAGCGAGGCCCGGCAGGAGCTCGCGCGTGAACGCGAGGCCGGCCGGCTGCCGCCCGACCGCGACCGCTTCGAGGCCCGTTACCACGACCTCGTCTGGCGGGCGGTGAACGAATACGTGCACCCGGCACCCCCGCTCGCCGAGATCCGCCCGGTGCTCGATGCGTTGGCCGAGAGCGAGACCGCCGCCTTTCGCATCATCGGCTGGAGCCGCCTTCTCGAACTGCCGGACGACGCCGGAGCGTCCGCGGCCGAACGGCTCCTCGACACGCTGTTTTCCGGCGTCGTGCGCCGCGTTCCCCGGCAACTCGACCAGGAATCGCTCTTCGAGAAATCGGCCGTTGCGGCGATCAAGCGGCTGGCGAAGGCCGGCCGGCTGACCGCGTTCGTCGAGCGGATGGTCGCGAAGGCGGAGTCCGAACGCGACCTGACGGGCCTGGTGGGCTGGCCCCACGCGCTCCTCTCACTGATCCGTGGCGACCGCGAACACGCGGCCGCGTTTGCCGCACGAGTCGATGCCCTGATCGCGGCCAAGGCCTACGCCGCCGCCGTGCAACCAGCCGCCGAGTTCTACCGACAGCACGCCGCGGTCCTCAGGGCCCACGAGAACCGGACCACGCGGGTCGCGCCGCCGGAGGGGGGCCCGCTCGACGCCTACGAGACCGTGCCGGTGCGGACCACCGGCGTCGATCGCGACTTCGGCATCCTGGCGATGATCCACGTCGACCGGTCCGCCGGCGGCGACCAACGACGCCCGCTGGTTCTCGTGTGCGCGAAGCATCATGGCTTTCCGCGCACGCCCTCCCCGAGCGACCCGCCCGAGTTCGACTACCTCATCGGCCGGGCCGGCGTCGATGGTCGGGATATGATCGTCGCGGCCCGCTGCCGCCTGCCCCTCCTCGTCATTCTCAACATGGCCACCGGCGGCGGCCGCGTGTTCTTCGGCAGCGAACAGCACGGACTGGCCGTGGTCTCCGCCGATGGCACGACGATGATCACCACCCGCGACGGGCTGCCATCCGACCACGTGGGTCCGATGGCCTGGCTCGACGAGCGGCTCTACGTCGCCGTTCCCGCCGGGCTGGCCGCCGTCGATCCCGTCACCAAGAGCTGCCTGTCGATCGCTTCGGCCCGCTCGCTCGAGTCGCGGAACCCGCTCGACGGAACCGCGAATTATGCGATCACCGGCCTCGTCGCCGACCCTCCGCGCGGACGGCTCGTGATCCTCGTGCAGGCCGACTTCAATCGGGTCGGCAGGTACGCGGCAGGAGACCCCGCCGCCAGCCGGACGCCGGAAGGCCTCTGGAGCTTCACGCCGGCCGATCGCACCTGGACCCGCCTCGAGCCCGGCGGCGTCGAGCAGCTGGTGAACGGCGGAGACCACGTGCTGTACAAGCGGGGCGACCTGCTCCATCGACTCGACCTCGCCTCGTCGGCCATCACGCCCTTGGCCGGTCACTCCCGTGGCGGGCTGGCGTACGCATCGCAACGAGACGCCGAACATGCGTTCTGCGACGGCCTGCTCTTCAACGCCCGCAGCGGCCGTGCCCGCGACGCAGCCGGCACCGAGCATGCATGGCGGCCGGGCAAGGGGCCCCAGGGCAGCGGCATCTGGCGAGTCGGCGACGAACTGCTGGTCTTCGACGAGTCCGGCAATCGCCTGTTTTTGATCCGGAAGCGGACTCGTGCGGCGGCCGGTGCTCCGTCGCCCTGAACCGCCCGCCCGATCCGCCGAGAGGCATCTTCAGCAGGTTGTTCGACAAACTCCAACATCCAACGGCATGAAAACCACGACACTCGTCATTCTGATGGCCACAGTGGCGGTGGGAACCGCCCTCGCCGACCCGACCGATCACTTCCAGGGTCCGACCGCAGTCTGGCGGCAACTGCGCGGCGTGGATGGTCCTGCAATCAGGGCCGCATGCGCAGTGATCGGTGGCCGCCTCTACGCGGTCGGCGGTTCGAGGCAAAGTGTTCGCGGGGACTGGGTCGCGAGCAAGGAACTTCACGCACTGGATCCTGCCACCGGACGTTGGGAGGCGCTGCACCCATGCCCAGAGGCCGTGTGGGGCGGCGCTGTGGCGGCTGATCCGCACGGCAATCGTCTTCTTGTGCTCGGAGGGCGGGACACGGCCGCCGTCCCGGTCGCAGTCAACAGGCTGAGGATTGCGGTCTACGGCATCGACGAAGCCAAATGGGAAGTGTTTGAAATCAACCACGACAGGATTGGACAGCCGACGCGGGCGTTCATGCACGACACCATGGTCGCGATGCTGACGGCAAATCCGGCGGCGCTCGTGCTCGTCGATCTGGAAAAGCGGCGGGTGATGACGACGACGCCCTGCCCTGAGGGCGTCGTGCCGCGAGGCGGCGCGCTGGTCGGCGATGCGGTTTTCATCTGCGAAGATCGGAATCGTGACCTGTGGAGATGTGATCTGACCCAGCCGGATTGGAAAAGGCTCGGGCGGCTGTCCGCGTCACAACAGGGCCACGACAGCGTGCTGTTCACGGACGGACGCCACCTCCTGTCATGGTCGCCCCGGGAACGCGGCGCCCGGGCCGACACCGCAGTCTGGGAAATCGATCAAGAAACTGCCGTCGAGACCATGATCCACAGGGCGGTTCCCGGCCCTGCCTCCCGAATGAACAGCAGCATATGCATGGGCGACGACCGGCTGTACGTGTGCGGCGGACAGACAGGAAAGGGCGGTTGGCTTCAAGATATCTGGGTGTACGACATCGCCGCCGGGCAACGCGTTCGTGATATGCATAAGCTGCCCGATCCAAAGCTGGACTGGGCGATTGAAGCGTTGGCAGATGGTCGGATCACGGAGCGGTGGGTGTGGGAGATCTTGAGCGAACAGCGGCCATCCGTGATCGTCGATCGATTGAGCGAGTTGCCGGATGGCCCGAGGCGGCACATACGGTGGCGACTTCTCTGCACGCTCATGGGAGATCTGGAGGCGGACATAGCGTTTCTTCACGGCGTTCCCCCCCGGAAATTACTCGCCGAAGTTGCGGACATCTGGCCCACGGAGATCGAACCTGTCGCTCGGGATGGCGCCTATCACTGGACGATCCGCGCACGGTCGATCGCCGGACCGGTCGTCCATGATGCCGTCCTCCTTTCGATCGACGGCTTCGGCACGGACCGGGCCAAGCTCGTGCATTTCGAAACGGTGAGGGATCGGGTTTACCTGTTCGAACAAGCACCTCCATACCTCGAGATCTACGCTTGCGGAGTCCTCAATCGCGGGCGAATCATGTATTCCGCCGACACGGGGCGAGGCGATACCTTCGATTCCCGTGGGTTCGGTCACGCACTTCCGAAGGGAATGAAGCTTCCGGTGATGGACCTCGGGGGCAATGACGCCTTCAGCAACAACGCAGCGATCATGCCGGTCGAGGTCCAGCGACTCGTCCCAGCCGGGTACTGACTGGGAAATACCGCGGCGGCTGGAATCGGATGTCCATCGACGGAGTCGTGGTCATCCCTTCAGTCCGCGGCGATACCTCATCGCAACGTCACGGAGCCGCAGGCCCGCGTCGCTCGCTAGGCACTCGGCGATGGAAGCCGCCCGAATGCATCGACGCTTGCCACGGGGCTCTAGGGCGATGGCATTCAGCGCCTCCACGAGGCTGTCGACCGGCACGGGCGTCGCTTGGAAGAAGGCAACGACGCGAGGCCGCCAGCCGTACCTGTAGAGCCGCCTGGAAGCCCGAAGCTGGGTTTGAGCCTGTTCACGCACCACGAGCCGCATCAGCCACCGCGAGGCACTCAGTATGCCTGCGCACACAATCGCACCTCCGATGGTCCCGCCCAGATTGGAAGACAGGGAGCCGACCGCGAAGATGGCAGCAGGAACGGCGGTCATGGCCGCCACCAAGACGATCATTCCCTTGCAGATCTGCTGGAACCAGTAGCCCCAGTATGCCAACACCCACGCGATCGGGTGCCAGCCGCTTGCGACAAGGGAGAGGGCAAACTCGTGAATGCGTGCTTCCTCGTCGGGGGCGACGCGCATCGCCGGGATCTCGAGCCGGCTTGCCGTCTCGGCCGAGAGATGCTCCCACACCATCAACAAGGGCTCTGCTCCGAGGCTGTCAGGGGCAAACTCTCGGAGCAGCTCCCGCTCATGGGACGCCAGAAACGCTTGCGCGGCCACCATCTGACTGTCGGCTGCCCGCTTACCGGACGTCGTGCAAGCGACCACCGTGCGATCCATCTCCGTCCGCACGAGTCGCTTTTTGCAAATGCGGTGCCGCGCCTGGCGATACATGATCAACAGGTCCACGAGATCGCGATGGCACGAGGCATCCCAGCGGGTCAGATCGTCGCCGAGGGCTTCGAGTTCGCCGATCCTCGCGTCACACCACGTCTGATCCTGTTCCCATACCGCCCACGCGAGAACCCTCCAGGAAAACGCGACGTATCCCTCTCCGCGTTCGCCTTCGAGATTGGCCTCGCATGCATCGACGAGGGCCCGAAACGTCGCAAAAGCGACGGAGCCCATGAGTCGCTCCCAGAGCGGACGGGAGACGTCATAAAACCGATCGTTCGGAATGGCCTGTGACGTCGCGACGAGGAGCCACTCGGCGTTCAAGACCGCTTCATCCGTTCCGAGGTGCTCCGACAGGAGTCGCGTGAGGGCCGGGTCACCCGGATAGCGACGGAGGCCGGCGTGAAGCCACCACGCAAAGCCCGCCCCTTGGCCTCCGACCCGATCGGAGAGGATCGCCAGCGTATGGAAGTCGTGCGGCGTCTTGGCGTCGCTCGCGCGAAGTCTTTCATACTCGGCAGACGGCGACAGCGACGCTGCGTTGCCATGATTGTCTCGACGAGCTTCCTCATCGGGGCGACTCGGCGGCCGAGCCCTTTCACGCGGCTGGACAAACTCGATCGGCAACGCGGGAGATGCAGACTGCGTGGCTGCGGACTCGTCCCAACGCCGCCTCAGCGATTCGAACGCGGCGCGGATTTTTTGAAACTCCTCCGGCGACCTCTCCGGCTTGTACCGGCGCACGAGCGATCCGTAGGCGACCCTGAGCGCTCGAAAACCACATCCCGGGGCGAGCCCGAAAAAGCCGGCGGGGTCGTGTGGGAGCAAGTTCCAGTCGGGTTCGTCATCCTCGCTCATGTCATTGCCTTGATGCCGGCACGTAGAGGTGGTCGTCAGCTGTCGTCGTCGCCATGGCTCGTCTCCTCATCGTCACCCGCATCGTACGGAAAGCCCACCGCCGCGAGCGTCTCCAACAGGCCTCGTCGGGCCGCGTAGAACCACTCGCGTTCGCCCGATGCCATCGCCTGCTCGAACTGATCGAGTGCCATTTCGACTTCCGAACGCCCGAAGGTGCCCACTTCTCCGACCACCCTCTCTGCGAAAAGCACCAGACGCTGATTGCGGACGTCGTCGCGAGGAAAGAACTTGACGCTTTGCATGAGACGCACCGCAGCGGCGATCTCCCTTTTTGAAAGGTTCTTTGCGTTGTGCGTCAACACCGTCGAGAAATGCTTCGTCGTGCCGCCGACAAACGCCTCCACCTCCAGGATGCCGTTGATGTCGTACGTGAACCGGACGTGAACCACCAGGCCCGACGGGCCGGGAGGAATGCCGCTGACGGTCAACCGCCCCAGGAGGACGTTGTCTTTGACCTTCCTCGCGTCGCCCTGATAGATGGAAAGCGTCACTTCCTGCTGGTTGGGCCGAATGGTTTGAACGATTTGCTCCCGCGACACTGGAATCGTGGTGTTGCGATGGATGACCGGCAGGAAATAGCCGTCGGCGTAGCTCTGCCCGAACTCCTTGCAAATTTCGACACCAAGGGTGAAGGGGCAGATGTCGGTCATGACCATGTCGGACACGGCCGCATCGTCGCTCATGAGTGCCGCCTGCACCGCCGCACCGAGCGCGACGACCTCGTCGGGATCATGCGTGCAGACGGGCGGCCGACCGAAATACTTTTCCACGAACTCCCGCACCGGCCACATTCGTGTCGCCCCTCCGGCAAGGATCACCTCCTGAAGATCCTCGGGCCTGAGCCGCGAATCGCGGATCGCCTTCCCAATCGGCCGAGCGAGCCGCTCGACGATCGGATCGACGATCCGCTGAAACTCGCTGCGGTCAAGCGTCACGATCGGGCAGTCGTCGGAGAACCGTCCCGACATGTCGGGAATCCGAATGCTGGCCTCGGAATGGTCGGACAGCCGGCACTTTGCCACCTCGCATTCTCGCCGGAGACGCGCCACGAGCAGCGGCTGTCGCATCTCCGCGGTTTCCAGATTGAGACCGCGGCCGTCAAGCACCCAGGCAACGAGCCGATCGGTGAAATCCTCGCCGCCGAGCATGCCTTCCCCGGCGGTGGAAATGATCTCGAGCGTCCCCTGGAAGACATCCATCACCGTCACGTCGAACGTTCCGCCTCCGAGGTCGATCACGATCAGCCTGCGTTCGGCATCGCGGTCGTGAAAGCCGTAGGTCAGCGCGGCCGCCGTCGGCTCATTCAGCAGGCGAAGGACCCGAAGGCCGGCGAGCTCACCTGCGACCTTCGTGGCGTTGCGCTGATTGTCGTTGAAATAGGCTGGCACGGTGATGACGGCATGGTGAACCGTTTCTCCCAATGCAGCTTCCGCATCATGCTTGAGAGACGTGAGAACCATGGCCGAAAGCTCTTGGGGGCCGAACTCGCGGCCGGCGATCTCCACCCTCCGCTCAGTGCCCATCCAGCGTTTGAACGCCCAGACGCAACTTGCCGGACGGGTGACCCGGAGTTCCTTCGCGGTTGCCCCGACGAGAATCTGTCCCTTGTCATCCACGCCGACGATGGACGGCGTGAGCACCTCGCCATGGGCATTCGTGATCAGCCTGGGGCGGCCACCGTCGAACACCGCGCAGAGGGAGTTCGACGTGCCGAGGTCGATTCCGATCACGGGAGGCATAGCACTACTCTGCGCGAAGAACCCGCGGGAGGAAACACGGAGTGGATGATCCGAAGGCTTGGCATTCCGTTCGCAGGAGTTGCTTTCGAGCACCCGGATGCCGAACATCTTCCATCATGAGGATAGGATACGCGACGGGTGGTTTCCATCGGGCAGAGGCCGGGCGAGGCATCGGGCCGTGAGGGAAAGCCAGTAGCTGTATGCAAACAAGCAGCATCCCGAAGGTAGCCACGCCGGTCACGGTTGCGATGGTGGGAATCCGCCTCATGTGTTGGTGCACTCACCGATCGGCGGCGGGTCGCGACCCGCCGTGCCGAGGATCAGCAGGTCGAACGCCCGATCCGCCGCCGAGTTCGTCAGCCTCGCGTTTTCCCTCTGGAACTCTTGAAGCCATTAAGCCATCTTTAGCTGCATCCCGCCGCGACCAACGCTTCGCGGCGGTGCCAAGGCGGCAAATCCGGAATGCCCGAAGTCGGGTTGATTCAGGGAAAATTGCTGACCGATGAAAACGGCCGGCTCTCGCCACGGGGAATGGCGTCGGATGATCGATTTCTTCGAGTTCAGCAACGAGATGCTCAGCTGGGCGAACGCCCAGGGCCGGCTTACACGCGTGAATTCGGCGTGGACGAAGACGCTGGGCTGGTCAGCCGAGGAGCTGACGACCCGCCCTTACATCGATTTCGTCCATCCTGACGACCGGGAAGCCACCCTGAAGGAGGCCCAACTGCTCGCGGGCGGCGATCACGAAACCATCTGGTTTGAAAACCGCTATCGCCACCGTGACGGATCGTACCGTTGGTTGGCGTGGAGGGTCATGGTCCCGCCGGGGTCGGGTGATCTCGTCGCTTCCGCTCGGGACATCACTGAACAGAAGGTGGCCGAGAGCAGGCTGCGGGAATCGGAGGACCGCTTTCGCGCGTTCATGGACAACAGTCCGTCGATTGCCTGGGCCAAAGACGAGCAAGGCAGGCTGGTCTACCTCAACAAAGCGGTCGAGCAGAAATTCCGGATACGGTCGGAGGACTGGCTAGGAAAGACCCTGTTTGACCTGATGCCAGAGGAAGTCGCACGGCCGTTGCAGGAGCACGATCAAGCAGTGCTGACGACGACACAGCCGATCCGCGTCGTCGAGAGGGCGGCGTTCAACGACATGGAGTCGACCTATTGGTTGACGGACAAGTTCCTGTTTGTTGACCGGCATGGGAACCGCTATGTCGGCGGGTGCGGCATTGACATGACCGAACTCAAGCGAGCCGAGGAGGAACTGCTCGCCGAAAAAGACATGATGCGCAACCTGATCGAAGTGCAGGAGAAAGAAAAGCAATTTCTCTGCCATGAGTTCCACGACGGCTTGATTCAGTACGCCGTCGGAGCGCTGATGGCACTGGAAAGCTTGGACAATACCGCACCTGCCCTCACGGCCTCACCTATCTTCCAGTCCGCGATCAAGAGCCTGCGCGATGGAATTGAAGATGGCAGGCGAACCATTCGAGGGATTCGCCCCGCGGTGCTGGATGATTCAGGACTCAAGGAGGCACTGGATGACCTCGTTGGCCAGTCGTCCACCGTCGGATTCCAGGTTACGGCGGTGTGTGACCCGGCGATCGGTCGATTGCCGGAGCCCATCCAGGCCGCGGTTTATCGGGTGGTGCAGGAGGCCCTGAACAACGCCAGGAAGCACAGCGGCACCGATGCCATGAGGATCGACGTGACGAAGGCTGACGGGGAGTTGCACCTCGAAGTCCGAGATTGCGGCCGTGGCTTCCATCTGGAGTCGGCACGCAAACGTGGCTTTGGCCTGGTGGGCATGGTGCAACGAGTGCAGCTTCTTGGTGGTCGGTGTCGCATTGAAAGCGAGCCCGACAAAGGCACGCGTATTTCCGTGCGATTGCCGATTGCGCCGCCACGATCGGCAGCAGCGCCAGTCAGAGCGACGACTGAATAGATGCCTGCCCGATTCGCGAAGCGGCAGGCTCAGCGCCGACGGCACGGCCAGCCACGCCGGCTCCGGCATGAGCGGCAGTGCGAACGGCGCGTCGCAGTCACTGCCCCCTCCCCAACAACTCGATCACAATTCCTGCGAGAGGATCCTCGTGACCCGGACGGGGATTGAATGGGTTCCCTGACGAAGAAGCGACGCAGTGCAGGGCAACTCGTGGGCTTGCTACGGCGGGCTGACGTCGAGCGTGTCATTCGGCGGTTCAAAACCGGCCACGCATCGGCGCCGTGAAATCCTGGTGGTAGGCCGCAGAAGAATCCGGCCCTGAACCACCCCCGACCGCACCGCCCACACGGCTGCCTGAGTCCGGTCATTCACGGCAAGTTTTCGGAGCACGTTCTGAACGTGCTCCTTCACCGTCTCGACGCTGATGCCAAGCGACCCGGCGATTTCTTCGTTTGAAAGGCCGAGAGCCACGTGGGAGAAACCCTTGCTTTCGCGTGGGGTAATCCTCGCCGCACTTACCGCTTCATTTGGCTTAGCGGTCATCGAAGCCACAACCCTACGGAACGGCCCGGCTTCCATCGCATTCTTTCCGACCGCTGCGTTTTCGATGGCCGTAGCAAGCTCCCTACGGGAAACGCTCATGAGCAAGAAGTTCGAGGTCCCGGCGGCTTTCGCCCTTGCTATGTAGGTCGGGTTATCGATGGCCGAGAGCAGGATCACCTTCGTGGCGGGGATGCTCTTTTGGAGTTTCCCTGCCAGATCGAACGCATCGCCGCCGGGTATCGTCGCGTCCAGAAGAATCACAGCGGGCTTGTGCTTCTTGGCGAGCGCGAGGGTGTTGGGGGCGTCTACGGCCTCACCGACGATCTTGATGCCGGTTTTCTCCAGCATCGCACGTAGGCCCGCGCGGATGAGTTCTTGTGGATGGGCGACGAGCAGGGGGATCGGGGAGGGCATGGGATTGCGGTGGAGGGGCGAGCAGGACATCGCTTTTAATGGGGCATTCGCAACCGTGGAAGAGGCCGCCGGCACGCCCGGCCTGCCGTTGACCCAAGCGACCTCACCGGCCTACCGTCTTGCCCGCCAATGAATACGTTTCGCTTCGTTGCGTGCTGTCTCACCATCGCGGCAGTCATGACTGCCGGATGCGTCTCGTCTACGCGTGAATGGACCGCCAGCCTGAAGAAGCAGTGGCGGCAGACTGTCGAGGAAATGAAGGCAGACGCTGCGGTCATGGACTCCGAGAATGACGGCCTTGATGCCTTCAGTCCGGACGATGCGAAGACTATGCGGGCCGCGCGGGCTGAGATGAAGCGATAGGCGAGCACCGTGCTCTCGTCGATCTGGAAAAGGCATACGACGTCCGAATCGTCACGCAAAACGTCGATGACCTTCACGAGCGGGCGGGCTCGAAGCACGTGCTTCACCTTCACGGCGAGGTCCTGTACGCGAGGAGCACGAAAGACCCGAGCTACACCACACACCTCGGCGAGGCCGACATTGCTCTGGGAGACGTGTGCCCGCTCGGCGGCCAGTTGCGGCCGCACATCGTCTGGTTCGGCGAGGATCGTCTCACAGGCCGACATATTCCTCTGTGTCGGCACGTCGCTCCAGGTCTACCCGGCCAACTCCCTGATCTTCGCCACGCGGCGGCACGCGAGGCGGATTCTCGTAAATCCCGAGATTCCGGAACTCGTGCCACAAGATGTGTGCGAGTGCATCGCGAAGGCGGCGACCGTCGGCGTGCCCGAAGTTGTCGAGAGGTTGTTGGGGGAGGCGGACGCAAGCTCGTAGCACTTGCTGTCCGTACGACGTCGCTACAGTCGCCCCACCATCTTCCGGCCGCCGATCACGCGATGAAGCCTTACAGACTCCTCACGTACTCCAACTGTTTCTTCAGGTGCCAAAGGATCGAGAGGACGTACTCCTCGCCCTTCGTCTTGGTTATCCAGCCGCAAAGAGCGTCTTGCTCTTTGCGTGAGAGCCACTCGCCACTCTTGTAGTGCTTTTCGCCTCGCCTGACACCACAGGGGCTCGCCCGGTGTTGTCATGGTTTGTCTTCCGTCACGCTGTGTTGGGGCTCCGGGGAGCGACGTCCTCTGGTGGCTCCAACTTGTACGCCTCCTGCACCAAGAAAAACGTCTCCACCGAATCGACGACGAACGTAGCCTCCAACGCTTCGGCCGACGGCGTGTCCTCGTCGATCGGGATAACCTGGTAAGTCACCACGCCGTCTTGAAGGCGACCAGGATGCACCTGAGAGAACTTCCGGTGGTGCTCGTGGGCATAGATCACTTCCGGCCTGCGATGAACGGGGGCCGCAACGGCTTTCGCGGCCTGAAGGCGGTCGAGCGTCTGCTCGAGCCGAAACAGTGCCACCGTCACGTCGCACACGATCCCCCGCTCAAACTCCGTCCGGAACGACCGATCCGCCTTCAGAACTGCGACGAGATGCTCCTCCGTCAGCCGACGAAGCAAAGCCGCAATACGTGGATTCTCCGTGTCAGTCGGCGCGCATAACCGG
>DHLZ01000253.1 GCA_002405515.1 Planctomycetaceae bacterium UBA4655
ATCTTGCGCCTCTGGCTTCCGGGCTTTTCCAGCAAACGTCTGCAGGGCAAACTTGCGGCTCGGGCTTCCGTGGGACCGTGGTCGCGCTCAGTCAGCCGACAACCACTGTCAACAACATCGTGCTCGGGGTGGTACGTGATCGCCACGCTCTCGATGATGTCCTCGATTGTTCGGAACGACGCGGTAGATCCTCCTGCCAGGAACATGCAAGAGTGCACCGCACGGCGAATGCCGACGGCGGTTTTTGAATGCATCCGGCAGGGCATCACGGATTGCGTCCTGCGGCACGTCGAGGTCACCGCCTACGCCCTGAAGGGCCGGTCGAAGCCGCCGGCTCGCCGATCGCTGGCAGCCCGGTACACTGACGGCATGATGAAACTCTGGTTGATCGCCGGTGCAGTCCTCGCCGGGCTCGCGGTCGCGGCCGGCTCGTTCGGGGCCCACGGCCTGAAGGACATGCTCGCGGCCAACGGACAGGCGGCCAATTGGGAGACTGGCGTTCGCTACGCGCTGTTTCACGCGATCGCGATCCTCGCGGTCGGTCTCTTTGCAGGGCTGCCGCAGGCCGAACCCGCCAAGACGTGGCTCGCGGGGGCGGGGATCTGCTTCCTCCTCGGCACGCTCATATTCAGCGGCTTCCTGGCGGCGCTCGCCCTCTCGGGCGTGCGGATCCTCGGCGCGATCGTGCCGATCGGAGGCGTGCTTTTGCTTTTTGGCTGGGCCGCCCTCGCCATCGCCGCCGCGCGAAGCGGCGGCCGCTGACGCGAGCTGGGTTTCCCGCTGACGCCCTCAGGGCTTCACGAACACCCGCGAGCCCTCGCCGAGAATGTCGATGAGCTCATCGAGATCGCGGGTTGAGACGACGATGCTCTTCGCGGCGGCCGACTCGGCGACCGCCGCCGGGTCGTCGGCCGCCTCGATCAGGAGGCCGCCTTCGATGAGGATTTGTTTCGGGAGCGATTGCTCCTGCTCGTGCCCCGCCTGCGCGACCGCGGTCGCCGCGACGGGAGCCGCCGCCGACCGCGGTGCCCGACGAACCCGCTTGACCGGAAGCGACGTGCCGACGTGCGACTCGAACTGCCGTCCGACGACGACCGTGAAGCTGCCGGCGTAGTTGCCTTTCAATTGCAGAGAGAGCCGACGGCGGGAAACGCTGACGACCGCATCGAACGGACCGCGAATCACCTTGAGCGGCTCTCCCGGAATGAGCCTCGCCGGCCCCTCGACGCCGTTTATCTTGGCGAGAACCGGCCACGGCACGTTGAGGCTGGCGGCGATGTCGCGCAGATTTTCGCCGGGAGCGACGATGTGCGGCGGGAGGAGGTGGTCCTCCTGCGAATAGATGACCGTGCCGGCAAGTTGCCCGAGCAGCTCCTCGAGCCGATGGGTTTCCTCCGGACCGAGACTCGGGTCGTCGTACCACGCCGAAAGGATCGAGAGCGCCTCGGCGTATCGCGTCGCGGTGAGCTTTTCGTGGGCGTCGGCCCAGGCGGCGGCGAAGGCGGCCGGCTGCCGCTCCGGCGCGGCCCGCGGCGACTCGACCGGCGGCGGAGGTAACGCGGGCTCGCCGACACCGAATGCCGGCGGCGAGGATGACACGGCCCGGAGCACCATCGGGGGCGGCGTATCGACCGCGGCCGACGCAGGCTCGCCGGCGGCCAGGGCCTGAGAGCTGGCCGGCGGCACGGGCGGAGGCGGAACGGCTGGAGGTTCGACCGGGGTCGCCTGCGGGCCGCCGACGGAGACCGCCGGCGGGGCGAGTCCAGGCAAGGCGGGCCCGGCGGATCCCGAAGGGCCCCTTCGAATGACGGAAAAAGCACCGTAGAGAATCATCCCCAGCAGGCCCAGAACGACGAGCGGCTTCACCGCCTCGAACGGATCGGAGGCCCTCTTCGGTCGGCCCTTGGAACGAGTTGGCATCGGCGGCATGGCTCCGAATTGACCCTGGAGGACCGCCTGGCGGCCCCGAAACCCCGGAAGACTAGGGGATCGGAGAGGGCCGAACCAGATCGTTTTCGACGAAAAAACCCCGTTCTGCCGTCGCCGTGCCCCGCCGGCGGAGCGTATAAATGGGACCGCCATGCCCACCCGCAACCTGATCTGGATGTCGCTCGCCCTCGCGATCGCGGTGCTCGCCTGCGGCTCGGGCGATCGCACGCCCCACGGCCGTCGTCTCGGTGAGATCATCGCCGCGGTCGAGCGATGCTACATCGACCGCATCGACGCGGACGCCCTCTTCGACGCCGCCGTGCAGGGCGTCATGGGCAAGCTCGACGAGAACTCGCGATACGTCAGCCGCGAGGACCGCGCGGACTTCGAGGCGTCGATCGATCTCGAGTTCTGCGGCGTCGGGCTGGAACTCGCGGGAGGAGATTTCGGCGACGCGGGAACGAAACGATATCTCGAGGTCGATGGTCTTCTGCCTGAGTCTCCGGCCTGGAGGGCCGGACTGTCCGCGGGAGATGCGATCCTCGCCATCGACGGCGTCTCGACACGTGGCATGCCCACGTCGCAGGCGGTCGCTCGGCTGCGCGGCCGCGCGGGGAGCCGGGTCGTCGTCACGGTCGCCGGCTCGGGTGCCGACGCGGCCGGCACGGTCGTCCGCGACGTGGAACTCGTCCGCGAGACGATCCGGATCGAGAGCGTGCTCGGCGACCGCAGGCGGAACGACGGATCATGGGATTGGCGTCTCGAAGGACGGCCCGAAGTGGCCTTCATCCGCCTGACTGGCTTTGGAGAGCGCACCCGGGAAGATCTCGAGCGGGCGATCATGCAAACGCTCGCGGACAACAGGCCCAGCGGCCTCGTCCTCGATCTCCGCGGCAATCCCGGAGGGCTCCTGACGGCGGCGGTGGAGGTCGCCGACCTCTTCCTCGACTCCCGCGAGCTGATCGTGGCGACCCGCCGAAGGCCGGCGGACCGATCGGTCGGCGATGGAAGCGGCCCGGCCCAAGGAGACTCGGTCGAAGCCGCGGCCGACCGCAGGCTCGCCTCGGCGGGAGACATCCTCGACGGACTGCCGATGGCCGTCCTCGTCGATGGTGAGACGGCGAGCGCCGCCGAGATCGTCGCCGCGGCGCTGCAGGACCACGGCCGAGCGAGGATCTTCGGAGGTCGAACCTTCGGCAAGGGGACCGTGCAGCAGATTCTGCCCCTCTTCTCCGACGGCGGCCTCCTCAAGGTCACCTCGAGCGAGTACCTCCGGCCGAACGGCAAGGCGATCGGCCGCGGCGGCCTCGGCTCCGGTGAATCGTGGGGCGTGATGCCCGACGTGGGCCTCGAGAGCGCGATGGGCCGCGACGCCAAGCGTCAGCTCGCTGCCTGGCGCCGGCAACGCGACCTCGTGAGGCCGAAGGTCGATCTCGTCCGGACGAGGACCACGCCGGACGCCGCAGAACGGTCGGATGTTTCCTCGCTGGCGGACTCGCCGGAACGAATCGATGCCGTGCTCGGTCGGGCCGTTGGATGGCTCACGTCGATTCCCGCACCTCGGACGCCAGAAAAAAACTCCCCGCCACGCAGATGAGTCCGCGTGGGCCGGCGAGTTTCCGGGCGATGCTCATCGCCCCGGCCGGTCCCTCGGCTACCTTCGGGGCGACGAAGCCGGCCCGCCCCGCCGCAGCCACGAGCTTTTCGATCTGGGCGGCCCGCGGATTCGTGCGATACCGCGTGAGCACGAGATGGCGGAACACGCCCGCGGCCTTCGCGAGCATCTTGGCGATCTCTTTGTCGCCGCTTGCGGCGAACACGAGCACCGTCGCCGTCCGACCGGCGACCGCGGGGCGAATCGTGTCGATGAGCGACTCCATCGAGGCAACGTTGTGGGCGGCGTCGATCACGATCGGCGGCCTTCCCGCGACGACCTCGATCCTCGCGGGAAGCGTCACCGACTCGAGTCCCTTGCGGATCGCCGCATCTGCGACCGTGATCCGGTGCCGCGAAAGCAGCCGCACCGCGGCCACGGCAAGGGCGGCGTTGACGGCCTGGTGGCTCCCCCGCATCCCGATCGGGTAGCGTTCGACGGCCCCCGCCCCGTTCGCGGCCCCGATCTCGGCCGCCCTCGCCTCGAACTCGAGGCTTCCGGGCTCGAGCAAGCGGCCGGCCCCGGCTGCGGGAAGGAAACGGGCGTGGAATTCGTGTCCCAACCGGAACAGTTTCGCGTGCCTCCTCGCCGCGGTCGCCGCGATGACCCGGGCGGCAGGCGGGCTCGTCGCGCCGCTCACCACTGGACAGCCCCGCTTGATGATGCCGGCCTTCTCGCCCGCGATCGCCGTGATGGTCCTACCGAGCTGCCGCATGTGGTCGAAGCTGATGCTCGTGATCACCGAGACCAGGGGACGCGAGACGTTCGTGGCGTCGAGCCGGCCTCCGAGGCCCGTTTCGAGCACGGCGATATCGACGTTTCCGCGAGCGAACGCGACCATGGCGATGGCGGTCACCGTCTCGAACCAGGTCGGTCCGCGTTCGCCACGGGCCCGGGCCCGCTCGTCGAGACGATCGACGGCGGGCGAGACGACGCGGAAGGCGGCGTCGAGTTCCCGCGGGCAGATCGGCCGGCCATCGATGCAGATCCGCTCCTCGATCGAATGCACGTGGGGCGACATGTAGCGGCCGACCCGCAGCCCCGACTCCCCCAGGATCGCGGCGATCATCGCGACGGTCGAGCCCTTTCCCTTCGTGCCCGCGACGTGGACGACCCGCAGCTTCTCGTGCGGCGAACCGACCATCTCGAGCAACGTGCGGGTGCGATCGAGCCCGTAGGCCGACGACTGCGGGCCCGAGGGGGGCGTCCGCTCGTGGTTCTGCCGGGCGGCAAGCCACGCGAGCATGGCGTCCCGGGAAGGGGACGATCTGGGCTGTTTCGCGCGGGGCACGGGGGCGTTCCTGCTCCAAAAAAGGTTCGAAACCCGCCGCAAGTGTACCCGTGGACCGCGAAAAACGGCCTTGACCCACCCGATTCCCTTCGAGACTCTTCCCCCATGCCCTCGCCGAATCCGTATCGCATCCTCCGCGGCATCTTCGTCCTCCTCGTCGTGACGCTCGCGACGATGGCGGGCCGGGCATCCTCGGGCGGCGATCTCCCGCGGTCGCGGCGGTCACCGGAGCCGTGGTTCGCGGGGGCGAGCGGTCTCGTGATGACCCGATCGCTCCCGCAGGGCGAGCCGGCCGCGACGTGGCCGGGGGGTGTCGAGCTTTTCGCCGGCCGGTGGTTCGGCGAACACCAGCACCACGGGGTGGAGGCGATCTACTGGGGCGTCTACGGCATCACGTCGTCGCCGACCTCGCCGGTGGCAGACACGATCCTGTCGCGAAACGACATGGTGAACGACGCCGAAATCAACTGGCTCGTCGCCCCGGGAGGCCGCCCCGAACTCAACGGCCGCGAGGATCGACGATTCACGCTCGTGGGGCTCGCGGGCTTCCGGTTCTTCCAACTGCAGGACGTGCTCTCGCTCGAGAGCACTCCCGACGCGACGGATGCGATCGACGCCTCGACGAACGTCAACAACAACCTCTTCGGCGGCCAGCTCGGCGGGAAGCTCGACTGGCACGTCACGCCCACGGTCCGCCTCTCGGCGGTTCCCAAGATCATGCTCGCCGGCAACTCCGTGACCGACACGACGACGGTCACGGTGGGAGGCGACACGACGAGCTTCCACACTTCTGACGGCGTCTTTTCATGGCTCGGCAGCCTGGACGCCTCGATGGCATGGGACGTGACGCCCCGCTGGAGCCTCTGGATCGGCTACCGGATCGTCGGCGTCAACGAGATCGCCCAGGCGAATTCGTCGTGGGCGTCGAATCCCGACGATCCCTCTGCGTCGCCGCCCGACGCCTCCGGCAGCACGATCGTGCATGGCGGCTTCGCCGGATTTCAAGGACGGTTCTAGCCACCAATTCAATGATTCCGGGCCATAAAGGCAATCCTGTTCGGCACGGGATTTGCGCACCAAGAAGCAGGCAGGCCAGGAGAATTGAGGCGGGTTGCGCGGTTGCCAGCATGGCGTTATCGTGCCCGTCATGGCCGAACGAACACGTCGCGAACTCCGGGACGAGGAAGTCCAGGGAGAGAAGTCCCTGCGGAGGCTCGGTCCGCTCCTGTCGCGGCTGCGTGCAGTGGGG
>DHLZ01000296.1 GCA_002405515.1 Planctomycetaceae bacterium UBA4655
GACGTTACTTTCAGGGAGGACGAAAGCCGCGTTCGTAATCGCATCTTGGCTGACAATGTTGCCTGGCTAAAACGGTTCGCGATCAGCCTGTTGAAGCAGGTCAACGACAAGGAAAGCATCGCCATGCGGCGAAGAAATGGCCGGCTGGAATCCCGCCTACCCCTTCAAAGTCCTGCAAATCCCGGCGTAAAGTGTGCGTCAGCCCTGGGTTCAACCTGCACAAGGATTTCAAGGGCCAGCTCGTCCGGAACGTCAAGCGGGACGAGACGACCGTGTGCGACGTGCTGCGGACCATGTCTGAACGGCTCGGAGTCCCCGCGAAAAGTTTTCGGCAACAGCCGGCGGGTGGTCAACGAATTGCTGAGCGGGTGATCACCACGAGAGCGGCCAGGGCTGGTCGGCGGATTCGGCGGCGGATCCGTCTGTGTCGCGGGCCGTCGCGTCGGGGTGGACGCCCTCGAACTTCGGCTGGGTTGCTGCGAAAATCAGCGGCCGTCGCCGATTTCCGCCGCGAGCAGTGCCATCCGCGTGACGTCGACGACGGCGTCGAGGCCCGCGGCAAAGAGCCGCATGCCGGCCGCGGGCTCGACGGCATGGGTGCCCGTGAACGAGCCGAACGCGGGGAGCACGAAACATCCTTCGTGCTCGACGAAGCACCGCTCCGTGAGCCGGCCGCCGCTCGGCGAACGGATCGCGAGCCTCGGATGGAGGTGGCCGCAGAAGGTGATGCGGCGATCGCGTGCACCAGGATCGATCGATCCGTTTCGCTCCCCCGGCTCGTGGGCATCCCGTGGGTCGTGGACGAACCGCACCTGCCCCTCGACGAGTTCCGGCACGACGAGGTCGAGCCCGAGCGACGCCGGGAGCCTTATCCTTCGGTCGTGATTGCCGAGCACGAGCACGGCCTCCACGTCGCGGATCGACTCGCGAAACAGGCGAAACTCGTCGATCACCGCCGTCGTGCAGCCGCTCGCCGCGTGGAAGAGGTCGCCGAGGATCACAAGCCGCTTCGCCCGGGTTGCTTCCACGAGCCCGCGGAGCCTCGCGAGATCCCGCTGGGCCGATCCCTCCGGCACGGGCAGTCCGGCCTTGCGGAAGGTCGCGGCCTTGCCGAGGTGGAGATCGGCGACGAGCAGCGACCGCGAAACAGGCAGCATCGCCGCGCGGCCGGGCAGCAACTCCACGCGAATGCTCGCCGAGCCGTCGGCGACGTCGATCCCGATCGCATGTGCTGGCCCACGCTCCATCGAGAAGCGTTATAGCGTGTCGCAGGACTCCGCCCCAGGGCGAGCGAGGTTCACGGAATGCCGTTCGTCGTCGATACGAACGTGCTCATCCACGCCGCCGATCGCGACGCCGCCGAAACCAGGATCGCACCACCGAATCATCCCCGGGCCCTTCCCCCGCCCGCCGCGGCCTCCAGCTCCGCCGCCATCTCGGTGATCCGCTCGAGCCAGCCCTGGCTCGTGAAGCGGTTTTGGATCTGCTCGGCCCAGATCGGGAAGGCGAGCGGCGTGAGCCGGCCCGGCTCGACGACCGCAAGCTCCCTGCCGAGCATGCGGTCCACGGCCGCCGACAGCCGCTGAAACTCGAACTGCTGCTCGAGCACCTCGCGGCGGGCCTGCGCGAGCAGCATGTTGCCCGGATCGTGCTCGGCGAGCACGTCGAAGATGAGGCCGGCCGACGCCTGGAGGTTGCGGCTCGAGACCCGTCGCGACGCCCCCTTGCCCCCGTCCGACACGAGCCCCGCCACGCGTGCCACCTCCTTGAAATGCCGCTTCGCCATCTCCGTGCCGTTCACGCAGGCGAGCAGGTCCTCGAGCAGGTTCGCGGGCGAGAGCATCCGCCGCCAGAACGATTCGTGCGAAGCCCCATCGAGCCCCGAGCGGCCCGAGATCTCGAAGCCCCAGTCGTTCACCGCGAAGGTGAGCGTGCAGGGGGAGGCCTGCGCGATCCGCCAGGCCACGACCGCCGCGAGCCCCTCGTGCGCGAGCCTTCCTTCGAACGGAAACACGAACGCATGGATGCCGTCCTTGAGCGAGACGACCTCGACGAGCAGCCGCTCGGGCGAGGGCAGCACGCTCCAGGCCGCCTGCGTGTCGAGGAGCGGCCGCACGGCATCGAGCTCGGGCGAAGGATCACGCCGGGCTGATCCGCGTGATCGACCGCGGGATCCTCTGCCCGATCGCCCGGCCGGCTTGGCGGCATCCGCCACGATCGCTTCCACGGCCGAGGCCAGGAGCGTCGAGAGCGGCATCCGCCCACCGTTCCACCGCGGCACCTGCAGTCCGACGGGCCCGCGGCCCGCCCGCTTCACCCAGGCCGTGAGCCCATCGAACCGAAAGAGCGCCAGCGGCCTCCCCGCGAAGAGAAACTTCTCGCCCGGCTTGAGCCGCGACACGAACGACTCCTCGACGGTGCCGAGCCGGCCGCCGCTCGTCCACTTCACCTCCACCGCCGCGTCGCTCACGATCGTGCCGATCGTCATCCTGTGACGCCGCGCGATCTTCTCGCCCGCCACGTACCAGCGGCCGAACCGCTCGCGAATCCGCGCGTAGTCGGGATAGCCGCCGAGCGCCGGGCCGCCCCGCGCCGCGAAATCCATCGCCCACTTCCACGACCGCTCGTCGAGATCGCGGTAGGCCGCGGTGGAGCGGACCTCCGCGAAGAGTTCCGCCTCGCGGAAGCCGCCGCTGCAGGCGACGGTGACGATGTGCTGCGCGAGCACGTCGAGGGCGCCGGTGAGCGGCCGCCTGGCCTCGAGCGTGCCGTCGGCGATCGCCCGCCGCGCGGCGCCGCACTCGACGAGTTCGAGCGCGTGGGTCGGCACGCAGACGAGCCGGCCGATGGCGCCGGGCCGGTGGCCGCTGCGGCCCGCCCGCTGGAGGAGCCGCGAGATCCCCTTGGGGCTGCCGATCTGCACGACCTGCTCGACGGGCCCGAAGTCGACGCCAAGATCGAGGCTCGAGGTCGCGACGACGCACCGGAGCTTTCCCCGCCGCAGCCCCTCCTCGGCCGCCTCCCGCAGCTCGCGGTCGATCGAGCCATGGTGGAGGGCGACCGCCTTCCGCCAGTCGGGCCGCGCCTTCGCGATCGCCTCGTACCATCGCTCCGCCTGCGAGCGGGTGTTCGTGAAGACGAGCGTGGTCGCCGCCCGCTCGATGGTGGCGATCACCTGCGGCAAGAGCCGCATCCCCATGTGGCCGGCCCAGGGAAAGCGTTCCATCGGCTCGGGGATGAGCGTCTCGACGACGAGCGTGCGATCGACGTCCGCCTTCACGAGCCGCGCCGCGGCCGACCGACCGGGCCCGACGAGCGCCGCCGCCGCCTCGTCGAGGTTGTCGAGCGTGGCCGAGAGGCCCCAGGTGAGGATCCTCGGGGCGATCGATCGCAGGCGGGCGAGGGCCAGCTCCGCCTGCACGCCCCGCTTCGTCGAGAGCAGTTCGTGCCACTCGTCCACGACCACCATGTCGAGCCCGGAGAACATCTCGTGCGCGGTCTCGAGCGACAGCAGGATCGAGAGCGTCTCGGGCGTCGTCACGAGCGCCTCGGGGATCCGCTCGCGAAGCTTCCTGCGCGCCGCGGCCGACGTGTCGCCCGTCCGCAGGCCGACCTGCCAATCGACGCCGAGAGCTGAAAGCGGCTCGGCCAGCGCCCGCGCCGTGTCGGCCGCAAGCGCCTTCAGCGGCGTGATCCAGACGACCCGCAGGCCCCGCGG
>DHLZ01000013.1 GCA_002405515.1 Planctomycetaceae bacterium UBA4655
CGAGCGACTTCAGGCCGTTGAGGCTCAGCCTGGAGATCTTGGTGTTCGCGAATCCCTTGGCGACGTCCGGCGGAAGCGTGGTCAGGCCGTCGAGGGTCAGAACATGCCGGGGTACGGCCGCGAGCGCCGCGGCGGCTTCCGGGGAGAGTGTTTCCAGGCCGTTGAGCGAGAGCTGTCCCCTGGCTGCCGGCCGCCCACCTTGGCCTCCTGCTGCCGCCGGCGTCTTCCCGGCGGCCAACGCCCGGGCGGCCTCCGGCGTGAGCGACGTCAGACCGTTAAGCCACAGGCCTTGAATTGTGACCAGCCGTGCGGCGGTTGCCGCATCGATGGTGGTCAGGCCGCCCAGTGACACCTGGGCGGGAAAACTCCCCCGCGGAGTCGCGAGCGCCTGCGCCGTGTCGGCGTCGAGCGTGGTCAGCCCGTCGAGGAGGAGAGAGCTGACATGAGCTTTTTTGAATCCTCCGGCCAGCACTCGGGCCGTTTCCGCGTCGAGCGTCTTGAGGCCCCGCAGCGGGAGCGACTGTGCCGGAATGCCGCGAGCGATCGCGACTTCATTCTCCGGCGGCATGAACTCCCGCAGCAGCTCGGCCTGCGCTGGTGTGAGCGACGTGAGCGAGTCGGGGTCTTCGAGCAGCCGGCGATCGTCCGCCGGGCCGTCGGCCGCGGTCGTGGCGGCGAGGCCGAGCGCCAGCACGAGACCCACCAGGCCGGCCATGGCGAAGGCCGGCAGCGGCCAGCCGCCGACCGCCGGATCGACGCCGGTCACGAGCCGCCGGATCCGGGCCACGAGCGACCCGTCGGCCGCACCGAGCGCCGGCACGAGCTCCCGGCCGCGCAGCTCCGCGACCGCCACGAGGGCCCGTCCGTAGGCCGCACAGTCGCCCGTCGTGGCCACGACGAGGTCATCGCAGCAGTGCTCCCGCTCGACGCGGATGCGGGCGGACAGCCACCACACCGCCGGATGGTAGAAGGCGATCGTCTCGAGGAGCAGCTGCAGGATGTGCACGAGCAGATCGCCGCGGCGGACGTGGGCCAGTTCATGGACGACGAGGGTCTCCAGTTCGTGAGGCGCAAGCGACGTCACGAGGGCCACGGGCACGAGCATCACCGGCCGCAGCCAGCCCGCGACGGCCGGCACGCGGACGGCGGCCGACTGCACCACCCGCACTGCCCGCCCGATGCCCAGCCGCCGCCGGGCCCGCTCCACCATCTGCATCACCCGAGCCGGCACCTCGGCCGCACCGCTGCAGGTGAGCCGTCGCCAGGCCAGCCAGCCGACGAGCGGCCGCACCGCCGCCGTCGCCACGCCCACCAGCCACGCGGCCGTCAGCCAGCCGAGCCAGGGGCGGATCCGCTCGGCGATCGCGTAGCCGGGGGATGCTGCGGGCCAGGGCGTCGCGGCCGCCGCCGTTCGTGCGGCACCGTCGTGCGGCGGCACCACTCCCCCCCAAGCCGGCACTACGCCCCGGGCCGGCGCGCTTCCCGCCGCCACGGAACCGGCGGCATCGACCGCCTGCGGCTGCGGCCGGACGTCCACCGTGTGCCAGGTCACCACGGGTAGCGCCGCCATCGCCACGAGTCCGAAGACGAGCAGGCCATGTCGCACTCGCGGCCCGGCCCGCCATGCGACCGTCGTCGCCGCCGACGTCACCGCGGCCACGGCTGCGAACTGCCAGAGCGAGTGCACGAGCACCCAGCCTAATTTCTCGAGGATGACGGCCATCACGGGGGCATCGAGGAAGGTCTGCATGGTCGTCGGGCTCCCGGAGGGTGTCGTGGCGAAGGTCGGGCGGCGTGCGTAGTCTCGCTAGGTCGGGCGGCGGCGTTCGAGTACGTCGAGCATGGCCCGGGCCGCGGCGATCTCCTCGGGCGCGGCGCGGCTCTGGCCCAGAGCCTGGAGGGCCACGCTCATCGCCGAGCCCTCGTAAACGGAGTCGATGAGGTCCGCGAGCAGGCTCTTGCGGGCCCGCTGCCGCGTGAACTTCGCCCGGTAGCGGTGTGGCGAGGCGGTCTCGTCGCGGGTCAGAAGCCCCTTGCCGAGCATCAGCGAGAGCATCTTCATCGTCGTGGAGTAGTTCTTCCGCCGCGCCTGGGCAATCCGCTCGTGGATCTGGCCCACCGTGCAGGGCTGCAAGTCCCAGACGATCCGCAGGATTTCCAATTCCGCAGTCGTCGGCCGGGTCGTGCCGCGGTTACGCATCGTTCAACGCTCCAGGTGTCATGATGAAAGTCGTTTCCTCCTCGGGCGACGGTGGAAGCGAAGCTCTTCGCTTTTCGACCATGGTAGCGAAGGCCTTCGCTCCCGGCAAGACCGTGGGAGAGCGGCCCCTTCGGCGACAGCCCCAAGGCATCGGACGGCCCGCAGACACGGAAAGAGATCAACGATCCGCAGCCGACGGCCCCTGGCCCAGCGGAAACGTCGCCGCGACCGCGTGCTCGCTCGCCCCGTCGAGCTTGCGGCTTTCGTAGAGCTGGAATCGATCGACCGGGATCTCTTCGATCGACAGCCCTGCCGTGGCGGCGAGAACCCGTTGCGTCCACCCCCGTGGAGCGGCCGGCGTCAGCCGGGCGAGCGTGACATGCGGCACGTACTCGCGGTGCTCGACGGCGAGCCCGCAGGATTCGATCACGCTGGCAGCGGCGGCATGGAGGGTGGCGAGGGCCGCCGACTCGGCCAACCCGGCCCAGAGCACGGCCGGCCGGCCTCGGGGAGGAAACACGCCCGTGCCCCGGATCGCAATCGTGAACGCAGCCTGCTGCACGCTCGCTAGCCGTTGCACGAGTGTTGCCTGCACATCATCTCCCACATCGCCGAGGAAGTGCAGCGTCAGATGCAGCTGGGCCGGCCGCACCGGCCGTACGCCCTGCGGGGGATCGGCCACGAGCTTGCCGAGTTGCCAGCAGACCTGCTTCGGCAGGTCGATCGCGATGAACATCCGCCGGAGCATGGGCTTGGGCAAGGAAACCACCGCGCCGAGGATTTACGGACGATTTCCGCGCCCTCTGGAAACCACTTCGCCCGCGACCGGCAGTGTGACCTGAGACAGCCGGTACTTGCCCTTGCCCGAGATGAACAGCGTTCGTCCGTCAGCACCGCCGAAGGCCAAGCCGTAAACATTCGTGGGCAGCCCAGATTCCTCGCTCGGGTCGCCCACGATCATCGCCGCCAACGTCGTGCCGTCGGGGGTGAACACCGCGACGGCGCTCCCCGACGACTTGCCGTGGGATCCCCCGATGTAGATGTAGCCGTTGGCGTCCACGGCCAACCCATGAATTCGCCCCAGCCACCCGAGCAGCTTGTCCGAGCCATCCTTCGCCGGCGGCAGGTCTTTCAAATGCGAGGTCGTGAACCGATCCACCGCGATGAAGAATGCTCCTTCTCCCAGGCTGCCGTCCTTCTTCACCGGAAATCGCCACACGCCACGGCTTTCAGGATTCGGCAGTTGCGAGGTGACGTACAACCACTCGTGTCCGGGACTCAGGCCGATCCCATAGGAATGGCCGACGTGAGGCTTGGCGATCATGACGTCAGCGAGGGTAAAGTCCTTCTTTTCGGGCAACAGATAGCGGGTTCCCGTCGAGGGATAGCCCGACCAGTAGATCGTTCCGTTCGGATGCGTCGCCAGCATCAGCGGCGTGCAGAGGCCGGTCTGGAGACTTTTGTCCCTGTGGTTGACCCCTGTTTCCTCGAGGAGCGTTTCCTCTTTTGCATCCGCGGTGAGCCGGGCGAGGCGATAGAGGACGTCGTCCTTGTTTTCGGTGAACAACAGCCGCCCCTGAGGGTCCACGGCGACGCCGAACGGACTGGTGAGCCCCTGCTCCTTGACGATCTCAAACGTGTCCGGCGGCATGAAGGCATGGAGTTGGGCCGGTTCGCGATTGGCGATGATCAACCTGCCGTTCCACCAAGCCATGCCCTTGGCGAGGAACTGCGGGCTGGATTCGACTTTCCTGGCGAAATAGACGCCGGATATGGGCTTGTCCTGCGCCCGGGCTGCGATGACGGAAATCGCCATCAACACTGTCAGAACAACCGGACAAATCGTGCTCATTCGCGGGAGCATAGGCAGGCCGGCGAGACGTTGGCAAGCGGCGGGGAACTCGATGTCACCCGAAACTCGATGTCACCCAGATGATGTCACCCAGAACATGAATCGTCAGGTGAACCCCATCACGCAGCGGGATTTGAATCCTGCAGGCTGAACGGCTCGATCGAGGCGACGTGCAGGAGCGGGCAGATGTCAAACTCGGCCGGCATGCCGTCGTCGGAAACGTCCACTCCCACGAGAATGTCGTTGCGAAGCAAAAGCGCCATCTCCGGATGACGGACCTCGTAGGCCTTCCCGCTCGACATCACGAGCCGAAACGGCTTGAACGGCTGCTGGCGGAGCAGTTTGCGAATGCCTTCCGGCGACATGATGCACCTCTGAACCACCCTTCGGAGAATATACGCCCGTACATATTCTGTCAACGGCCCTTCCCGGCCGCGATCGCAGGCTGGCCCGCCCGCGGCCGCAGCCAATTCCCGGCCGATGAATCACAAGCTACCCTTGGGCCATGCGAACCATCGAAATCTACGACACGACGCTCCGCGACGGCAGCCAGGGGGAGGGAGTCAACTTCTCGCTCGAGGACAAGCTCGCGATCACGAGGCGGCTCGACGAGGCGGGCGTGGATTTCATCGAGGGAGGCTATCCGCTTTCCAACCCGAAGGACTCGCAGTATTTCGACCGGGTTCGTTCCCTGAAGCTCGCCAACGCGCGGGTCTGCGCCTTCGGCATGACCCGTCGCCGGGGCATGGAGGCCGCCGCCGACCCCGGCATGAAGGCCCTCCTCGACGCGGGCACGAGCGTCGTGACGATCGTCGGCAAGACCTCCGCCTTCCACGTCGCCGAGGTGCTCGGCGTCTCGCGGGAGGAAAATCTCGCCATGATCACCGACACGGTTGCCTACCTGACCGGGGCCGGCCGGGAGGTCTTCTACGACGCCGAGCATTTCTTCGATGGCTGGAAGCTCGACCGCGGCTACTCGGCCGCCACGATCGTCGCCGCCGCGCAGGCTGGCGCGACACGGATCGTCTGCTGCGACACCAACGGGGGGACGTTGCCGGACGAGATCGCCCGGATTCTTGGCGAGGCGGCCGCGGCCCTGAAGGCGGCCGGCTGCGACCGACCGCTCGCCATCCACTGCCACAACGACTGCGACCTCGCCGTCGCGAACTCGCTCGCGGCCGTCGCGGCCGGGGCCGTGCAGGTGCAGGGCACGGTCAACGGCATCGGCGAACGGTGCGGCAACGCCGATTTGATCTCGGTCGTGGCGAATCTCGCGCTCAAGCTGCCCGGCTACCGCGTGCTCGGCGGCTCCGTTGAAGGCTCGGGCGTCGCGCACCTCACGGAGCTCTCCCGGTTCGTCTACGAGACGGCCAACATGGGCTACCGAGCCAACCAGCCGTTCGTCGGGGCGAGCGCCTTCGCCCACAAGGGAGGCATGCACGTCCACGCCGTCGCGAAGGCGACCGAGTCGTACGAGCACATCCCGCCGGAGGCCGTCGGCAACTCGCGGAGGATCCTCGTGAGCGAGCTCTCCGGCCGGTCGAACATCGCCGCCATGGTGAAGCGGGCCGACGTGCGGAACGACCGGGCCGTGCTCGACAAGGTGCTCGCCGAGGTCTGCCGGCTCGAGAACGAGGGCTGGCAGTTCGAGGCGGCCAATGCGTCGTTCTCGCTGCTCGTCGACCGGCTTACCGGCTCGTTCCGGCCCCTCTTCACCCGCGACAGCTACAACGTCGATGTCGAAAGCCGGGGCGAGGGGGACATCCGCACGCTCGCCACGGTGAAGCTGCTCGTAGCCGGCGGCCCGCGGCACGAGGTGGCCGAGGGGGACGGCCCCGTAAACGCCCTCGACGCCGCCCTTCGCAAGGCGCTCGAGCCGGTCTACCCGCCGATCGCGCGGATGCACCTGCTCGACTACAAGGTCCGCGTCATCAACGCCCAGGAGGGCACCGCCGCGAAGGTCCGCGTTTCCATCGAGAGCACCGACGGCGACGAGGTCTGGGGCACGGTCGGCGTGAGCGAGAACGTCATCGAGGCGAGCTGGCTCGCCCTCGCCGACGCGTTCCACTATTTTCTGCTGCGGTAGCTCCTTACCCGGGTTCGTTCCGCAGGCAACACCGCTTGTACTTCTTGCCGCTGCCGCAGGGGCACGGTTCGTTGCGGCCGGTCACTGCCCCTCGGCGGATCGGCCCCTCTTCAGCTCCCTCGTCGCCGGAGACATCGTCGCCGGAGACATCGTCGCCAAATTCGTCATCATCGACGCTGAATGGAATGCCCGGGAAAGGGCTCTCGGTCAGGCTGAAACCCCGCGACACTCGGTCGAAGAATGCATCGGCGTCCTGCTCCCATTCGTCGCGCTCGGCAAGGTGCCAACCCGACAGATGGGAGAAGGCAACGAGCCGCTCACGGATTTTTCCACACTCCGCCGTGCACGGATTCTCCTTGATCACATCGAGGGCCAGGGGCACGAGCCGGTCGTCGAACTGTGACGCCGCGGCGATGCCGAGCTGGCTGCGGAAAAAGTCGTCGGTCTCTTCGGCGAGCATCTCCGGGATCGCCGCCACCGTCTCGTCGCAACGGATGCGACAAACAATATCGTGGGCGCGGATGCGGGTTTCCCAGGGGGAGCTTGGGTAGTGCTCCCGAGCCAGGCGCACGACGGAGGGAGTGCCGATCCGCACGAGCGCAGTGATCAGCTCGTCTTCGTACCAATCCCAATCGATCGACAGGAGCTTCCAGAGCAGCGGCGCCGCCTCCTCGAGACGAAGACGCCCGGCAAGCGAGATCACAAGCCCCGTGAGCCATTCTTCCGGCGTGTCGCCATTGTCGCCGGCCGGAGGCGATCGCAGCACGTCCATGACCCGCGGCACGATGCGATTCCCCGCTCGCGCAAGCGGCTCGAGGAGCAGTTCGGCCTCTGGAATCCTGGCCTCGGCAAACGTCTCTGCCTGCGTGGCCGAGCGGCAGTGTTCCTCGAGCCGCCGCCATGCCTCGTCCGCGGAAAGATCGATCATCTCCAGCCGCGATAGGATGGCCTGTCGTGCGTCGGTTTCCAGGGTGTCGAGGGCCAGCAGCCGCGACCGATGCCGTTCCACCAGATCGATCTCGGCCCGGGCCAGCATCCTGCTCAAGTGCGACTTCTGATTTTCTTCGGGGCCGCCGTCGTCCGTCCGCTCCACCTGCCCGCAGACCCACTCGAACGCAGCCTCTTCCTTCAGCGGAAGGTCGGCAAACATGAAACCCCACGTGAGAAACCTCTGCCAGCCGAACTGCTGAACGCTGTCGATCGCCCGGCGGGTGACGTCGGGGTCATCGGTGAGCGCCTGCGTAAAGTGCGCGGCGACGACGTTCCGCACCAACAGCTTAGGGTGCAGCCACCCTGCCTTCAGTTCATCCTCCGTCAAACGCATGATTCAAACCTCCAGAACGTGCCGGTCCTGGCGCACCATGACGTCAATGTAGTCGGCCGTCGGCGAATGGGCTACATTTTCCGGTTTTCCGCCGACCGTTTTTCGCCATGCACGAACTTCCGAAACAGTACGACCACGCCGCCGCGCAGGCCCGCTGCCGCACCCTCTGGGATGCGGGCCGCTATTGGCACGCCGAGCCCGCCGACGCCAAGGCCGGCCGGCCGGTCTTCTCGATCGTCATCCCGCCGCCGAACGTCACCGGCGCTCTCCACCTCGGCCATGCCCTCAACAACACGCTCCAGGATCTGCTCGTCCGCATGAAGCGGATGCAGGGGTATCTCACGCTTTGGATGCCCGGCACCGACCACGCCGGGATCGCCACGCAGGCGGTCGTCGAGCGGCGGCTGCTCGAGGAGGAGAAGCTCTCCCGCCACGACCTCGGCCGCGACGCGCTCGTCGGGCGGATCTGGGCCTGGAAGGAGCAGTACGAGAAGCGGATCCTCGGCCAGCTCCGCGATCTCGGCGCGAGCTGCGACTGGGACCGCACCCGCTTCACGCTCGACGATCAGTGCGCCCGGGCCGTCCGGGAGGCCTTCTACAGGCTCTTCGAGAAGGGGCTCGTTCGACGCGGCAAGCGGCTCGTCAACTGGGACACCTTCCTCCAGACGGCCGTCAGCGACGACGAGGTGTTTCACGAGGAGGTGAAGGGGCACTTCTGGCACATCCGCTACGACGTGATCGACCCGCTGCCGGGCGAGCCCGCGAGCGTGACCGTCGCGACGACCCGGCCGGAGACGCTCCTTGGCGACACGGCCGTGGCCGTTCATCCCGACCCTGCCGCCGCGCTCGACGCGGCCGAGGCGGCCCTGCGGGAGAAACTCGCTTTCGCCCCAGCCAAGGAGCAGCCGCCGATCGCGGCAGAGATCGAGTCGATCCAGTCCCGCCGTGCCGACATCCTGCCCGGGCTCCTGAAGCTCGCCGCAATGGCCCGAGCCGGCCGAAGGGTCCGGCTGCCGCTGCTCGGGCGGGCGATCCCGCTCGTTGCCGACGAATGGGCGAAGCCCGAGATGGGAAGCGGCTGCGTGAAGATCACGCCGGCCCATGATCCCAACGACTACGAGGTCGGCCTGCGGCGATCGCTGCCGATGATCAACATCCTCAACCCCGACGGCACGCTCAACGCCGAAGCGGGGCCCTACGCCGGTCTCACGATCCGCAAGGCTCGCGAACGGGTCGTCGCCGACCTCGAGGCGGCCGGGCAGCTCGCGCAGGTGGAAGACCGGCTCATCGATCTTGCCCACTCCGACCGCTCGAAGACGCCGATCGAGCCGTACCTCGCCGATCAGTGGTTCATCCGCATGGCGGACATCGCCGAGCCGGCCCTGCGGGCAGTGCAGGATGGTCGCGTCGCGATCCATCCCGCCCGCTACGCCAAGAGCTACCTCGACTGGCTTGGCGAGAAGCGTGACTGGCCGGTCGGCCGTCAGCTCTGGTGGGGCCACCGCATCCCGATCTGGCATGTGTCGGGCGTGACGGAGAAGGACCTGGCCGCCGCGTTCGCGGGCCGCGACGACGTGCGGTGGCGAAAGGCCGACGACGACGACAACGCCTTCTTCATCTGCTCGACCGCCGAATCGCTCGGCGTCGATGCGATCGCCGGCCGGCCGCTCCGGCGCGACCCCGACGTGCTCGACACCTGGTTCTCCTCGGCGCTGTGGCCCCACTCCACGCTCGGCTGGCCCGAACAGACGGCGGAACTGTCGGCGTTCTACCCGACGACCGCGCTCGTGACGAGCCGCGACATCATCACGCTCTGGGTCGCGCGGATGGTCGTGATGGGACTCTTCGACACGGGCGAGATTCCGTTCCAGGACGTCGCCATCCATCCCAAGATTCTCGACCGCTACGGCGAGACGATGAGCAAGAGCAAGGGGAACGGCGTCGATCCGCTCGACGTGATCGAGGCGCTCGGGGCCGACGCGTTGCGGTTTGGCATGGCGAGCATGGCGACCGAGACGCAGGACGTGCGGATGCCGGTCGAGTTCCAGTGCCCCTCCTGCGGCCACATGATCGAGCAGACCGTGCAGAACCGCACGAAGCCCCGGCTCGACTGCCCGAAGTGCGGGAAGCCCTTCCGCACGCAG
>DHLZ01000223.1:0-126 GCA_002405515.1 Planctomycetaceae bacterium UBA4655
CGGCGTCGTGCAGGCGATTCATGACCGGGCATCGATGTGCGGGGCTGCGTCAACGCCCCTCTCGGCTTGCGCCTCGGGCTTCCGTATTGGGCACCTGTTCGCCCGCAGGGAAACCTGCGCCTCGGG
>DHLZ01000223.1:289-1140 GCA_002405515.1 Planctomycetaceae bacterium UBA4655
ACCTGTTCGCCCGCAGGGAAACCTGCGCCTCGGGTCCACTGCGACGACATGGCCCTCCGCCGCGAGGGGCCGACTCGATTTCGCCTAAAGAGCCTTTGCACGGAGGTCGCGGAACTCGACCTTCATCGTGAGGTTGCGGTGGATCTGGAGGCCGATCGGCGCGGCCTCGCGGTATTTGTCGCTCGTGTACCGCGACACCTGCTCCCCGTTGAGCCAGACGGTGAAGGTGTCGCCCTTCGCCTCGACGCGAATCCGGTTCCACTCGCCCGGCTTGAGCAGCTCCGCGGCCCTCGCCGCACGCGCCTCCTCGGGATAGTTTCCGGTGTAGAACGAGCAGGTCATGTCACGCTTGAGGCTCCGCGACACGCCGATCTGCACCTGCAGCTCGGGCTTGCGGACCATGATGCCGCTGTCGATCTCCCCCGTGAACCGCACCTCCGCCTCCACGATCACGTCGCCGTAGGCCTTCTCCGTGTAGAGCATCGACGCCTTCTGCCCCTCGTCGCTCTCGCCGACGATCCTCCCCTCGACGACCTTCCAGTAGGGCTCCCCGACGACCGTCCAGCCGGAGAGGTCTTTGCCGTTGAAGATCGGCGGCAGCTCGGCCGACGCGGGGGTTTCGGCACGCACGACGGAGCAGGGCAGGGGGGCACACGCCAGGGCAACGCAGAGACAGGCGAGAGGGAACCGAACGAACGAGCGTGGGGTGCGCATTGGACTTTCTTCTGAATGAACTGCCGGGACGGGAATCGACGCTTTCGACCGACGATCAGGGTACCATGCGGGATCAACGCGGTCGCGACGGCTACTTCCTCGCCCAGCCGGTCCCGTCGGGTCGGTCTTCGAGCACG
>DHLZ01000223.1:1434-5624 GCA_002405515.1 Planctomycetaceae bacterium UBA4655
CGAGGAAGAGGCCCAGCACCCCCGTGAGCTCCCGCAGGACGAGCATCATCGCGTCGAGCACGGCCAGCTCGCCGGGCGGCTTCTTCGCCTCGAGCGAATGCTGGTCGATGAACTTGTTCACGACGCGGACGAGGTCGAAGAGCGTGGCGATGGCGATCGCCGTGTTGAAGTCGTCGTCCATCGCCGCGAGAAACTTCTCCCGCAGCTGCCTCACCTCCGCGGCCGTGGACGCCACCTCGCCGTCGCCCGCCCGGCGGGTGCGGCAGGGGAGGGGGTGGAACGGCTTCCCGCCCACCCGCTCGTAGCGGGCGAAGAGCCGCTCGAACGCCTCCATGGCCCGCGCGCTCTCGCCGAGAGGCTCCTCGCCGAAGTGGATCGGGCTGCGGTAGTGCGTGGAGAGCAGAAGCAGCCGGATCGCCCGCGGGTCGTGACGGGCGAGCAGGTTCTTGAACGGCTCGGCACCGGTCGATTTCGAGATCTTCGTCGCGGCCTGCGCCGCCGCATCCTCGGCCGCAACCCCGTCACCTCGCGGCCTGCCGCCGACCTTGCCCGCGGCGCCGGCCGCCTGCATGAGGCCGTTGTGCATCCAGTAGTTCGCCATCGGCCGGTCGTGGAGCGACTCGCTCTGCGCGATCTCGTTTTCATGGTGCGGAAACACGAGGTCGAGGCCGCCGCCGTGGATGTCGAACTGCTCGCCGAGGATCGCCTTGCTCATGGCGGAACACTCGATGTGCCAGCCCGGCCGGCCCCGGCCCCAGGGGCTCTCCCAGGCCGGCTCCCCGGGCTTCGCCCCCTTCCAGACCGCGAAATCCGCCGACGACCGCTTCCGATCGGCCGTCGAACCGCCCTCGCCCTGCATCTGCTCGACCGATCGATTCGTGAGCTTGCCGTAGTCGGCGTCCTTCGTCACGTCGAAGTAGACGTCGCCGCCGCTTTCGTACGCAAAGCCCTTCGCGATGAGCCCCTCGATGAACGAGATGATCGTGCCGATGTGCTCCGTGGCCTTCGGCATCTGGTCGATCCCGGTCACGCCGAGGCAGGCGAGGTTCTCGAGGTAATCGGCCGTCATCTCCTCGGCGAGCTTCGCCATCGTCGTGCCGCGGACGGCGCTCTCGGCGATGATCTTGTCGTCCACGTCGGTGACGTTCACGACCCAGGTGACCTTCCAGCCGGAATACTCGAGGTAGCGCTTCACGGTGTCGAAGATCACCGGCCCGACCATGTGGCCGATGTGGCTCGGCTTGTAGACCGTCGGACCGCAGAGGTACATCCCCACGTGTCCGGGCCTCACCGTCGAGAGCGGCGACTTCCTCTTCGTGAGCGTGCTGTAGACCTCGATCGTGGGCAGGGGAGTGATCGCCATCCGCCGGGAAACCTCCGCAAAAGGAAAAAGACTGTGGGTGCCGTCACGAATCCACCGGACGCGGTCACGCCCGACGCACCACGAGCGCGACGCATTCCGCCGAGATCGCATTCTCCTCGCCGATCGGTCCGACGCCTTCCCCGGTCTTCGCCTTGAGGCCGACCGCTTCGACGTCGATCCCGAGCAGGCCGGCGATGCTCGCCCGGATCCGCTCCCGATGCGGCAGGATTTTGGGCCGCTGGGCGAAAATCACGCAATCCAGGTTGCCGAGGGCCCATCCGGCGGCCGCGAGCCTGGCCGCCGCCGCCTGCAGCATTTCGCCGGAATTCCGGCCCCGATTCGCTTCGAGCGTGTCGGGAAACATCTCGCCGATGTCGCCGAGGGCCGCCGCCCCGAGGATCGCGTCGGTGATCGCGTGGAGGAGGACGTCGGCGTCGCTGTGGCCGATCGCCGAGCGGTCGTGCGGGATCCTCACGCCGCCGAGCAGGAGCCCGTCGCCGGGCCCGAGACGGTGCGTGTCGTGGCCGAGGCCGATGCGGAAGGGGTGCGGGGGCGACGGCACGGAAGGCTCCGGGAGACGATAGACGAGGCGATCGTCGCATCCCCCGCTCGCCGCGGCAAGGCCGGGCGGGCCGATGGCCCCGGCGAACCGCCGAACGCGGTCGCTTGGTACACTCCCCCCATGAACGTCGCACCCCGGTTGCGTCCCGTGCCGATCGAAGACTACCTGGTCGGCGAGAGCCGCTCCGAGCGAAAGCACGAGTTCGTCGATGGCGTCATCTACGCCATGGTCGGGGCGTCGAACTCCCACAGCCTCGTGGCGACGAACGTCACCGGACTGCTCCACTCGCAGCTGCGCGGAAAAAACTTCCGGGTCTTCAACGCTGATGCGAAGGTGCGGGTGCGGCTTCCATCGGGCACGTGGTTCTACTACCCGGATGCCTCGGTGGTCTGCAGCCCGAACCGCGGCGACGACACGTGAAAAAGGTGCCAGCCACCAAATCTGGGCAAACTGCGGAGGCAAGTCGCCCATCTTCTCCAGATTTGGTGGCTGGCACCTTTTCTGTAATCCGGGTTGAGGGGCTCGCCAAGGAGTATCGCGTTTACGACAAGCCGGAGGGGCTGGGAGCGAGCCTCCGCGGGCTCTTTCGCCGAAAGAGCCGCACCGTCGAGGCCCTGCGGGGGGTCGATCTCACGGTCGAGAAGGGGGAGTTCGTCGCGCTGCTCGGACCCAACGGGGCCGGCAAGACGACCTTCCTCAAGCTGCTCTCCGGGATCATCACCCCCTCGCGGGGCACGGCGAGGGTGCTCGGCCACGTGCCCTGGGAACGGGCCGACGACTTCCGCCGCCGGTTCGCACTCGTGATGGGGCAGCGAAACCAGCTCTGGTGGGACCTGCCCGCCGCCGAGAGCTTCCGGCTCCACAAGGAGATCTACCGGCTCGATGCCGCCCGCTACGAGCGGGTGCGGGACGAACTGGTCGACCTGCTCGGCGTGCGGAAGCTGATCCTGCACCCGGTGCGGGAGCTGTCGCTCGGCGAGCGGATGAAGCTCGAACTCGTCGCCGCGCTCCTCCACGAGCCGGAGGTGCTCTTCCTCGACGAGCCGACGATCGGGCTCGACGTCGTGGCCCAGCACACGATCCACGAGTTCCTGCGGCACGTGCAGGCCGGGCGACGGACGACCGTCATCCTCACGACCCACTACATGAAGGACGTGGCCGCCCTCTGCGAGCGGGTGGTCGTGATCACCCACGGCGACATCCTCTACGACGGCTCGCTGGCGGAGATCGTCGATCGCTTCACGACGCACAAGATCGTGACGCTCGACCTCGACGAGCCGCCGGCCCCGGAGACGCTCGAGCGATTCGGGTTTCCCTGCGAGGTCCGCGGGCCGCAGGTCGTCATGCGGATCGACCGCAGCCGGATCGCCGACGTGCTGCCCGAGATCCTGCGGGGCGCGGGCGTTCGCGACGTGTCGGTGGAGGACGTGCCGCTCGAGGAGATCGTGGCCGGCCTCTTCCGCTCGGGGGCCACGCGGCCCGCGAACCCCGCCGAGCCTGCCAACGCCGCCGAGGCCCCGGCATGACGACCGCCCCGCCGACCACCGCCGGGCGGCCGGGCCGGCTCGCCGAATTCGCCACCCGGCTCCGCATCTGGTGGACGATGCTCACGATCTGCCTCGAGGAGCGGCTCGCCTACCGCGGCGACTTCATCCTCGGCACGGCGATGCGGTTCCTGCCGATCGTGACGCAGGTGTTTCTCTGGACGGCCGTCTTCACCGCCACGAGCCGGCCCGACATCGCCGGCTACACGAAGTCGGACATCGTCGCCTACTACCTCCTCACGATGGTGACACGGGCCTTCTCGAGCATGCCCGGCCTCGCGAGCGGGATCGCCCGCAGCATCCGCGACGGCTCGGTCAAGAAATACCTCGTGCAGCCGGTGGATTACGTGTCGTTCCTCCTCGCCGCCCGGATCGCCCACAAGCTCGTCTACTACGCGGTGGCGATCCTGCCCTTCGCCGCCGTCTTCTGGATCTGCCGCGGCTATTTTCCGCCGCTGCCCGACGCCCTCACGATCTCGGCCTTCGTCGCCGCACTCCTGCTCTCGTTCCTGCTCGGGTTCTTCATGGAGGCCGCGCTCGGCATGATCGGTTTCTGGGTGCTGGAGGTGTCGAGCATCGTGTTCGCCTACATGCTCGTGCAGTACCTGCTCTCGGGCCACATGTTTCCGATCGACATGCTCGCCGGCATCCCCATCGGCATTGCCGGAGTGGACGTGGCCGACGTCGTCCACTGGCTCCCCTTCGAATACACGGCCTACTT
>DHLZ01000223.1:5852-7158 GCA_002405515.1 Planctomycetaceae bacterium UBA4655
CGGATCGTCTGGCGGCGCGGCACCCGACGCTACTCGGCCTACGGGGGCTGACGATGGGCCGCTACCTCTCCATCCTCGGCACGTTCGCGAGGGCCTGCCTCGTCCGCGACATGACCTTCCGGGCCAACTTCCTGCTCGAGTGCGTGACGAGCCTCGGCTGGATGTCGATGAACCTCGCCTTCTACCTGCTCGTCTTCCAGTTCACGTCCGAGATCGGCAAGGGAACCGGCTGGTCGCGGGAGCCCTTCTTCGCGTTCGTGGCCACGGGCCTGATCATCAACTCGATCGTGCAGGCCCTCTTCATGCCGAGCGCCGAGGAGCTCACCGAGATGGTCCGCACGGGCGGGCTCGACGCCGTGCTCGTGCGGCCGCTCGACGCGCAGTTCCTGCTCTCGATGCACCGGGTCGACTTCTCGTCGTTCGCCAACGGCCTGGTCGGACTCGGCATCCTCGGCTGGGCGGTCGCCCGCATGGACCACGCGCCGCCGCCGATCGCATGGCTGCTCTATCCGCTCCTGATTCTCTGCGGCGTGGCGATCCTCTACTCGCTTGTGATCATGCTCGCCGCCGCCACGATCCTCATGGGCCGCAACCAAAGCCTCTACGACTTCTGGTTCTATCTCACGAACTTCTCCCGCTATCCCGCCGAGATCTACGCGGGCCCCTGGGGCGGGCCGCTCCGCGCGGTGTGCACGTTCGTGATCCCGATCCTGCTGGTGGTGAACGTGCCGGCGCGGGTGATCGCCCAGCCGCTCGCCGGCGGATCGTGGTGGCCCGTCGCGGGGATCGTGGCGGCCGCGGTCGCGAGCCTCGCGATTTCGCGGGCCGTCTTCCAGAGGGCGTTGGCCAAGTACCGAAGCGCCTCGAGCTAGCCGACCTTGGGCCGCCGGCCATGCGTGATGGAGGGGCTGGCGCCACACCCGACGACGGGCTTCTCTTGTGCGCAGGCCGAGAGTGTTTTGCTGCGGAACTGCCGGGTGTGCTGGGCGGGCCGGCCGCAGCCGCACGACGGGGTGGCGCTGGATGTGGCCGCCATCGGCCGGCTCACGGTCGAGGGCTTCGAAGGGAACGCCCGCCGATACTACCGGGAGCATCACGTAGTTGACATTGTTCTGCGGGCAACCCGGCCTGCTGAACTCACGGAAGCCCGAGGCGCAAGTTGCCCTGCAGGCGAACAGGTGCCCAGTACGGAAGCCCGAGGCGCAAGTTGCCCTGCAGGCGAACAGGTGCCCAGTACGGAAGCCCGAGGCGCAAGCCGAGAGGGGTGGCAGGGTCGCGGTAAGAGCTGGGTGATTTGGCAAAACAG
>DHLZ01000047.1 GCA_002405515.1 Planctomycetaceae bacterium UBA4655
GGGGCCCTCTGTGCCGACGGTCCTACGCGGATCCGCAACGTGGCGCACATCCGCGACTTGGAGACCGACCGTATCGGCGACCTCGCTCGGTAACTCACCTCGCTCGGGGCTAGGTTCGCCGAGACTCCCGACGGGCTCGAGATCATGCCGGCCCCCCTCCGCGGTGCACGACTCAGGACCTACGACGACCACCGTATGGCGATGAGCCTCGCGCTCGCAGGACTCACCGTGCCGGGAGTCGTGATCACCGACCCGTCCTGCGTCGGCAAGACGTTCCCCGGCTACTGGACCGAGCTTTCCCGGCTGGCGGGCGTCACGATCGCCGTCGAGAAGTCCACCTGAAGTGGCCCCTCCGACTCAGGCGACCAGTCCGAGATCTACTCTCCCGGTCGGTCGTGAGCGGCCGAGGACAGCAGGAGGCTCGCTCGCTCGAGCAGCTCGTCCACCCGTTCCTCGCTGGAGTTCGCAACGGCTCTGGCGTTGCACGGATCGCAGGCCACGAATCCTCCGCCACAGTGCTGGCAGTAGACGGTCTGTCCCAGCAGCGTGACATTGATGTGGAGGCTGCGGCCGCAAACCGGACAACGCTGATGGAAGGTGCAGGCGTTCTTCATGATGCTTTTCCCCCCGCCCGAATGACACGGCCCCGACGGCAATTCACTCCAGACCGATGCCATCCACAGTCATGAATACGAAAGTTCCAGGTGCGTCAGCCACGAGGAATCCATCTTTGAGAATTGTTGGAATCGATTCGCCCGTTTTGTCCGCACACCCGAGGTCCGGACGATCCGCGGTCCGCACGCCCATCATCCGGGCGGCTCGAAGCCCCTCACCGGACGGCTAGTGTATGGGCGTTGGGCGAACTGGACAACTCCCATCCCGGCGGTGAATACGGATCGTCCCGCGGCCCGGGATCAACGGCGATTTCTTCGCTGACAGTTGGGAACATTTTCACGTCGCTGCCCCGACGGATAGACTTTTGCTGGTGTTGCTGGCGGTCCGATCCCGCCCAAAGCCGGGGAATTCCGAGGTACTTTGCCCATGGTGATCCGACCGTGGTTCACGCCGTTCATCGTGGCATTCTGGTGCCTGACGACCGGATGGCTCGTGATCGCGAAGATCCTCCCCTCGCTCGCACCCCCCCCACCCCCAGGCTACCAGGCACTTTATACGGCCGGAGGAAAGCCGATTCCCGTCGCCTGGTCGGTGCTGTGGAACGAGCAGCCGCTCGGATGGGCGATGAGCCTGGCCCGGCCGACGGACAGTGGCGGCATGACCGTCGAGAGCAGAATGCGGCTTGATCGCATTCCGTTCGAGCGTGCGGTGCCCGGCCTCGACGAGGTGCTCCCCGGCTGGACCCGCACGCTCGCTCGCACGCTCGGGCGGCAGTTGGGGAATCCGGGGAAGACCGGACCGCTCGGGCTCGAGGCCCGCTTCGTGCTTTCGATCAGCGGCTCGGGCAGGCTCGAGGCGTTCAACTCGACGGTCGATCTCCCCGGCATTGGCGACACGGTGTTCCTTGACGGAACGGTCGAGGACGAGCAGGTGGAAATCACGATTCGCGCGAGGGGCATGCAGTACGAGACGAGCCGTCATCTGCCCAAGTCGATGATGCTCGGCGACGAATTGTCGCCGCAGGCGATGATGCCCGGGCTCGAGCCCGGAAAGCGATGGACCGTGCCGATCTACAGCCCACTCCGCGTCGGTTCATCGCCCCTCGAGGTGCTCCACGCCCGCGTCACCAGCGAAGAGAGCCTCTTTTGGGAGGACCACCTCGTGCGGGTGCTGGTGGTCGAGTACCGGGCCGATCCCGCCATGCACCATCGCCCGCGGTCGCGGTTGTGGGTCGACCGGAGCGGGCGAGTGCTTCGACAGGAGTCGCAGCTCTTTGGTGCGACGCTCGCATTCCTGCGGCGGTCCGACGAAGCGGCGGCGTCGCTCGCACGAAACGTCGAGGAGGAAACCGCAACGCCATGATCGAGTTCGACCATGCCTCGAGAACGTACGGGTCCAAGACGGCCGTCGCCGACCTCTCGCTCTCCATCCCTCGGGGCGAGCTCTTCGCGCTGCTCGGCCCGAACGGTGCGGGCAAGACGACCACGATCCGAATGCTCGTGGGACTGCTGCGGCCCTCGCGGGGCGCGGTCCGCGTCTGCGGCCGCGACCTCGTGCGTCAGACCCGCGAGGCGCATCTCCACATCGGCTACGTGCCCGACGAGCCGTGCCTCTACGACAAGCTTACGGGCCGCGAGTTCCTCTGGTTCATCGCCGACATGTTCGGACTGCCGCGGCACGTGTCCCGGCGGCGGATCGACCGTGAGATAGAGACCTTCGAGCTCGGCGAGTTCGCCGACGACCTGTCGGAGAGCTATTCGCTCGGCATGAAGCAGAGGCTCGTCTTCGCGGCGGCCATGATCCACGACCCCGACGTGCTCGTGCTTGACGAGCCGATGGTCGGCCTCGACCCCCGGAGCGCCCGAATCGTGAAGGATCTGCTCGAGGACCGCACCCGCGAGGGCATGACCGTTTTCATGTCGACCCATACGCTCGCGCTCGCCGAGGAGATGGCCGACCGGGTGGGCATCATGGTCCGCGGCCAGCTGCGGTTCCTCGGGACGGTCGGCGAACTGCAGAAGCAGATGTCGCTGGAGTCGACGAGCCTCGAGCAGCTCTACCTCGAACTGACCGCCCCGGGCACGGCTGGCCCCCGGCGGCGAGCGGACATCCCGGACGCGCCCCACTGATGCCGCCCGAGCCTCCCATCGCCGAAAGCCCGATCGCCGGAAGCCGGATTCCGGTCGAAACGCCACGGCTGCTCACGGTGGAGCAGGAGGCGGGGCGGCTTCTCATCCTGCGAACGCTGACGGCCTGGTCGACGCTCCGATCGATGCTCGGTACCGCGCGGCTTCGGCTCGGGCTGGTGGTCGTGCTCTCGCTGCTCTTCTGGGCTTCGCTCTACGGGCTTTTCTTCGAGGCGTTCGGCTTTCTCGAGTCGCTGAACCTCGACGTCATCTCGCTCCTGTTCAACACCTTCTTTTCGTCGCTGTTCGTGATGCTCGTCTTCTCGACCGGCATCCTTCTCTACAGCGGTCTCTACGGGTCGGCGGAGGCCAGGCTGCTGCTCACGCTCCCGGTTCGGCCCGAGGCGATTTTTTCGCACAAGTTCCAGGAGGCGGTCTGGTTCTCGAGCTGGGGATTCATCCTGCTCGGCAGCCCCATGCTCGTCGCGTATGGGCAGGTCCACGGCGGAGCGTGGACGTACTACGCCTTGATGCTGCCCTTCATGATCTCGTTCGTCGTCATCCCGGCGACCCTCGGAGGCATGCTGTGCCTGTGGCTCGTCGGCTGGATTCCGAAACTGCGGCTGCACGCGCTCTCGATCGGCCTCCTCGCGTCGAGCCTGATCGCGGCATGGGTGGCATGGTCGGTTCTCGCCGCCGGCGGTTCTGACCGCCTCGACGCCGCCTGGTTTGAACAGACATTCGGGCGGCTCACGATCACGGAACAGAGGGTGCTGCCGAGTTGGTGGCTCTCGAGCGGCCTCACCGAGAGCAGCCGCTCGGGATTCACGACGCCCGAGGCGAGGGCGAGCCTCGTGGAGGCCTGCAAGTTCCTCACGCTGCTCATCGCCAACGGGCTGCTTTTGCAGATGCTGGCCGGATGGCTCGCGCGGGCCACTTACCGCGTCGGCTACAGCCACCTCGCCTGCGAGGCGCCCCACCGCCGCCGCACGCGGAGCGGGCGGTTCGACAGCCTGATTTCCGACGCCGGATCGCGGGCCACCCGTCCGCTTCGGCTTCTGATCGTGAAGGATCTTCGGCTGTTCCGCAGGGACGTGTCGCAGTGGTCCCAGTTCGCGATCTTTTTCGGCCTGCTGGCCCTCTACTTCTTCAACGTCCGCTCCTTCGACTACAACCACGCGTACAAGTCGATGATCGGTTTCCTGAATCTCGCTGTCGTCGGCCTGATCCTCTCGACGTTCACGACGCGATTCGTCTATCCGATGATCAGCCTCGAAGGAAGGCGGTTCTGGATTCTCGGCCTGCTGCCGGTTCATCGTGATCAGATCGTCTGGTCCAAGTTTCTCTTCGCGTTCCTCGGCTCGCTCCTCCCCTGCTGCGGGCTCGTGTGGCTCAGTGACACGATGCTCGGCCTCGGCAGGTCGCTCGTGCTGGTCCACGAGATCTGCTGCGTCATGCTCTGCATGGGCCTCTCCGGAATCGCAGTGGGTCTCGGGGCACGCATGCCCGATCTGCGGGAATCATCGCCGTCGAAGATCGCGGCCGGATTCGGCGGCACGCTCAGCCTCGTGATCAGCTCGCTGTTCATCATGACCGTGGTCATCGTCCCAGCCCTGCCGACCCACCTCTACTTCGCGACACGCTCGCTCGGCCCCAACGTCGTCTCACGAGGGGTTTTCTCCTGGCTCGGCACCCCGGGCGGCATCATCGCTTCCGTCGCCATCGTGGTCGCCGTTGGCCTCGCGGCGACGATTCTCCCGATGGTTTTGGGATTGCGGGCGTTTCGCCGCATGGAATTGGCCTGAAAGACGGGTTAACAGCGCTCGGGCGGTACGGTTACATTGGCAGTCCTTCCGTGTCCGGACCAGCCTCCGACCGATGTACCTGCCGCTTCCAACCCATTCGAACGCAACTCCGCCGACGGCCACGGGCCAGTCCCGCCTCGCCGCCATTTCCGTTCGGATCGGCGCCGTTCAGTACCTCAACACGCGGCCTCTCGTTCATCGGCTCGTCGCCGGCGACCAACTCGGCACCTCACCGCAGCTTTCACTCTGTTTCGACGTTCCAAGTCGCCTCGCGGACCGGCTCGCGGCTGGACTGCTCGACGTCGCGCTCATTCCCGTGGTCGAGGTGTTTCGTGGCGGCGGCACGATCGTGTCGGATGCCTGCATCGCCTGTCGCGGCCCCGTGATGAGCGTGAAGCTCTTCTTCCGGACTCGGCCGGATCGGGCTCGACGGATCGCGCTCGACGAGGGATCACGCACGAGCGCCGTACTCGGTCGCCTTTTGCTCGCCGAGCGTTTTGGCGTGCGACCGCAGGTCGAGCAGCTCCCCATGCACGCCTCGCTCGACGACACCGACGCCGACGCCGTGCTTCTCATCGGTGACCGGGCACTCGGGCCGGTCCGCGGAGGCTTCCAGGTCGCCTGGGACCTCGGGGACGAGTGGTGTCGCTGGACGGGGCTGCCGTTCGTGTTCGCCGCGTGGGCGGCCCGACCGGGCCAGAGCTTCCGCGAGGGCGAACTGCGGGCGATCTCGGCGCGGCTCGAGGCGGCCAGGGACAGCGGCGTCTCGAATCTCGCGGCGATCGCGGCCGCGGAGGCGGCGGGCCACGGGCTGACCGTGCCCCAGTGCCTCGGCTACCTTCGGGACAATTTGCACTACCATCTGGGCGAGGGGGAGGTGGAGTCGATTCGGCGATTCCGCGAACTCGCCGCCGCCCACGACCTCGTGCCCGCCGCAGGAAGCTCGCAATGACCACGACGACGCTCCCGACGCTGGAGATGGAGGCGACGTCGTTCCCGCAGCGACTCGCTCCGCCGCCCCCGCGTTCCTCGGTGCCGTCGTCGGCGAAGGTGCGGAGCATTCTCGATCGGGTGGTGGGGGGCGGTCGGCTCTGCTTCGACGACGCGGTCGCCCTGCTCGAATCGCATGAGCTCGCCGCGATCGGGCGGGCCGCCGACACCGTGACGCGGCGGCTCCACCCGGAGCCGTTCCGCACGTACAACATCGACCGCAACGTCAACTACACGAACGTATGCACGGCGGTCTGTGATTTCTGCGCCTTCTACCGTGGGCCGAAGTCGCCCGAAGGATACGTGCTCGACCGCGACGTGCTGCTCGAAAAGATCCGCGAGACGGTCGAGATCGGAGGCGACCAGATCCTGCTCCAGGGCGGGCTTCACCCGACCCTGCCGCTCGAGTGGTACGAGGAACTCCTCCGCGACATCAAGGCTCGCTTTCCCCAGGTGAACGTCCACGGCTTTTCACCGCCGGAGATCCACCACCTGACGAAAGTCTCCAGGCGTCCGCTTGCGGAGGTTCTGGAGCGGCTCGCGCGGGCGGGGCTCGGTTCGCTGCCCGGCGGTGGCGGCGAGATCCTCGTCGACAGGGTTCGCAGGGCGATGACCAGGGGCAAGGTGCTCACCGACGACTGGCTCGCGGTGCACCGCGTCTGGCACACGATCGGAGGCCGGAGCACCGCGACCATGATGTACGGCCACATCGAGACGCTCGAGGAGCGGGTGGAACACCTCGAGCGGCTGCGGTTGCTGCAGGACGAGACGGGCGGTTTCACGGCGTTCATCTGCTGGTCGTTCCAGCCCGACCACACCGAGATGGACCACATTCCTCCGGCCGGCGCCTTCGAGTACTTGAAGACGCAGGCCGTCGCCCGTCTCTACCTCGACAACTTCGCCAACATCCAGTCGAGCTGGGTCACCCAGGGCCGCGAGATCGGGCAGCTCGCCCTCCTCTTCGGCGCCAACGACATGGGGAGCCTGATGATCGAGGAGAACGTCGTGAGCGCCGCGGGCACGGTCCACCACCTCACGCTCGAACAGATGCGGTCCGCCATCTCCGAACTCGGCTGGATCCCGAAGCGTCGAAACGTGTTCTACGAGACCTTCGACGATTGATCCCAGCGGTCCTCTTCGGCATGGTTCCCGACATCACGCTTCGCGGCCGCTGGGTCCTGCCGCTCGCTTCGCCGCCGATGTCGGGCGGGTGGGTTCGGATCGAACGCGGGAGAGTCGCCGCGTTGGGCAGAGGCGATCCCGGAGGCCCCTGCTCCGATCTCGGCGACGCGGTCATTCTGCCCGGGCTCGTCAACGCCCACACGCACCTCGAACTCTCGGACCTGCGTCGGCCGCTCGCGGCGGCCGCGGCGCACGAGGGGCTGCCGGGCTGGATCCGCTCGGTCGTGGCAAGCCGCCGCGAACGCGCCGCCGATTCCCGGACCGTAAGCGAGTCGGCCGCGGTCGAGGCGGCCGTTCGCGTTGGGCTCGCCGAGTCGGCGGCGGAGGGCGTGACGGCGATCGGCGAGATCGCGACCCGGATCACCGCGGCCCACTCGCACGCGTCGGGCCCACGGCTTCGGGTCTTCCGCGAAGGGCTCGGAGTCGCGAACGACGTTCGCGAGAGGGTGGTTCGCGGCGTCGCGCGGGACCTCGATCGGCTGATTCATTGCGGCGTTGCGGCCGGCGTCTCTCCACACGCGACCTACTCGGTGGCTTCCGCACTCGGCCGCGATCTTCTCGCGATCGCCCGGGCACGCAGCCTGCCTGCCGCGATGCACCTCGCGGAGAGTCCCGACGAGGACGCCTTCGCACGGGAGGGCACCGGGCGTTGGCGGGACCTGCTCCGCGATCTCGGTGCCTGGAAGGCGGAAACAGCGTTGCCGCTTCTGCCCGTCGCCGAGTGGATCGGCCGGCTCGCGCGGCTGCCGCGGGCGATCGTCGTGCACGCGACGTTCCTCGACGACGCGGCGATCGCGCGGCTGTCGCGACACGCCGCCCGGCTCGCCATCGCGGTCTGCCCCCGCACGGCGAAGTCCCTCGCTGGTGTGCTGCCGCCGATCGCGAGGCTCCGATCAGCCGGCGTACGGATCGCGATCGGCACCGACAGCCGGGCTTCGTCGCCCGATCTCTCCGTGCGGCGGGAGTGCGCGGAACTCGTCGGTGCGGGCATCGTCTCGTCGGAGGAAGCGGTGCGGATGGCGACACTCGACGCCGCTTGGGCGATCGGCCTCGAACGCACCTCGGGCCGGATCGCCGTCGGCCGCCCCGCCGACCTCGCCATCATCTCGATGCACTCGCCGAACGCCGACCCGTTCGAGGCCGCGATCGATCCGGTCAACAGGGTGCTCACGACCCTCCGCGGCGGCCGGCCGATCCACCAGGCGGCCGGTGGCATGCCGCTGCGATCCTGACGCAGTCCACCGATCCCCTACGGGCTTCCGTGTCCGACATTTTCCAGCTGCGACTCCGATGCTGAACGCCGGGGGGCGGCTGCGGAGGAGCCTCAGGCGTATCCTCGCCGAAGCGACGGAGCTGCCGCTCCCCCGGCGGCAATGCGGTGTCATGCAGGCGGTTTATGACCGGGCATTCATGCGCGGGGCCACGTCAACGCCCCCCTCGGCTCGCGCCTCGGGCTTCCGTAAGACAGCCTCGGGCTTCCGCATGAAGGCCGGGCTTCCGATCTCGGGAGGCCCGCCGCCAGGGAAGCCTCACAGCCGGCAGTTCGTGATCGCGGTCTCCACGATGGCCGAGGCGCCGATCGCCTCGAGCCGTTCCATGATGGCGTGGGTCTCGCCGCGGCGGACCATCGCCCGCACGGCGCACCAGTCGGGGTCCTCGAGGCCGCTCACCGTCGGCGAGTTGAAGCCGGGGGTGATCTTCTCCGCCTCGGCGAGCCGCGACCGCGGGATGTTGTATTCCAGGAGCGAGTAGCTTCTCGCGATGACGACGCCCTCGAGCCGCCGCACGATCCGGTCGGCGAGGTCCGCGTGCCGACGGCCGCGGTTCTGCACGAGCACGGTCTCGTAGCGGCCGATCTCATCGAGGATCCGCAGCTGGTTGGCCGCGAGCGTGCTGCCGGTCTCCACGAGGTCGACGATCGCGTCGGCCACGCCGAGGCTGATCATCACTTCGACGCTTCCCGACAGCTCGACGAGGTGCACCGTCACGCCGCGGTCGCCGAGCCACTTCCGCGTGATGGTCGGGAAGCTCGTGGCGACCCTCGCTCCCTGGAGGTCCTTCGGCGACGCCACGGCCGACTTCTCGGGCACGCAGATCGCGAGCCGGCAGGAGCCGATGCCGAGGTCGAGCCGCGGGATGAGGCCGGGGCCGGAATCGCCCGGCCCCGCCCCGCCGAGATCGTGCCGGCAGTGCTCGGCGATGAGGTCGGCGCCCGTGATGCCGAGGTCGATCGCGCCCTCCTCGGCGAGGACGGGGATGTCGTCGGTGCGGAGGAACGTCACCTCCACCGGCATGTCGCGGCAGCGGGCGAAGAGCGTCCGCTCGGTCCGCCTGAACGAGAGGCCCGCATCGTGGAGCAGCTGGGCCGCCGCCTCCGAGAGCCTGCCCTTGCTCGGCAGCCCGATCCGCAGCAGGCCGTCGTTCGATCCTTCGTCAGTCATGGGTTCGCCTCTCTGGGTAGCGATCTCATTGAGCCTTGGCCCTGGCGGCCTTCTCGTCGAGCCCCGAGACGCCGAACCGCCTCGCAAGCTCCGCCTCGACGGCCGAAAGCCTCAGGCCGCGGGCCGCGAGCAGAACGAGCGTGTGGTAGAGAAGGTCGGCCGCCTCGGCCACGACCCGCTCGTCGGCCTCGCCCGCCGCCGCCGCCACGAGTTCGCCCGCCTCCTCGGTCACCTTGCCGCCGATCTTCGACACGCCTCCGGCGAGGAGCCGGCTGGTGTAGGATCGATTCGAGGCCTCCGGCGATGCGGCGACTTCCGCACGGCGCGAAAGGATCACGGCCTCGAGCTGCTCGAGAACGTCTCCGGGTTGGATCATCGTGGAATCTCCGCTGGGCCAGAGAACTCTACCATCCGCGGAGCCCGCTGCAGGCGCCGCAAAAATGCCGGTTCTCGCCGGGGATTGCTGGATTCTCTCGGGGCCGACGGCCTCCGGGAAGTCGGCCATCGCGATGCGGCTGGCCGAGCGGCTTGGGGCCGAGATCGTGAGCGTCGATTCGATGGCGGTCTACCGGGGGCTCGACATCGGCACCGCCAAGCCGACCGCGGCCGACCGCCGTCGTGTTCCCCACCACCTGCTCGACGTCGTCGCACCGCGGGATGAATACAGCATTGCCCGCTGGCTCTCCGACGCCGCCGACGCCGTCGCCGACATCCGCGGCCGGGGCCGCCGGATCCTCTTCGTCGGCGGCACTCCGCTCTATTTGCGGGCCCTGCGGGAGGGGCTCGCCGAGCTGCCGCCGGCCGATCCGCGGCTTCGGGAATCGCTTTCCGCGGAGGCCGAGGCAAGGGGTTCGGCAGCCCTTCACGCGAGGCTCGCCGCGGTCGATCCCGCGGCCGCACGACGCATCCATCCCAACGACGCGAAGCGGATCATCCGCAGCCTCGAGGTGGCGGCCCTCGCCGGCACGCCGCAGAGCGTCGCCTTTCGTCCGAGCCCGAATCCGCTCTTCGACGAGAGGCTGCTCGTGGTCGACCGCCCCCGCGGCTGGCTCCATCGCGTGATCGACGCGAGGGTCGAGCGGATGTTTGCCGACGGCCTCGTCGAGGAGACCCGAGCGGCGGTCGCTTCCGGCGGCATCGGCCGCACCGCCTCTCAGGCCGCCGGCTACGCCGAGGCGATCGCCGTGCTCGAGCGGCGGATGACCGTCGCCGAGGCGATCGACGCCACGAAGCGGAGAACGAGGCAGCTCGCCAAGCGGCAATTGACCTGGCTACGCAGCTTTCGCGGGGCGGTGTGGCTGGCCGCTTGACACTTCAAGTCCGCTGCAAAAGGGCACCACAAGTGCCTTCAAAACGCGTGCTAGCACCGTATCTAGTGGTTGCGGCGGCCGCCGACCACAAAATCCGCGCAACCGGTTGCGTTTGCCGAATGCCCCCCTACTCTCTCGGCCAGCTCGAACGACGGAATGGTTCGAGGCGGCCGATCGAGGCCGCTTCGGCCCGGTGCCAGGAGGGCATCCGACCGGCGTGAGGCTTTGCGAAAAAGCGGGTCGTCAAGGATGGCGACCGACGGGTTGGACGGTTCGACGGGTTCGCTGAAAGGCGGCTCCCAGGCGACCGTTCTTTCTCGCCCCGCTTTCTCGCGGCGCCCACGGCATACGGCGGCCCGGCTGGATCCTCACCGGGGGCTTTTTCGGCCGCCTCGTCGCCGGGTCGGATGATGACACGCACGTGTCGGGAGGATACGCATGGCCGCCAAGCCCCTGATCGGCATCAACATGGATTACCGAGCCGCCCGCAAGGAGCACGACGCACTCTCGTTCGTGGCCGCCGGCTACTACGACGGCATCATCGCTTCGGGCGGCATCCCGGTGATCCTGCCCCCGGTCGCCGATGAGGAGGATCTCTCGCGGCTGCTCGACATGCTCGACGGCGTGGTGCTCGTCGGCGGTTCCGACCTCGATCCTCGACGCGACGGCTACATGCCACATCCGGCCGTCCGCCCGATGGAGGCCCGCCGCGAGGACTTCGACCGCATGCTCGCCCGACAGGTCTGCGCCCGCCACATGCCGGTGCTCGGCATCGGCGCCGGCATGCAGCTGTTGAACATCACCGAGGGGGGCACGCTCTTCCTCCACATCCCCGAGGATCTGCCGAAGGCGATCCCGCACAAGGACCCGCTCGACCCCGCCCATCGCCACGGCCTCGAGGTCGTCGCCGGCACGGTGATGGAACGGGTTTACGGCGACGGCGAACTGCGGGTGAACAGCATGCACCACATGGCGATCGACGACGTCGCCGAGAGCTTCCGGGTTTCGGCGAGGGCGCCCGACGGCGTGGTCGAGGCGATCGAGAGCACCGACGACTCGTGGGTCGCCATCGGCACCCAGTTTCACCCCGAGGCGGGCAGCGCCTCGGCCCTCGACGTGAAGATCTTCGAGGAGTTCGTCATCGCCATTACCGGCGTCGTGCCGGAGGTCAGGCTGGTTGCGTGACTTTGAAGACTTCGATGCTGGGCCCGTCGGTCGCGGCATGCGGCCGACGGGCCGGCATTCTCTCCACAACAAGGCCGATCCGCTCGCAAGCGTCGGGGAAGTGTGCTGCGGCCGCCCTGCCAGGATCGGCGACAAGCGCGACTCCACCGCTCGAGATCGAGCGATCGATCACCGCCGCGAGAGCCGCGGGGTGGTGCCGCTCGTAGAGCACGTCGGCGGCGAGCACGCGGTCGAACCGACCGAGATCCGCCGGGGGATTCCGCCAGTCGACGACCCTCACCTCCGGCGACGGCAGCCGGTTCTTGGCGGCGTTGTAGGCGACCCCCTCCAGGGCCGCCAGTTCGTAGTCGCTCGCGACGACCCTGAATCCCTGCCGAGCCGCGACGAGCGAGGGCAGCCCGAGACCGCAGCCAAGCTCCAGGAGCACGAGTCCCCGGCCATCCACTCCGGCGATGTCCTCAGCGAGCACGATCGCCGACTCCCAGACGTCGGCCCAGTAGGGAATACGCTCGTCGCGGTCGAACTCCGTCAGGTCGATGAGGGCCTCCATGTCCGGCGGTCGCCAGACGTCGATAGCGCCTCCGGGGAGGTCGATCCTGCGGAGCACCGGCTGGAATCTGACGTATCCTTTTCCCTCGTCTCGCATCGACGCTCCTTCGACCGGCGGTCCCTACAAGCCGCACAGGACGTGCGACAGGACTCGCGCCGGCCGGGGACGATACCATGGAGGACGGTCCCACGCCCCCCCGGTCGACTCCCCCGATGCCCGCTGCCGATATCCAACGTCGAACGGGGACGGGTTGTTCCGTGTCGTACCGCCGGTCTTTCCGCGCATGCCCACCAGTCCGCACATCGACGTCCAGGCTCTCGGCCGACTGCTCGCCGGACGGTGCGACCGCCCGGCCGCGCTGCTCGGTCCGCAGCCGCCCGAGCTCGACGTATCGACCGGACGGCGGGTTCGCCGGATCCGCACGTTCCTTCCCCGGGCGAGGCAGGTATGGCTCGTTCGCCGCGGCATCGGGGGGAGCGAGAGCCAGCCGATGCGGCGAACGCACGCCGCCGGGCTGTACGAGGCGGTTGTGCCGGCGGCCGACGGGCTCCGCGAAGACGGCTATCTGCTCCGTTACGTCGACGCGTCCGGTGACCGTCGTGAAATCCACGACCCCTACGCCTGCGGATCCATGCTCAGCGAGTTCGATCTCCACCTGATCGGCGAAGGCCGTCACTGGAAAAGCTACGAGAAGCTGGGGGCCCAGCCCGCGGCGCTCGACGGCGTATCCGGCGTGAACTTCGCCGTCTGGGCCCCGAACGCCCGCAGCGTGAGCGTCGTCGGCAGCTTCAACGGCTGGGACGGCCGCACCCACCCGATGCACAAGCGAATCCCGTCGGGCGTGTGGGAGCTTTTCGTGCCGGGCATCGGCCCCGGCGAGGCGTACAAATACCGCGTGCAGGATGCGGGCGGTCATTTCGGTGACCGGGCCGATCCCCATGGCTTCGCCGCCGAACTGCCCCCGCGGACCGCGTCGTGCGTCGTCGATCTCGGTTCCTACCGCTGGCGGGACGACGAGTGGATGGCGACGCGGGCTGACCGCAACTCGCTCCAATCGCCGTTGAACATCTACGAGGTCCACCTCGGTAGCTGGCGGCGGCCCGGCGACGACCCGCACCGCTGGCTCTCCTATGCGGATATGGAGCGGGAGCTCGTTCCCTACTGCGTCGAGATGGGATTCACCCACGTCGAGTTCCTCCCACCGACCGAGCACCCGCTTTCGGCGAGCTGGGGGTACCAGACGATCGGACTCTTCGCGGCCACGAGCCGGTTCGGCCCGCCGCAGGCCCTCATGTCGCTCATCGACGCGTTCCATCGGGCCGGGATCGGCGTGATCATCGACTGGGTGCCCGCTCATTTCCCAAGGGATGGGCATGGACTTCGCCGATTCGACGGGACGGCGCTCTACGAGCACGAAGATCCCCGCAAGGGAGAACACCCCGACTGGGGCACGCTCATCTTCAACTACGGCCGCAACGAGGTGGCGAACTACCTCATCTCGTCAGCGCTCTTCTGGCTCGATCGTTATCACATCGACGGGCTGCGGGTCGATGCGGTGGCCTCGATGCTCTACCTCGACTACAGCCGCGAGGAAGGCCAGTGGGAGCCCAACCGCTTCGGTGGCCGGGAGAACCTCGAGGCGATCGAGTTCATCAAGCAGTTCAACATCCAGGTGCACACGCACCATCCGGGCGTGCTGACGATCGCCGAGGAGTCGACGGCGTGGGGGGGCGTCTCGCGGCCGACCTACCTCGGCGGGCTCGGCTTCAGCCTGAAGTGGAACATGGGCTGGATGAACGACACGCTCCGCTACATGCGGCACGATCCGGTCCACAGAAAGTACCACCACGACGAGCTCACCTTCAGCCTCATCTACGCCTTTCACGAGAACTTCGTCCTGCCGCTCTCGCACGACGAGGTCGTGCACGGCAAGCGATCGCTGCTCGACCAGATGCCGGGAGACCTCTGGCAGAAGTTCGCGAACCTGCGGCTGCTCTACGCCTACATGTGGTGCCACCCCGGCAAGAAGCTGCTGTTCATGGGGGGTGAGTTCGGGCAGTGGAAGGAATGGAACTTCGACGAAAGCCTCGACTGGCACCTGCTGCAATTCGACCCGCACCGCGGGCTGTCGCGGGCCGTCGCCGACCTCAACGCCCTCGTTCGCCGCGAGCCGGCCCTGCACCGGCTCGACTTCGACGGCCGAGGCTTCGAGTGGATCGATTGCCACAATTGGCAGGACAGCGTGCTCGCCTTCATCCGCAAGTCCGAAGACCCCGCCGACTTCCTCATCGCCTGCTCGAACTTCACGCCCGTGCCGCGGGAGGGCTACCGCCTCGGCGTGCCCCATGCGGGCGACTACGACGAGATCTTCAACAGCGACTCGACCTTTTACGGCGGCTCGAACCTCGGCAACGCGGGCGTCCTCCGCGCCGTCGAAGCGGCCCACCACGGCCGGCCGGCCCACCTCGTCCTCGCGCTCCCGCCGCTGGCCACGATCGTGCTGAAGCCGCGGCGGTGACGCCGGGGTTCGGGCCGGCCCGAACGCAGCCCCGCGTCGTCACTCGCCGCGGGCGGCGCGGGGCGGCCGCTTCCATTCGACGGCGTATTTCTTGTCGAGGCTTCCCACCCACTCGCCGAACTGTCGCTGGTACTGCCGCTGCGACACCATGACGAGTCGCGCCTGATCCTCACGGCCGTCGAGGAACCGCTGCCGCAGTTCGTCGGCCGTCGGCTCGTACGACACGAGCCGCACGCAGTAGCAGACCGTCTCCGGCTCGTTGAACACGACCGCGGTGCCGCCCGGCTCGAGGGCGAAGACCGCCTTCATGAACGCCTCCCCCGGCAGATCGAGCCCCTTGGGGCTGGAGAGCACGGCCGGTGCGTCGAGCGGAGCGGCGCCCTGGGTGAGGAACGTGAACGGTCCGACCTGCGTCGCCTTGACGTCGTCGCGACCGGCGACGGCCGCCTCGAGCGTCGCCTTCTCCGACTCGGCCTTTCGCACGATCTCGGCCGCCTTCTTCCTCGAGAGTTCCCTCGCCTCGACGATTCTCCAGGCCTTTTCGACGTTCGCCTTCGCCTCGTCGAACGCCGGCGTGAACTCGGGGCGGTCCTCGATCTTCCACGAGAGGTAGCGATTGCCGTCGACGTCGCGGCTCGTGGCGGGCCGGAGGAGGAGGCTGCTCCTTCCGAACATCATCTCGAGCCACGACTGCTGGCGAACGCCGAACCGACTGCCCGGGTCGGGCGTGAACTCGAAGCTGCGGCCGATTCCGGCGATTTCCGCCGCATCGCGGACCGAAACCATCCCGGTCGTGCCGCTCTCGAGCCCCTGGACCTTCGCGATCGCCTCCGGATCAGGGCGCCGAGGCTCGGCCGCCTTGCCTTCGCCGCGGGCCCGCCAGACGGCGAGGTCCTCGGCGTAGCCGGTGACGTCCGCCGCGGCCGCCGTGAAGATCGCGTCGATCTTTTTCTCGGCCCGCTCACGAACGAGATCGTCGCGGATCCGGTCCTTCACCTTCTCGAGCGGTTCGAATTCTTCGGACGAAGGCGTGGATTCCTTCGCCTCGCCACCCGAAGCCCCCTTGTCGGCATCGACCGTTGATTTCGCGTCGCCCTCGGCGGCGGGCTTGTCCGCGGCTGCCGCAGCAGCCGGCTTCGCGGCATCATCCGTATCCAGACGCTTGACCTCCCGCTCGACGCGGTCGCCCTCCTTCGCAGGCCCGTCGGCTTTCACCGACTCGGGCGTGGTGGGCTCGTTCTTCGCTGGATCTTCCTTCTTGGGTTCTTGTTTCTTGGAATCTTCTGTCTTGGAATCCTCCTTGGCGGGCTCTTCCTTCTTGGCCGCCCGGAACATCCGCTCCTTGTTCTTCTCGTAGTAGGCGGCGATCGCCTCGTCGGTCACCTCGGCCTTCACCGACTCCTCGACCTTCTTACGGTTCGCCACGAGGTACTCCACTCCGACACGATGCGGCTCACGGAAGCCGGGCTCGCGGCTCTCGGGCTCCGGCAGCCGCTCCTTGAAGCGGTCGAAGAACGCCCGCAGCACGGCCTCGGAGGGACCAGGCACCTCGTCGGCGAGCCCCCGCACGTCGATCGGAACGACCTCGACGACGGCCGACTGTTCGAGCCGACGGAAAGCCTCCCACCGCCAGCCGGGAGGATCACCTGAGAAGGCCGCCTGGCCCATGATGAGCGAGGCCCATGCGGCCCGATCCGTCCGCAGCGCGGAAAAGAGATCCGCCTGGGACACTCCCATCGGCCCAATCCGAAGCCCAGCGATGATTCCGTTGAGCTGCTCCGGCCTCACCATGTCGTTCGTCACCTGCGAGAGGTAGTCGTTGACCGCCCGATCACTCACGACCACGCCATTTTCTCGGGCTTCCGCGGCCAGCAGGAGCGTCCGCACGACCGCCTCCTCGTTCTCGGGGAAGAGCGAGAGCCTCGAGGGATCACGTCCGGCCGTCGCCGCGCTCTGCATGATGAAACGGTTCACCGCCGCCTGCATCGCGACGGCCCGTTCCAGCTCGCTCTCTCGGAGGCTTCCACCCTTCCACGACACCACGACGGGGTCCCCGTAGGAGGCGTTCGACCCCATCTGGAGGAAGGGGGGCAGCACGAAGAACGCAAGCATCGCCAGGATGGCGACCGCGACGAGCAGCGAACGCTGGTATTTGCGAAAAACGTCGAAAGAACCGGCCATGCCTCTCTCCCATCCCCTGCGGCCGAACCGCCGAGACTTGACAAGGAAAACCCGGGCAGGATAACGCTTTAGAGCTTTTGCCCGCGACCATCGGGGTTTCGCGGGCCTGATTGTAGCGCGACCTCGATTTGCTGCAATCCCATCGGACACCCGCGGATCGAACCATGGCGAAGAAACCCGCAAAAAAGGCTGCGAAGGCCAAGACCTCCTCACCGAAGAGGAAGTCCTCGGCCGAAGCGAAGGCGGAGACAGCGGGAAAATCTGCGACGAAATCGAAGGCGCAGGACGGGAAGCCGCTCGTGATCGTCGAGTCGCCGGCGAAGGCCCGGACGATCCGGGGATTCCTCGGCAGCGGCTACAACGTGGAGGCGAGCGTCGGCCACATCCGCGACCTGCCGCACAAGGCCGACGAAATACCGAAAGACCTGAAGAAGGAGCCATGGGCCAAGCTCGGCGTGAACGTCGAGAACGACTTCGAGCCGCTCTACGTCGTCTCGCCCGATAAGAAGAAACAGGTGGCGAAGCTCAAGGACCTGCTTGCCGGGGCGAGCGCCCTCTACCTCGCGACGGACGAGGACCGGGAAGGAGAGGCGATCAGCTGGCACCTGACGGAGGTGCTCAAGCCGCGGGTCGCCGTCCACCGGCTCGTCTTCCACGAGATCACCAAGCAGGCGATCCAAGCCTCGCTCGACAACCCGCGGTCGATCGACACCGCCCTCGTCGAGGCCCAGGAGACCCGGCGGATCGTCGACCGGCTCTACGGCTACGAGGTTTCTCCGCTTCTTTGGAAGAAGGTCGGCCCCAAACTCTCGGCCGGCCGCGTGCAGAGCGTGGCCGTCCGGCTTCTCGTCGACCGGGAACGGCAGCGGATGGCGTTCCGCAGCGGCACATGGTGGGACCTCACCGGCACGTTCGCGGCTGAGACCGGAAGCTTTGAGGCGAAGCTCACGGCCATCGGTGGTCGCCCGATCGCCAAGGGATCGAATTTCGACGCGGCCACGGGCCGGCTCAAGGCCGACGAGAAGGTGATCCTGCTCGGTGAGCAGGACGCCAAGCAGCTCACCGAACGGCTCGCGGGGGCCGTCTTCACGGTCGCCTCGCGGGAGGACCGCCCCTTCACGCAGCGGCCGAGCCCGCCGTTCACGACGAGTTCGCTCCAGCAGGAAGCCAACCGCAAATACGGCTTCACGGCCCGCCGCACGATGCAGATCGCGCAAAGTCTCTACGAGAACGGCCATATCACCTACATGCGAACCGACTCGACGAACCTCGCGAACGAGGCGATCGCCGCCGTCCGCAGGACGGTCGAGCGAATGTATGGCGGGGATTATCTGCCGACGCAGCCGAGGATCTACCAGACGAAGGTCGCCAACGCCCAGGAGGCCCACGAGGCGATTCGACCGGCCGGCTTCGACATGCCGACGCCGGAGTCGCTTCGAAACGCCCTCGATTTCGACGCCCTGCGGCTCTACGAACTGATCTGGAAGCGGACGATCGCCTGCCAGATGGCCGACGCTCGCGGCCAGCAGACGACGATGCTCCTGGAGAGCGGCGGCGACACGGGAGAGGTTGCGACTTTCTCGGCGAGCGGCAAGACGATTGAGTTCCCGGGATTCCTTCGGGCCTACGTCGAGGGATCCGACGACCCGCAGGCGGAGCTCGCCGACAAGGAGACGATCCTTCCTCCGGCGGCGGTCGGCCGCAGGGTGGACTGCAGGCGGCTCGAGGCTGCCTCGCACGCCACGCAGCCCCCGGCTCGCTACACGGAAGCCACCCTCACGAAGGCCCTCGAGGAAAAGGGAATCGGCCGGCCGAGCACCTACGCCGCGACGATCGACACGATCCAGCGGCGGGAATACTGCCGCAAACGTGGCAACGCCCTCGTGCCCACCTGGGTCGCCTTCGCGGTGACGACGCTCCTCGAGGAGAACCTCGGGGGCCTCATCGACTACCAGTTCACGGCCCAGATGGAGGAGGATCTCGACGCGATCAGCCGCGGCGAGGGCGTGAAAACCGACTACCTGCGGAAGTTTTATTTCGGGAACGGGCGACCGGGCCTGAAAGACCAGCTCGCCGAGTCTGCCGACCAGATCGACGCCCGCACCGCCAGCAGCATCCCGATCCCGTCCGCCACGCCCGGCAGGCCAGGCATCACCGTGCGGGTGGGCAAGTTCGGCCCTTTCATCGAGCAGGATGGCAAGCGGGCCTCGCTGCCGCCGGAAGACAAGCTCGCCCCCGATGAACTCAGCTACGAGAAGTGCGAGTCGTTGCTCGCGGACGCCAGCCGGGCCGAGGAGCCGCTCGGCACCGACCCTGCCACCGGCAAGCCGGTTTTCAAGAAGAACGGACGCTTCGGTCCCTACGTGCAGCTTGGCATGCCCGAAGAGGGAGCGAAGCCGAAGTGCGCCTCGCTCCTGAAGAACATGACGCTCGACTCGATCGATCTCGACACCGCCCTCGGGCTTCTGTCGCTGCCCCGTGTCGTCGGCACGCATCCCGACAACGGCGAGGAGGTGAAGGCCCACAACGGCAAGTTCGGCCCCTACGTCACCTGCGGCGGCGAGTCGCGGTCGCTGCCGGCCGGCCTCTCGCCCCTCGCGATCACGCTCGAGGAGGCCTTGACGCTCCTCGCCCAGCCGAAGCTCCGCGGCAAGCGGTCGTTCTCCGCCACGCCGCTGAAGTCGCTCGGCACCTCGCCGGTGACGGGCAAGCCGGTCGATCTGCGGAGCGGTCGCTACGGTCCCTACGTGGCCGACGGCCAGACCAACGCCTCGCTCCCGAAGGACGCCGATCCCGAATCGATCACGCTGGAAGCGGCCCTCGCCCTGCTCGCAGCGCGGGCCGCCGCCGGCCCGCCCAAAAAGGGCCGCCGGGGGGCGAAGGCCGGCAAACGCGGTGAGTAAGCCGTCCTTTGGCCGAGCCGCTCGTGCAGACGACCGCGACATCCGCTAGGCTCAATGTGTATTTATGTACACACGAGGAGCGTCGCAGTGAGGCCATGCCAGCATTCGAATCAATCCATCGACCGCCCCTTCACAGCCGCCGAAAGCCTGTCGCATAGAGATCCTGGCGGTCGTGGCCCCCGCGGCCCGAAACTCCTCGACCGCGTGCGGATGGCCGCCCGGGCGGTGCATCTCGCCCGGAGCACCGAACGAGCGTACGTTTCGTGGATTCGTCAATACATCCTGTTTCACGGCAAGCGTCATCCTTCCACCCTACGCGAGCCTGCCGTCAACGACTTTCTGACGAGCTTGGCGGTCGAACGACACGTCGCCGCATCGACGCAAAACCAGGCGCTCGCGGCGCTCTTGTTCCTCTACGATTCGGTGCTCCATGAGCCGCTGGAGAGGCTCGAGGAGGTCGTTCGGGCTCGCAGGCCAAAAAGGTTGCCGTCAGTCCTCACGCAAGAGGAAGTCGCCGTTTTGCTGGATGCGCTCGATGGCGATGCTTCGACCGTTGCGACTCTTCTTTACGGCGCGGGCCTTCGGCTCGCGGAGGCGCTCCACCTGAGAGTCAAGAACCTCGACATCGCTCGCCGACAGATCGTGATTCGGGAAGCGAAGGGCAACAAGGACCGCATCGGCGTGCTGCCGAAGTGTCTCGAGACGGTGCTGTCCGACTCGCTCGAACGCTGGCGGGCAGAACATGCAGCGGCCGTGTCTCGCGGGGCTGGTCGCGTACGGCTTCCGACGGCGCTCGCCCGGAAGTATCCGTCTCTCGAGACGGAATGGTCCTGGCAATGGGTGTTCCCGGCGGCCAAGGACTACTTCGACCGAACGGACGGCCGTCACTACCGCCACCACGTCCACGAGAGCACGATACAAAGGGCTGTTCGCGAAGCCGTCCGACGGTCGAAGATTCCCAAGCGGGCCACCTGCCACACGCTTCGCCACTCGTTCGCGACCCACCTCCTCGAGGCCGGCTATGACATCCGCACCGTCCAGGAACTGCTTGGCCACAACGACGTCCGCACGACGATGATCTACGCCCATGTACTCAACCGTGGCGGCCCGCTGATTCAAAGCCCGGCCGACCGACTTTGCGGCCCGCGGCTAACACGAACGAATGCCGCAGAAACCCCGCCAGCCACATTCCGGCGAATCACCTAATACCTTGGCTGGAATTGACTTACGCCCAAAGTGGGGCCTACTCTCATGAGTGCTATCACGCTTTTACGCGGGCTTATCAAGAACCAGAGAAATACAAGTTCCGAGCGATGCGTGACGC
>DHLZ01000150.1 GCA_002405515.1 Planctomycetaceae bacterium UBA4655
GTTGCCCGCAGAACAATGTCAACTACTTGATGCTCCCGGTTGTAAAACTTCGTTTTGCACGGAAGCTGCGCTCCCGGGGTCTCCTCCATGAGACCCAACAGGCCGTTTCCCCACGGCCTGCTGGCCGCAGGCGATGTTGACGGCGCGACCGACGGCAAGGTACGGTTCTCTCATGCGTGGTGCTCGCGAGCGTCTCCTGTCGCATCTGCTCGTCATCGTCGTGCTGACGTCGGTTTCGACGCTTGTAGCCGGGGTGCCCCAGTTCTCGACGTTGCCTTCCCCGAACGCCGGGGATCGCTGCATCGTCCGCTGCCAGGACTCGGGCACCGGCGAAGACGCTGTCAAGCCTCGCAGCGGCGAGGATTCCGAGAAATCCGAAGAGGAGGAATCGTCGCCCGAGTTCGATGTTCTCGTGGAGTGGGCGAGCGTCGTCAGACTCGGCGACGAGACGTTCTCCTACGTTTCCGTCGTGGACGGCTCGATCGGCGATCGCCGACACTCGCCCAAATCGTCGATCCGCGGACCGCCCGCCGCCTAGTGGAAACGTCGCCCCGCGGATGCCTTCTGCCGCAGGGGCCCATCTCGGTTTCCTTCAGTCCTTTTTCCTGGCGGACCTTTCTCCTGGCGGAATGAGCGGCCTTGGGTCGCGGAGATGGTTTCCTCGCCGTCCAGAGCCCGCAGGGCCCGACGATGAACGCATCGACCGATCACTCCACCGATCTCGAACGGATGCTCGCCGATGCGGCGCACTACCTGCCCGCGCAGGGGCCGATCGGCGTCTTCATCCACCACAACACGCTTCACGCATTCGAGGACCGCCCGTTCGAGCAAGCCGTGATCGACGCGGCACGCATGCTGAAGACCGAGCCGTTCCTGTCGGAAACCCGCTACCGAGAGGAACTCGCCCGCGGTCGTATTCGGAGGGCCGACATCGACGCCGTGCTGGCCGCCGAAGCGGCGGGCCGGCCCGAGACGACGCTCGCCGATCGGCGTGTGCCGCTCATGGAACTCCACCGGGCGCTCCTGCTCCATGCGGTGCGACAGGAGTCCGATGCCGCGGTCCGCTGGACCCTCACGGAAAGCGATGCGATCGAGCGGCTGCGACCCGACCTCGCGCCGGAGTCCCGCCGCCGGTTTCTGACCGCCGACCGGGCCGGCGCATCCATTCGTCGGGACGGGCCCACCGTCATCGACGGGCCGACCGTCATCGACGACGACACGGCCGAAGTCGACGACGAACGCCTCGCGTGCCGGGCGTTGTGGCATGCCTGCGTGGAGGTGATGGCACGGGCGCGTCCTTCCATCCTCCACCCGCGGCCGCCGGTGCGGCACCGCGACCTGATCGTCGCCGTCGCGCCGATGCTCGACACCGACGCGCTCGTCCACCCGCTCCTGATCCGCCTCTGCGCCGCGTTCCTCGACCAGGGCGTGGCCGCGTGGACGATGCCCGGCCGTGAGTCTGGCCTTTTCCAGTCGTCGGCCCGGCTTCTCTCCGGCAGGCTGGGGCCGACGGCGGCCTGGAGCCGCTCGCTGCCTGCGGCGATGCGGGACGTCCTCGGGATGACCGCCGAAGCCTGCGTGGAGCGGGAACTTGCCAATCTCGGCGTGCCGCGGCCGGAGTGGGCCGCCTTCGTGACGGAATCGCTTCTCGCACTGCGGGGCTGGGCCGGCATGATCCGTCAGTTCGAGGAGCGGCCCGACCGTGCGCCGGTCGATGCCGTGCCGGCCCGCCTCGTGGACTTCCTCGCGCTGCGGCTGGTCTGCGACCGCATCGCGACGGAGTGGTGCGGCCGACGGATGGGCTTCCGCCCGAACGGCACCGACCCCTGGCTTGGAGGATTTCGCTCGGAGCTGCTCGACCGCTTTCCCCCGCACCGCGGCCCCGGCACGCTCGCCCGCGCCTTCCGCCTTCACCAGGTCGCGCAGCTCGTCGGCTTGGTCGCGGGCGACATCCAATCCCTCGACGAGAACGAAGTCCTCAGGCTCGAGCACGCGATCACCTCGTTCGACGCGACCACGCGCCGCCGGCTTTTCCACCTCGCGTACGAGCGACGCCACCGCATCGAGATCCTCGACGCCCTGGCCGCGAACGAATCGGTCGTCCGCCCGGCTTCCGTGGAACCCGCAGCTCGCCCCACGGTCCAGTGGATCTTCTGCATCGACGAACGGTGCGAATCGTTCCGCCGTCACGTCGAAGAGCTCGGTGCCGCCCACGAGACGTTCGGCACGGCCGGTTTCTTCGGCGTGCCGATGTACTACCGGGGCCTCGACGACTGGCATGCGACTCCGCTGTGCCCCATCGTGGTCCGGCCGAGGCACACGGTGCTCGAGCTGCCGCTCGAAGAGGTGGCCGGCCTTCACGCCATGCGGCGATCGCTGCGCCGCCGCTACGGACAGATCACCGGCAGCGTCACGGCGGGCAGCCGCACGCTCCTTCGCGGCGGCCTGTTCGCGCCGCTCCTCGGCGCGGTCGCGGCCATTCCGCTCGTGGCACGCGTCGCCTTTCCGAGGCTGGCGGCCCGCATCGGCAGGACGGCGAGCGACCTCGGGCGGCATCGGATTCGCACGCGGCTGGCGGTCGAGCGCCAGGCCGATCCCGGATTCGTCTCCGGCACCCAGGCCGGCTTCGACCTCGCGGAGATGGCTTCGATCGTCCGGCGCGTGCTCGAGGACATCGGCCTCACCTCGGGCTTCGCGCGGCTCGTGGCCGTCGTCGGCCACGGCTCGTCGAGTCGGAACAATCCCCACGAGAGCGCGTACGACTGCGGAGCCTGCGGAGGCGGCCGCGGCGGACCCAATGCCCGGGCGTTTTCGATGATGGCGAACGATCCCCGGATTCGGGAACTGCTCGCGGCCGGGGGGCTCGTGATTCCGGCGGATACCTGGTTCGTCGGTGGCCAGCTCGACACCTGCGCCAGCTCCCTGACATGGCATGATCTCGACCTCGTTCCCGCAGGTCACGCAGGCGACGTGGCGAGGATGCGCGACTGCGCCGAGCGGGTCGCGACCTTCGATGCCCATGAGCGGTGTCGGCGATTCGAGACGGCGCCGCCCGGCATGACGGCCGTGGAGGCCCGCGCGCACGTGGAGGCGAGGAGTGTCGATCTCGCCCAGGTGCGGCCCGAGCTCGGTCATGCCACCAACGCGGTCTGCGTCATCGGCCGTCGGCAGCGAACACGCGGGCTGTTCCTCGATCGCCGCGCTTTCCTCGTCTCCTACGATCCGACGACCGATTCCGGCGGGACGATTCTCGCCCGCACGCTCGCGGCCGTCGGCCCGGTCGGGGCCGGCATCAACCTGGAGTACTATTTTTCGCTGGTCGACCGGCTGGGCTACGGCGCGGGAACGAAGCTGCCGCACAACATCACCGGCCTCGTCGGCGTGATGGACGGCCATGCCAGCGATCTCCGCACCGGCTTGCCGCTGCAGATGGTCGAGATCCACGAGCCGGTGCGGCTGCTCGTCGTGATCGATGCCGCCCCGGAGACGATCCTGACCGCCGCCGGAAGCCTGCCGGCGGTGAAGCGGTTGGTCGAAAACCACTGGATCCAGCTCGTCTCCTGGCACCCGACGACGGGGCGACTCTCCGTGTATTCGAACGGCGGTTTCGTGCCCCACGTTCCCGAGCGGAGGGACCTGCCGGTCGTGGACCGCTCGATCGTCTGGTACGCGGGCCACCGCAGCCACCTGCCGCCCGCCCGCGTGCTCGCCGCGATGGGCCCGTCCCGACACGCTCCCGGAGTCCGCGCATGACCGGCCACGACTTCGTCTCGACGCTCATCGTGCTCCAGCTCGCCGCGCCCGCGGCATCGCTCGTCGTGATCGGGCTTCCGGCGCTCTTCGACCGCAACCTCTCCGAGACCGCGACCCGGCGGGTCGTGGGGGGCGGGTTCGGAGTCGGCTTCATGGCCGGCCTCTGCATGTTCGCGGTGCTCGCGTCCCGACGATTCGCCCCCGAGATCGTGCACGCGGGAACATGGTTCCGGGTCGGTCACCACGAGGCGACCATCCACCTCGTCGCCGACGCGCTCTCCGTGCCCTACGTCTGCTTCTCGTCCGGGCTCTGCTGGCTGATCAATGCCTTCGCCGGGAAGTACATGCATCGGGAACCGGGATTCACGAGGTTCTTCGTCCTGCTCGCGGTCTTCGGCACGGGCATGAACCTGATGGTGCTGGCGGACAGCATCGACGTGCTCTTTGCGGGCTGGGAGTGCGTCGGCATCTCATCGGCGCTCCTGATCGGGTTCTTCCTGGAGCGAACCAACGCCATCCGGGCCGCCCTCCGCGGCTACGTCACCTACCGTATCTGCGATGTCGGCCTGCTGGCCGCCAGCGTCGTCGTGCATCGGGCCGTTGGCACCGGCGACTTCGATCGTCTCTTCGGGCCGGAATGGCCACACGCCCCCTGCCTCGTCTCGTCGACGACCGCGAGCATCGTGTCGCTCCTGATCGTCTTCGCGGCGATGGGCAAGACCGCGCAGGTGCCGTTCTCCGGCTGGCTGCCGCGGGCCATGGAAGGCCCGACCCCTTCGAGCGCCATCTTCTACGGCGCCCTCTCGATCCATGCGGGGGCCTACGTGCTGCTTCGCTGCGGGCCGTTGCTCGACGCTTCCCCGGTCGCCAGCACCTGCCTGATCCTGATCGGTGCCGCGTCGGCAGCGCACGCGAGCGTCGTCGGCCGCGTCCAGACCGACCTCAAGAGCATGCTCGCCTACGCCTCGATGACGCAGGCATCGCTGATCCTCGTCGAGATCGGCCTGGGATGGCGGGTGATCCCGCTCGTCCACGTCGTGGGACACGCGATCCTGAGAAGCCTGCAGATCCTCCGGTCCCCCTCGGCCCTCCACGATCGGCATGAGCTGGAAGCGGCGATCGGCGGTCATCCGCAACTCGGCGGCTGGTCGCCGCTGGCATGGCTGCCGTCGGGAGCCCGCGAGGCCGCCTACCGCATCGCCCTGGAACGGGGCTACGAGGAGATGGCCGTCGGCCGTTTCGTGGTCGGCCCCTTGACCAGGCTGCTCGAGCGGGCGGCGGAGGCCGAGTCGCGATGGGTGGCATGGCTCGCCGGTGAGCGGAAAGGAACACGCATGTGATCGCCTTCCTGACGAGCCATTCCCCGGCCGATTGGATCCTCGTGGCCGCTGCCACAGCCGTCGCCACGCCCGCCGTGGCCGCCGCCGTGGCGTTGGCACGGGTTCCGGAACGAGGCCTGCGCCGGATCGCGGTGGCCGCCACCGGTGTGGCGGTGGCGGCCAGCCTGGCCGTGACCGTGCTTTGGAGCACGACCGATGGCACGACGATCGCGAGAGGGCCCCGTCTCGGCGGCGGTTCGCTCGTCCATGTCGACGGCCTCACGGCCGTGCTCATGCCATACGCATCGCTGATCGCGCTGGCGGTCGTCCTCGTGCGGCCGCGACGGTCGATCGACCCGCGTTCGATCGCCCGCAAGCTGATCGGATGCTCCGCCACGCTCGCCATGTTCCTGACGGCCCATCCGGCGGCGCTGGTGATCATGTGGGTCGTGACGGCGCTGCCGACATGGCATTCGACGAGGGCGACGCCCGGGGGCCGGGCCGCGGCCCGCGTGTTCGCGATCGCCATGGCATCGGCGGCTGCCACGGTGGCCCTCGGCACGGCCCTCCTGATCGCCGACCCGCCCTGGGAACGGTCCGGAGGCCCGCTCGGCGCGGCCGGCGGCTGGCTCGTGGCGATCGCCGTCATGATCCGCAAGGGAATTGTTCCGTTCCATTCCTGGTACCCGGCGATCTTCGCCGGCGCCCCGATGTCCACGGCGCTCGCGGCGACGATGCCACAGGTGGCCGCCTACACGGCCGTCCGCCTGCTCGTGGGGCATGCCGACGGCGTGGGGACCGAACTGGTGGTGCTGTCGAACTTCGCGATCGTGACGGCCGTCTACGGAGCGGCCTTGGCCGTCGTGCAGCGCGACCTGCGAGGCTTCATCGGCTTTCTCGCGATGAGCCAGTCGGCCCTGACGCTCGCCGGCCTCGCAGGCTCCCTGCCGATGGAGCTCACCGGGGCGCTGTGCGTCTGGATCTCGAGCGGACTGGCGCTCACGGGCATCGGCCTGGTCACGTGGGCGATCGAAAGCCGGGCCGGAGCGATCTCGCTCGAGATCCCGCAGGGCCGTTTCTGGGACGCGCCGGCGCTCGCCAGCTTCTTCCTGCTGTTCGGACTCGCGACGATCGGCGTGCCAGGCACGCTCTCGTTCGTGGCCGACGACCTGATCGTGTCGGGGGCGCTCGACGAGCGTCTCGGGGGCGGGCTCATGATCGTCGCCGCGACCGTTCTCGCGGCCATCGCCGTGATTCGGGCGTGGTTCGAGGTTTTCGGCGGCCCGACCGCCGCCGACAGCCCCCGCCACGAGATCCTTCCGCGGGAGCGTGCGGCCCTCTCGGCGCTCGTGCTCATCCTCTTCGGATTCGGGCTCTGGCCCGCACCGCTCGTGAACTCCCTCGACCGTGCGGCGGAAAAACTGCTTCGGCCGATCGACTCCCCTCCCTCTCTCGAGAAAGCGAGTAGTCCATGATGATCCCGCTCTGCTCCGATCTCTTGGCCGTGGCGCCGCCCGTGGTCGTGGCCATCGCCACCGCCGAGCAGTTGAGCCGCATCCTCGAATCGCTCGAGCGGAATCTGCTCACCCCGATTCCGCTCTGCTTCGTGCTCGGGATCATTTGCACCCGCATCCACGGCGGCATCAAGATCCCGAAGGAGCTCTATCTTTCGATCGCGATCTTCCTGCTCATGTCGATCGGGTTCGTCGGCGGCCACGAACTCGCCCACGAATACCAGGAGCACGGTGTCTCCACGATCTGGAAGCCCGCCCTGGCGACGCTCTTCCTCGGCTGCCTGACGCCGATCACGTCGTTTCTCGTGCTCCGCTACGTCGGCCGGCTGTCGATCGCCGACTCGGCCGGCATCGCCGCCCACTACGGCAGCACGTCGGCCGTGACGTACGCCGTGGCGAACTCGTTCGTCGAGCAGTCGCAGCATCCGGCCAACAGCTTCCTGCCGACGCTCGTGACGATCCTGGAGTGCCCCGGGATCGCGATCGCGCTGGTGCTCGGGGCGGCCCTCATGGCACGTGAGCGGGCGGTCAAGGGGGGCGGCGGCAAGGCGGGGGAAGGAAAGCTCTGGGAGGCGCTCTACGAGGTGATGACCGGGCAGTCGATCATGCTCATGGCGGGCCTCCTCGTGATCGGCTTCGTCTCGACGATGTTCATGAGCGAGCAGGCCTTCCAGCCGTTCTACGACTTCTTCCAGAGCAAGGGCATGCTCTTCCGGGGCTGCCTCTGCATCTTTCTCCTGGAAATGGGCCTCGTGGCCGGCGAGCGGCTGGGCGATCTCCTGAAGGTCGGTCCCTTCCTCGTCGCCTTCGGGGTCGGCATCGCGCTCGTGCACGGATTCCTCGGGGCCTATTTCGGCCACCTCGCCGGGCTCAACCTCGGCGGCTGCACCGTGTTGGCCGCGATCGTGGCGAGCGCTTCCTACATCGCGGCGCCGCCGGCCGTCCGGCTCACGCTCCCCGAGGCGAATCCGACGCTCTCCATCACGGCGGCGCTCGCCATCACGTTCCCCTTCAACATCGCCTTCGGCATCCCGATCTACTACGAGATGGCGAAGTGGCTGGGAGCGACCTGAATCTCGCGTCCACCCTGTCCGCAGGAAGTATCATCCTCGAACCACAAGGAGCATCCATCCCATGCAACTCTATCCTCTCAAGCTCGTCACGGTCGTCGGCGAGTCGGTGATCATGGACGACATCGCCAAGGAGGGCGTCAAGCTCGGCGCCACCGGCTACACGATGACCGACGCCGCCGGTGAGGGCTCCCGCGGCGCCCGCAACGTGCTCGTCTCGAGCGGCGCCAAGACGCAGAAGGTCGAGTTCGTCGTGCCGATGGAGGTCGCGGAAAAGATCCTCAAGCACGTGTCGCACACCTACTTCGAGCACTACGCCTGCATCGCGTGGCTGGCCGACGTGCAGGTGGTCCGCGGCCAGCAGTACCTCTGACCCAGGGGGGACGCCGGGATCGCTCACGCGGCGGGCCGTCCGCGGCCGTCGCCCGGTGCGATCGCTCCGTCGTCGGTCGTGAACACCCGCGTGAGTTCCTCCTCGATCGGCACGCCCGGCGGGCCCTCGAGCGACGCCGCCCAGCTCGCATGCCGCGACGGCTCCCGCCGGACGGGCCTCTGCCCCTTCCGCCGCTTGCCCGACCAGGCCCAGTCCTCGGCGTCGTCGGTGAGCCGGGTGAGGATCCGCTCGACACCCTCGCGGTGGATCTCGATGCCCTGGCGATCGAGGTCCGGCGGCACGGCGATCGGCCGGCTGACGACCGCGCGGGCCCGTGAGAACGGCCGCGGCAGGGCGAACTGGTCCCAGGTGTTGAACCGCCACGGCCGGTCGTAGCCGAACCCCATCGCCACGATCGGGATGCGGAGCGTGCTCGCGAGGAACACGCAGCCGGGAGCGAGCCGGCGGCGTGGGCCGCGGGGCCCGTCGGGCGTGATCGTGATGTTGGATCGTGCCGCCCGGTCGGCGAGCTGCCGCAGCACGACCGACCCTCCCTCGAAGGTGCTTCCGCGGACGACCCCGAAACCCATCATGCCCGCGACGCTGCCGAGCACGTTGGCGTCGAAGTGCCGCGAGAGGAGCATGAAGATGTTCGAGTGCCCGCGGAGCGCGAGGGGGAAGAGGATGTTCTCGTGCCAGAACACGTAGATCTTCGACCCGCGGTACCGAGGATCGACCGGATCGACCGACGGATCCTCGTAGTCGACCGCGTAGTCGAGCGACCCCATCCAGTGCCGGATGGAAGCGGTGGCCGCGAGCGACACGGCTCCGATTGCCAGGGAGCTTGTGAGCTTCATCGCGACGTTCCTCCCGGGGAGGGCTCGTCGGTCGCCGGCCACGCGCCCTCGAACACCTCCTCCGCGGGCCCCGTCATGTGGACAGGCCCCGTTCCCGGCCATTCGAGCACGAGCTCGCCGCCGGGAAGCTCGGCCGTGATCCGTGGCCCGGTCCTGCCGGTGAGCACGCCGGCGACGCAGACGGCCGACGCGCCCGTGCCGCAGGCCTGCGTGATGCCGCTGCCGCGTTCCCACGTCCGCATACGCACGCGGTCCGGGGCGAGCACCTGAACGAAGTGCACGTTCGTCCGCCTCGGAAAGCTCGGGTGCCGTTCGACGATGGGGCCGATCTCCGCGAGCGGCACCGCCTCGACGCGGTCGCAGTACCAGATCGCGTGGGGATTGCCCATCGACACGCAGGTCATGAGCGGATCGAGGCCCGCCTCCCGCCACCAGGGCATCGGCTCGCCGATCGCCGGGCTCGCCGCGAGCACGACCGGCCCTTCACCGCATCCGGTCACGGGCACGTCCGCCGCCGCGAGCAGCGGCTCTCCCATGTCGACCCGCACCATCGAGCTGCGTGGGCCGGATCGCTCGACCTCGAGCGCGAGCACCCCCCGGCCCGTCTCGATCGTGATCGTGCTGCGGCGTTCCGCGGGAGGCGTGCGGGCATGGCCTCGCGCCACGACGAGATGGGCGACGCATCGGACGCCGTTGCCGCACATCTCCGACTCGCTGCCGTCGGCGTTGAACATCCGCATCCTCGCGTCGGCCCGGTCCGACGGCACGACGAGCACGAGCCCATCGCCGCCGACACCGCGGTGCCGGTCGGAGATCAGGGGCGCCAGCGACTCCGGATGCGCGGGGGCAGGATCGCGAAAGCAGTCGATGTAGACGTAATCGTTCCCGGCGCCGTGCATCTTCACGAAAGGCATGGGCTGGACGGTATGGGTCGGCTTCACGGCGATGGGGGAAATCGACATCGGGAGCTCCGGGTGAATCATGGCACGTTCGAGGGACCGGTTCCGTCGAGGCCGAGCGCCGCCCTGCGTTCTCCTCGCTGCGACTGCAGCTTCTGGATCGCGGCATTGAGGGTGGGGAACGCCTCGCTCGTCATCTGCGGGTCCGCCAGCGTACCGTCCACGTGGATGAGCATGAACTGGCCGCTGGCGCCGCCGAGCATCCGCTTCATGACCGGAAGCTGCTGCTGCGAATCGCCCATGATCGACCGGAACGTCATGTGCGTGTTGCCCTCGAAGTCGAGTTCCCCTTTGCCGACGAGGCTGATGGCGTCGCCGGAAAGCTCGATGTTCTCGAGGTAGAAACGGGGCCCTTCGAGGCGGAAATCGACGAAGCTCGAGCCGAATGCGTTGCGGTCGGGGGCCTTCACCCGCAGCATCTTCAAGAGCGCGAGCACGAACGGCAGCTCGTAGATGTCGGCGTCCCGAAGCCTCACGTTCCCTTTCCCGGAGAGCGAATGGGAGCCCGCCCGTGACCCCGAGACGTCGATCGCACCATGAACCCGTCCCCGGTGACGCTGGGAGGTTCCGAGCCACTCCGCCGAGAGTCTCGCGAGGTCCGCATCCGACAGCTCCGCCGACAGTCGGAACGAACCGGAGGGGCCGGACGCCACGACCCCGTCGGCCTGGAGCGTGCCACCGGCGACCTTCGCGACCAGTCTCCGGCCGCGGCCGGCCGGAGAGTGGGCGGCCGCGGCGCCGAGCCGCAGGCCTTCGGGATCGAACGAGAGCGGGCCCGTCACGCCGGTCAGCTGCACTCCCCGGTAAATGAGGCTGTCGATCGCGAGTTCGCCGGTCGCCTGCCAGCGTCGGCCGTCCGACTGCCCGACGATGTGAACGCCGCCGTGGACGTGTTCGAGGGGAGCCCCGACGTCGAGCGTGCCCTGCTCGATGTCGAGCCGCATGTCCCAGGCCGCGGAGACGCGGCCTGGCGGCTCGAGCGGTGCGGTCGAGGCCGGCTGCACATCGGCGGCCGGGGACGGTGGGGTCGTATAGATGTCGAGCGTGCCGTCGAGCGACATCATGCCCCGCGGCCGCACCGACCGGACCGCCTCCTGCAGCCCCTCCGGCAGTGCCGCGAGCAGCTCGCGGTCGGTGCGGAAGCGGTCGGCCGAGAGCTTCGTGAACGCGACGTGCCAGCCACCGTCAGGCAGGAAACGGCAGGTCCCCTCGGTGACGACCGTCGTCCGCGCGTGCATTCCCCGGATTCCCTCGAACCGCATGAGCCCCTTCTGCCAGAGCAGCTTGCCGGAGAGCCGTTCGAGCCGGTAGGGGAACCAGGCGGGCTCGATCGACACCGTCTGGCCGTGGGGAGTGGCCTCCATCTCGACGTCGGTGGAGCGAGCCTTGACGCGATGACGAACCGTCGCCTTCACATCGACGAGGCCGCGGGGGGCGACATCGTTCCAGATCCGACGCATGCTTCCCGGGAGGCTGTCGCGGAGCTCGTCCTCGAGCACCATCCGTTTGCCCGTCAGCCGCAGTTCGAGCTGCCCGTCTCCGTCCGGCAGCGGTTCCAGTTCGCCCGAGCAGCTGACCACGCCGGAGTCGTTCGAGCCCGACACCTCGCGGATCCGCCATCGGCCGTCCCGCAGCATGTGAACCTTGCCGCTCACGCCGGAGAGCGGATAGGGAAAACCCGCGTACGCCATGCTGCACTGGGCGAGGCTTATGCCCAGCGAGTTGGCGTGCCCAGCCTCCAGGTCGGGAGACCTCTCGTGACGGAAGACGAAGCCGAATCTGCCGCTCGCCCGCAGGGCCCTCACGATGTCGGCGCTTCGCGGCGGCATCGCGGCGAGCAGCCCCTCGTCGATCCCCATGTCGTCCGCCCGAACCTGGAGCACGCCCTTTCCGCCGGCTGCCAGGTCCTCGAACTCGCCATCGACCTGCACCGGATGGCTTCCCGCCTGTCCGGTGAGATGGAGCGTCAGCGTCGATCCGTCGAGCACCACCGTGCCGACGGTCCGGTCGAGCCGGTACGGAAAACGGTAGTGGGTGATGGAGACGTTGCGGCACCGCAGCGACACCTTCGGTTCGATCCGCGACTCCTTCCGCACGACCTTGACCCCCACGTCGACCTCCCCCGCCGGCAGGAGCTTCCGCCACTGGGCCGCCGCGGCCGCCGGCAGCAGCGGCTCCCAGTGGCGGCCGACGAGCAGCCGTTCGGCATCGACGACGAGTTCGAAGTCGCTGGCGGGATCCCAACGGCTCCACCGGGCCGATCCCTTGAGGAGCGTCGTGCCCGAGTGGGCACGGAGGTCGTCGATCTGCCCGCCCGACGGGCCGGCCTTGAACGAGCCCGAAATGTCGCTCATGGCGAAGGGGAGCGAGCCGTGCTCGTAGCGGCCGGCCTCCACCCGTCCGGCGACCTCGTAATCGACCGCCGCGAGGTCCGACCGGTTGCCGCGGGCCCGCCACTCGAGGCCGCAGCGGCCCCGGAATCCCCTCGCCCAGTCGAGGGCGGCGGCCCCGGCCCCGCCGGCCGCCGATGCCGACGCCTTGGCCGTGAGCATGTCGACCACCGTTTCCGAGACTTCGAATGACTCGATCGTTCCGGCGAGGTCGAAGCCGCCGTCGACGAGCCCGAAGCGGCCCTTGAAGCTTCCCGCGGCAAACAGGTCTCCGCCCATGCTTCCGCCGATCGAGATCGTGTTCGTTGCCGGCTCGACCGCCACCTCGGCGTGGATCCGCCGCAGCGACGTCCGCACCGCGGATGAGGCATCCTCCACGAGCACCGTGGCGTCCTCGATCACCAGCGGCGGTGGAACGGACGGCTCCCCCCGGCCGAGCAGCCGGGTGATCGTCCAGGCATCCCCTTGAAGCCTCACGGCGTGAACGACGGGTCGCCTGATCCTCACGTGCGAGATCTCGAGCCGGCCGGACGCCAGATCCGGCAGGCTCGTGCTGCACGCGAGCCGCACCTCCTCGATCCGCAGGAGCGTGCGGATCGCCTGGGGCAGTTCGGGGGCCGCGAAGGAGACGCCGCGGACGACGATTCCCTCCCCTTCCACGACTTCCGCCGAATGGACCTGCACGTCGATCGACGGGAACGCCTCGCGGAGCCGCCGTTCGACCCGACTGCGGACCTCCTCGCCAAGCCGGCTCGATCCGATGGCGGCCGCCGCGATGACGCCTGCGACCGTGATCGGAACGGTCCAGCGGACGATTGTCCAGAGCGTGTCGGAAATGGTGCTCACGGCTGCCGGCGAGGATGGACCTTCCGCGTCGCTCCGCCGCCGATACGGTGGCGGCGTCGCGATCGGACATTCGGGATTTTGGGGGCAGGACACTAGATCGGCCGGAGGCAGAAGGTCAAGACGCCCCCTCGGTGGCCGACGGCCCCCCAGCCCCCGCAAGACTCCCTTTCCCTCAGCCTGCCGGGACCTGCTATGCTCCCCCCTTCTTTCCCAGGGAACCTCACGGAGACACGCTTCCATGCAGGCGAAGGAACGCGGCGGCAAATCCGCCCACGGCTCGAACGAGACCCCGACAAACGCCCATCGGCTCCTGTGGGCCGGCTTCATGGCGATCCTCGCCGCGGGCGTGGGCTTCTCGATACGGGCCGGCATCCTGGGGCAGTGGGAAGAGCAGTACGGCTTCACGCGGACCGATCTTGGCACGATCACCGGCGGCGGCCTGACCGGCTTTGGGATCATCATCCTGCTGTCGAGTCTCATCGCCGACCGGATCGGATTCGGGCCGCTCATGTTCGCCGCCTTCCTGATGCACCTTGTCTCCGCCGGCCTGACGCTCGCGACCGGCGCCGCCTTCGCGGCCGGGGGGAAGCCGCTCGCGTTTCAGTGCCTGTTCTGGGGCATGTTCCTGTTCGCCATCGCCAACGGCATCGCGGAGGCGGTGGTGAACCCGCTCGTCGCGACGCTCTTTCCCAAGAACAAGACGCACTATCTCAACATCCTCCACGCAGGCTGGCCCGGCGGCCTCATCCTGGGTGGCCTCGCGAGCTACTTCATGGTGGGTGGACCGGACGCGAAGCCGGTGGCCTGGCAGACCCAGATCTCCCTCTTCCTTGTTCCCGTCGTGCTCTACGGGATCATGATGGTCGGGCAGCGATTTCCGAAGAGCGAGGCGAGCGGGTCGGGAGTCTCCTACCGCGACATGCTCGGCGAACTCGGCCTGGCAGGAGTGGCGGTCATCTGCGGCCTCCTCGCGCTCTTCTTCAAGAGCGATCTCGGCCTCTCTCCGCTGGTCGCCGGCGGGATCGCCGCGGCGCTGCTCGCGGCGTTCGGGGCGGCGACCGGCTTCCGGTTCGGCCACCTGCTCCTCGCGTTCCTCCTGCTGGTCCATGCGATGGTCGGCTACGTCGAACTCGGCACCGACTCCTGGATCTCCCGCATCACCGGCACCATCATGGCGAGCCCGGCGAACGGCTTGCTCCTGTTCGTCTACACGTCGAGCCTGATGTTCATCCTGCGGTTTTTTGCCGGGCCGATCGTGGAAAAGATCTCGCCGCTCGGCCTGCTGGCCGTTTCGGCCGTGTTCGGGGCGACCGGCCTCTACCTCCTCGGGAGCGCCCAGACCGCGGTCATGTGCATCGTCGCCGCCACGGTCTACGGCATCGGGAAGACTTTTCTCTGGCCGACCATGCTGGCGGTGGTGAGCGAGCAGTTTCCAAAGGGTGGCGCGATCACGATCGGCGCCGCCGGTGGCGTTGGGATGCTGTCCGCCGGCCTGCTCGGAGGCCCGGGCATCGGCTTCATCCAGGACCAAAACACGTCCGCACTCCTGGCGAAGGAAAGCCCCGCGGTGTTCGAACGCTACAAGTCCCCGAAGGAAAACGAATTCCTCTGGCTCCGCACGACGGGACTCGACGGCGCGAAGGTCGGCATGCTGACCGACGGCGGCACCGATGCGAAACGGGTGCTTGCGGTCATGGAACAGGAAAAGGCGAAGCCCGAGGCGATCGAGGCCCAAAAAGGACTCGTGAACTGGTGGAACGACGTCGCCAGCCCGACGGCCGAAGCCGACAAGCCGCTCGTCGATGCTGCAGTTCTCCACGGAGGCCGCAAGGCGCTCGAGCGAACGGCGCTGGTGCCGGCGGCCATGTTCGGCTGCTACCTGCTGCTGCTGCTCTTCTTCAAAGCCACGGGCGGCTACAAGGCCAAGGCCGCGGATCACTGATCCGGCAGCCCTGGATCCGTCATCCGCGCTGCCGCGTGTTTCCGGCCGCGGGTCGCCTGCCGGCGGCTCGTTCAGCCACGATGCGTCAGCCGCAAAGCCCCGTCACGGCCGACCACTGCCCGGATGCCGCCGGGCATGTCGAGTGCTCCGGGGCCGTCGGCGACCATGCCTGCCAGGCTTCGGTAGTGACGGGCCGCCATGTCCCGGCGAGGCCAGTCCTCCCGCTTCCAGAGCTGCACGAAAAGCTCGCCGAGCAGATGGCGGTCGAGGCTGGCGAGGCGACGAGGATCCATGACGATCGTGCCGTCGGGCTCCCGGCGGGAATGATCCTCGAGCAGGATCTCGGCGGCGGACGCGACGGCCCGGGCGATGCCCGCCGCTTGGCGACCGAGCCGCCGAACCGATTCCACCGCGGCCGGGTAGGGTCCCTCCACGACGGCCGGCAGGATCGCGTGGCGGAGGAAGTTTCTCGCAAATCTCTCGTCGGCGTTGCTCGGGTCGTCCCGCCACGCCTGGCCGCTGGCGGCCAGGTACCCGCGAACCGCCGCCCGACCGATGCCGAGCATCGGCCGAAGGAGCGACACGCCCTCGACGAGCTCGCGAACGGCGGGCATGCCGCCGAGGCCGGCGAGCCCCGTCCCGCGGAGGATCGCATGGAGGATCGTCTCGGCCTGATCGTCCGCGGAGTGGGCCACGACGACGGCCCGCGCACCGGCCTCGCCCGCCGCGTCCGCCAGGAACGCGTATCGCAGCCGCCGCGCCACGGCCTCGATCCCCTCGCCGGTCTCCCTCGCCGCTGCGCGGCAGGCGATCCGTGCCGTGACGAACTCGAGCCCCATGTCGCGGGCGATGCCCTCGGCGAACAGGCGGTCGAGCGGGGCGTCTTCCCGCAGGTCGTGCTCGGCATGGGCCACGATGATCGGCCGTCTCCGGCCGGCCGCGAGGGTCGGCAGCACGTCGCCATGCACGAAGGCGTGGAGCAGTCCGACACTGTCGGCTCCTCCCGATACGCCGAGAACGATCGGGCCGCCGGAAAACGCCACGAGTCGGCACGCGTCGCGGAGCGGCCCGAGCATTGCTTCGCGGGCCGCCGCGACGACGTCCGGAGCCTCAAGGCGGCCCGCAGACTTGTTTCGCGGCTCTCCGGGCGGCGACTTCATGCCATTTCTCCAGAACTCCGCCACTTTACCGCGGTTTCCCGACGTCGGAAACGGGATTGAGCGGCCGACGGGCGGGGCCTACCCTCCGGCCGAGTGCCGGTCCGACAACCGGACGGCCTTTTGCCACGGAGGTTCGAGGAATGCTTCGCTCACGCTCGGGTTTCGGCTCCGTCCGCCTCGCCGTTGCGAGCCTTGTCGTGTCGGCCGCGGCGGGCGGGTGCACGACGCTCGGCGGCCTCGCCTACCTCGTCAATCCCGACGACGTGCCGGCCGAGACGACCGCTCTCCGCGGCAAGCATGTGGCCGTCGTCTGCCGCCCCGTGGTCGAACTGGAATACAGCGACGCCGGATCCTCCCGCGAACTCGCTCGTCTCGTCGGTGAATCGCTCACCGAAAACGTCCGTCGCTGCCGCGTCATCGGCAGCACGGAAGTGGCCCGCTGGCTCGACGAGAACGACTGGGTCGACTACCCCACGCTCGGCAAGGCGGTCGACGCGAACATCGTGGTCGGCATCGATCTCGATGAGTTCCGTCTCCACGAGGGCTCGACGCTCCTGAAAGGCAGGGCGAAGTTCCGCATCCGCGCGTTCGACATCGACCAGGGCAAGGTGGTCTTCGACAAGCGTGTGGACGACTTCGCCTACCCGGCGGCCGGAGCGATTCCGTCGAGCGACTGCTCGGAATCGAAATTTCGCGAAACGTTCCTCAGGCTGCTCTCCCGCCGGATCGCCCGCTGCTTCCACGCGCACGACAGCCGCGAGCACTTCGCCGAGGAAAACCTGACCTTCTGAGCCGGCTTGTGATGCGGCTTCTGATGCAACAAAGCGGGGCGACCGCTCAGAGCTTCGTGAGATCGCGCTTCTTCGACGGAGGGGCGAGCTTCCTCAGCGCATCGTCGGTGGGCATCGGTGCTCCGCCGTTGCCGGCCGCGGGTGGAGGATCGTTCACGCCGGTATGGGCCTCGGTCCAGCGGTAGCCCAACGGCATGCGAAGCTCATCGGCGGCGATCATCGCCCAGGGCGTTCCCGGATGCTCCTGTACCACCCGCTCGAGGTAGGTCTTCGCCTGCTTGGCCAGCTTCTCGAGCTGAGAGCCGACGTTGAGCTCGTCCGCCGGCTCGAGCTTCCAGGTGTCATTGCGAGGGTTCTTGAAAACCATCCCCGCCTTCGCCTTGGCGAGCGTCTGGTTGTAGGCCTCCGTGCGGACCTTCGTCGCGAGCACCCGCCCCATCGCGAGGTCGTAGCCCGCCTGCCATCGCTTCTCTCGGATCTTCGCCCGATCCCCCTCTCCTTTGGCAAGGATGGCATGGAGCGAGTTGATTTTCGGCTCGAGCACAGCCGCCGCCTTCTGTGCCTCGCCGAACAGGTTCACCAGGTCCCCTTCGTTCCTCTTGGGAAAGGTCATCGTGGGGGATGCCATCGGATGGACTTCCGCCTGAACGGAAGCCTCGACGAGCGCGGCCACCGCCTTGTTGGCGGCGATCTTTTGCTTGAGTTTTGCGAGAGATATGTATTCCGGCGTGTAGGGACGCATCACCTGCGGGTCGAAGAAGTGCCTCAGCCGGGATGACATCGCCGCAACACTCCGGTCGTCCACCCACCCCGACACGCCGCGGTTGGCATGGACCGCGAAATAGATGCCGCCCGATTCGGCGCAGAGCCGTGACAGCGAGAAGGGACCGAATCCCGAATCGATCGCCTCGTCGTCGTACCGGCCCGAACGCACCCGAATCACTTCCGGGAAGTAGGACTCCGGCCCCTGCTCGATCTGGGCCCATTGCGGCTTCTGGCTGTAGGCGGGATCGGGATCGACGAACTTGAACTCCACCTCCTTCATCCCGAAGGGTGCGGGGACGCCGACCACGTAGACGGGCATCGCGAAGCGGCGACAGATCTCGCACGCCTGGTCCACCTTTTCCTGGTCGTTCCCCACCTCGTCGGTGAACGCGATGATCATCACGTTCCTCAGGGGCTGCGTCGTCCTGAAGATCTTGGTCGCATTCGCCGCCTCCATGATCGCCTGAAACGTCACCTCGGCGCCCGAGTCGTCGATCGGGATCGATCGGATCGCCCGCACCACGTCGCCGACCGCCGCGGTCGGTTTTTCGGTGATGGTGCGCACGGAGTTGCCGAAGGCGAAGACGAGGTTGAGGAGATCCTTGTTCGGCTTCTCCGAGCCGAGCAGGCCGAGTTCGGCAAAGACGCGATCGAGCCTGCCTGCGATCGCCTCCCGCTGGCCCGCGAGGCTGACGGACTGGTCGAACAGCCAGCATATGACCGTTGGACGCTGGTCGAGCGAGTTCCTGATTTCCACCGTGAGTCGATCCACCGCCCCCGAGGCCCCGGTCGTGGCTTCGATGCTTCGGCCCTTCGCCACGACCTGCGAATCGACAATCGCCGCGACCGATTCGAAATCGAGCGGCTCGAGCGACTCTTCCGCGGCGACATCCTCGACGATCGCCACGTCCACCCTCGGCAGATCGTTGAACGCGGGAGCCACCGCTTCCAGGGCCGCCGATTCCGTATCGTTGCCCTGCGTGCCCAGCTCCGAGTGGTCCTCGGCCGCGACGACGACCTCCTGGGGGATCTGAATCGGCTCCTCGCGGTCCATCGAAGCGATCGTGACCGGAGGCCGGGAACGCGGCAATTCGACGATGACAACGAGCCCGAGAGCGATCAGCGCCGTCGCATGGAGCACGAGGCTCACGAGCCACGCCGGCGTATCGACATCGACGGGGAGGTCCTGCTCGCCGGAAAACTCCTGCCATCGACGCGTCAGCCGCTCGACGATCGAAACGCTGCGTTTTTCCATGGTTCGGACTCCGAACGAACCCGCGAGACCGACGCCTTCACCCTAACCGGCAAGTTCGACTCCGGCCACTCCTATTATTCCATGCCGACCATTCCCTGCCGAGCCACGGAGAGTTCCGGAAGAGTTTTCCCGAAACCGGCGTTTTTTCGTACAATTTGGAAGGTCTGGACGTTTCTCAGGATTTCCCGATGACACGAACCCGATCGACGCTCCGCATGGCGATGGTTTTCCTGGCTCTTGCTTTGCCCCTCGCGGCCGTGCGGGGAGCCTCCGCCGAGGATGCCGACGTGGCCGCAGCGGGCCCGCCCGAGGCGGTCGTCGTGGAACTCCAGCCAACCGACGGGATCGCGGTGGCAGCCTGGTATTACCCGCCTTGGACCGGTTCCGAGGAGCCTCCGAAGGCCGCGACGCCGGTGATCCTCGTGCACGACCTGCTCGGCTCGCACGAGGCGATGGAACCGCTCGCCCTCGCCCTGCAGCGGAAAGGGATGGCGGTCATCGCCCCGGATCTTCGCGGTCACGGCAAGAGCCGACGAAGAGCCGACGCCGTCGGAGGCGGGCCGGCGGCGAAGGAGGAGCTCGATGCCGGACTGTTCCGCAAGGCCGACCTGGAATCGATCGCCGCGGTCGGCAGCGGCACCGTCCGCGAGCAGGCGGCCGGACAAGGCGATCTCGAAGTCGCGAGAAGATGGCTGGCCGACAAGGCCGAGGACGGTTCGATCGATATCAAGAAGCTGTGCGTCGTCGGCTCCGGCATGGGAGCCACCCTCGCCGCGTACTGGGCCGCCAACGACTGGGCGTGGGGCGATCAGCCGCACGCCTCCAGACCGCAGGGAAGGTTCATCCGTGGGGTCGTCCTCGTCAGCCCGGTCTGGGCCAACAAGGGAGTTTCGCTCACCCCTGCAACCGCCTCGCCGGCGATGCGGGGCGGCATTCCCCTGCTCCTCATCGCGGGCGCGGCGGACCGGGACACGGGGCGGCTTTTCGATCAATTGAAGCGGTTCCAGCCTGATTCCTGGTTCGAGCAGAAGGCTGGGCAGGAGCCGAAGTTGGCGGCCCAGCTCGACAAGAGTGCCGACGCCACCCTCTTCTTGATCCAGCTGGGTACATCGCTCTCCGCCGACAAGATGCTGTCGGATGCGAACGCCTCGCCTGCCGAACGGATCGCCGGGTTCATCAGCCTCGCGACCAGCCGCCGCGTCAAGTGATCCTGCCGATCGGCCGCGGCCTGCTAGAGGGGTTCGATGACTCGCTCGCGATGGCCCGACGGCACGCCGGCCGATCCGGCCGGCGGAAGCTGGAGCGCGAGGCCGATCGGCAGGAGCTTGGGGTCGGTCAGCCGGTCGCGATTGGCCGACCAGATCGCTTCCGCAGCGGCTGGGTTGCCGTAGAACCGGATCGCGATGCCCGTCAGGTCGTCGCCATCCTGGACGACGTACTGCCGTGGCACGCCGGCCGACGCCTGGACCTCGCCTCCCCGAGGCCGCACATCCGCCCGGGAACGAACGGCCGACAGCGGCGGCGGCGAGTGGGCATCGAGGAGCGGCGGCGGCGGCATCTCCACGGTCGAACGGTACATGGGATCGAGGCCCGGGGGACGACCGGAGAGCGCCGGCGGCAGCGGCGGCAGCGGCTCGGCCAGTGACGGGCTGAAAGCCGACGGCTGCGACAGCCCGCTCTCCGGCGGCGGCGGCGGCGGCAGCGACGTCTCGAATGCGTCCCTCCGAATCGCCCCCTCCGAACGCGGCTCGGGCGGCTCGTCGCGGATGACGTGCCTCGGCGGATCAGACGTCCGGCGGTCGAGCGAAACACCACGGGGCGTCTCGATGCGACCTGGGCCACCGTGGCCCAGGAGCAGCTGCACCGCGGGCATCGCCACCCATGCCCCGGCACAGAGACAGAGACAGGCGAGCGTCAGCCTCGAGAGTCGCGACAGCCAGGGCATGAAGAGCTTCCGCCAGGAGGAGCGTTCCGCCCAAAGTATTCACCCCCGCAGCCACCCGCGCGGCCCGATCCCCGTCCGCGACCGACCGAAGCCCGCCGTCCGCCCCGTCACACACCACACGACCGTCAGGGTCGAGACGGGCAGATCCGAACCAGCAGAGTTGACCGGAGTTGACCGTGAGGGGCTGCCCGTGTGCCCGAGACGGCGTAGCTGACCAGCGCAGGCAGGATGGCGGAGCGCCAGTCAGCTCCGAGCGAGCGAAGCCCAGGATGGGCGCAGCGAGCGTCCGGCGAGCGGCACACGG
>DHLZ01000190.1:0-2846 GCA_002405515.1 Planctomycetaceae bacterium UBA4655
CGAACGGGTTTTGTCAGGGGTTCTAAAGACGCGATCCTCAAGGGATCTTTTGATCGGTACGTCGACACGTCAAAGCGCAAGCGCGGGACGGCAGAGGTTGACGATGCCTTGCTCGACGAGATCGAGAATTGGCGCGAACTGCTCGCGAAGGCTATCGCCAAAAGAAACGCCGGCCTTGATGTTCACCAGTTGAACCATGTGGTCCAGGCCACGATCGACCGCATCATGTTTCTCCGGATCGCCGAAGATCGCGGCATCGAGCCCTACGGCACGCTTCAAGCCATCGCTAATGGCGAGAACACTTACGGTCGCCTGTTAGAGCGATTTCGTCGGGCGGACGAGCGATACAACTCGGGGCTTTTTCACTTCGAGCCCGAACGCGGCCGCAATGGTATTCCGGACGAGATTTCTCCCGCGCTCGAAATCGATGACAAGCCCCTCAAGCAGATTCTAAAAGGGCTGTACTACCCCGACAGCCCTTACGAGTTTTCGGTATTCGCGCCGGAAATTCTCGGCCAGGTCTATGAGCAGTTCCTGGGGAAAGTCATACGCCTCACGCCTTCAAGGCTCGCAAAGATCGAGGAGAAGCCCGAGGTCAAGAAAGCGGGCGGCGTCTTCTACACGCCCACGTACGTTGTCGACTACATCCTCCGATCAACCGTTGCACCGAAACTTGAAGGTCAAACGCCCGCTACGATTGGTGGCGATCAGTATTCCTCCAACAGCAGCAAGCACGCCCAGGTCCCTCCCGTAACGATTCTCGACCCTGCCTGCGGGTCAGGCAGTTTTTTGCTCAACGCCTACCAGTTCCTGCTGGACTGGTATCTCGGCAAATACCTTGAGTCCAACCCAGAACAGCACACCAAGGGGAAAAGCCCGCGGCTGTACATGAAGGGCGCCAATGACTGGCGACTCACTTCCGCCGAGCGCAAGCGCATTTTGACTACCCACATCTTCGGCGTCGACATTGACGCCCAGGCTTGTGAGGTCACCAAACTGTCACTGCTCCTCAAGGTGCTAGAGGGAGAAAGCGATGAAACGATCGGCGCTCACCTGCGCCTGTTTCACGAGCGCGCCCTGCCGAACCTATCGGGCAACATCAAGTGCGGCAATTCACTCGTTGGCCCTGACTTCTACGACAACGTGCAACTCAGCCTCGTCGACTCGGAGGCTCGCCTGCGAATCAATGCATTCGACTGGCGCAGGGAGTTTCCGGAAGTAGCACGAAATGGAGGGTTCGACGCCGTTATCGGGAACCCGCCGTATATCCGCATCCAGACGCTGCAGGCCTTCCAGCCCGAGACCGCCGAACACCTGGGCCGCGCCTATAAGTCAGCGGCGACTGGCAACTACGACGTGTATGTCGTGTTTACGGAGAAAGGTTTGCAGTTGCTGAACCCAACAGGGCGTCTCGGATTCATTCTCCCGCACAAGTTTTTCACTGCCGCCTACGGGGAGGGCCTACGCCGTCTGATCGCCGACGGCCACCATCTCGAGCACCTAGTCCACTTCGGGCACAACCAGATTTTCGCAAGCGCAACAACGTACACCTGCGTGATGGTCCTAAACCGCGCCGCTCAGGCCGCCGCAACCATCCACAAAGTTTCGGATCTAAAGTCGTGGCGAGAAGCCGGGGCCGCTGCATCGATGCGCATCGAGACCTCGTCGCTGAGTCCGGCTCCGTGGGTTTTCAGCGACGCCACAAGCGCGTCGTTGATTGAAAAAGTGCGCAAGGTTGGAGAGTCGCTGGAAGCGTTCACAGCCAGAATCTTCCAGGGCCTAAAGACTGGCGCCGACCCCGTATACATCGTCGACCTTCTGAGCGAAGACGGGCCTGTCGCCAATATCCGCTCCAAAGCCCTCGGCATCGAAACGCAGGTCGAGGCCGAGATGCTTCGCAAACTCATAAAGGGAGGCGACGGAAGGCGGTACGCGTTGACCACAACACAGCGACGGATTCTTTTCCCGTACCGCCGCGGTGGCGACTCAAAGGTTGAACTCATTCCGCCAGACGACCTTCGCACCGACTTCCCGTTGACGCACGCCTATTTCGTTGCCTGTCGCTCGCTGCTCGATCAGCGGGAAAAGGGAAAGTGGGCGGGGCGCAAGTGGTACCAATTCAGTCGTAATCAGGCCCTTGACGTGATTCAACACCCGAAGTTGTTCACGCCCGACCTCGCTCCGTCCGCAAGCTTTTGTATGGATCGCGTCGGCGACATCTGCTTTCCCGGCGGTGCTGCTGGCGGCTACGGGATCGATCCGAAGCCAACGATCTCGCCTCTAGCGCTTCTCGGGGTCTTGAATAGCAAGGCGGTTGATTTTGTGCATCGACAGACGGCCGACGTATTTCGCGGAGGTTGGCTGAGTTACGAGTCGAAGCACATCAAAGATCTTCCGATTCCCCGAGCGCTAGTCGACACCTCTGTGCCTGACGCCGGGCGGGAAAAGCTCGAACAGTGCGTTCGCGCCATTTTCGAACTTCACGACCAGAAGCGGAGCGCGAAGACGGCTCACGAAAACGACGCCATCGCTCGCCAAATATCTGCCATCGAGGCCCAGATCGATCAGGTTGTTTACCGGTGCTGCCTCTTGACGGATGACGAGATCCGCGGCATCGAAGACGACGCACTCTCTCGCGCTGCAACCCCGGGTTGAGCGCAACGGACGGTGGCCTCCGGCCCGGGCGGCACGACTCCAGCTCGTTGGGGCGGCTTCCGTCGTGCCGCGAAGACAACAAAGCGGAGGTCGGGCATCCTGCCCTCCCGCTGATCTTGGCAGCGGCTAGCCCTCGATGCTGATCTCTGAGGGGGGGGGGGGGGGGGGGGGGCAGGGGGGCGGGGAGGGGG
>DHLZ01000190.1:2985-7845 GCA_002405515.1 Planctomycetaceae bacterium UBA4655
CGCGCCCCCGGCTTCCCCCTCCCCTGAGTGCGGAACCGAGGGCCTCCCCGCCGCTGACGGGCCGCATCGTGCGGCTAGAGGAAGCGGCCGCAAGCGGCCGCCAGAAGGCATCCTGCCGGCTTTAGCGGCGGCCTCCTGCCGCCGAGCCCCCGCCGCTCCCCAGGGCTGCCCTGGGCGAAATGGCGGCCTGCGGCGGCGGCTTCGTGTCGCGGCCCGGGTTGGCGGGGCTCCGCTCCCGCGGCGGCGGCTCCCAGGGGCTCATCCTCAGCCCCGATCGCCGCGTGCCGCGTCCGCTCCCGGCGCGATCAGCTGGGCCACAGGCTCCCGGTATTCGGCGTCATGCGTGTTCAGCGGAGCAGCCGGTTCCCGGCTGCGGCTCCCAGGCATCCTGCCGATTTCGGCGGCGGCATCGTGCCGCCGCGGCAGGCGACGGCTCGACGTGCGCATCACCCGAAGGCGCAGCGGACTACTTCCTGCCCACAAAGGTGTCGTAGTCGGCGTGCGTGCCAATCCAATACCAGACGTTTATGCCGTCTTGTGTCACGTAGATAGCCCGATAATCCAGCGACACGGATATCGACACAGAACCATCCTCGTGTTTGCCGCGGCTATTCCGTTTCAGAATGTGGCGACGAAGCGACTTGCGGAATGGATCGTTGTCGAAGACGACACACGTATCCCTGACGGCACTCTTCACGTGCGCCGGCAGCGCTGCGTAGAGGTGGCGAAACGCTCGCGTGTTGCGGTTACGTTGCCGGAAAGAACTCGGCAGTCTCGCCATCGCGATGTTCTTTCAGCGCCGCCGTTTCCACGTCAATCAGCGCATCAGACATCACGTGCGCGTCCGTCGATAGGGAGTCTACGATCGACTCCATCTGCCTGCAGCACTCCTGAAATCGGTTGAGATTGTCGATCTCAAAGCCCATGGCCTGGATACGGGCGATCCACTCCCTCGCGAACTTACAAGGCCGCAACCAGCCGCGGCACAGAGTATCAATCGCGGCACACACGGCTTCTTCTTCATCACGGGTCAAGGAGCCACTGGCAACCGCCCCGCGCAGCCAAAGATCGGCCCGCTCAATCCAGTCATAGGCATCAATGCCCAGCTTCAGGAAGTCCTCGAGATCACGGCACTCGTTTGCTTCGGCGCACCGAACTAGCAAATCGTCGATCTCGTGCTGGTACTGCTCGTACTCATGCACGCGACTCTTCGCCGTTCTGACCTGAAACACGTCTGCAGCCATGATCGTGACCCGTGTGTCGGCTTTGAGCCCTTGCTCCCTGCCAAAAATCCTCAGCTGTCCTACCTATGGTTTATCGGAAGCCTTCCGAATGAACTCTATGTGGCGGGGGGGGGCGGTGGCAACAACCAGCCAATTTAGCCGGCCGCCCTGGGGCGGGGAAAGGCGAAACTGCCGCGTCGTTCCCGGTTCCCGGGGGAAACTGCCCGGGTTTTCCCGACTCCCCCCGACAGGGCTCCAGCGAATCATCTTCACGCCGGCTCTCTGCCGAGCGGCGCTGCTTTCGGCCACCGACAGGATTTGGGCTTTTGCATTCCTGCCAGCCAGCGACTGCCTCGATCGACCAGGGCAGCGGCCCGGTAGCACCGTCGCGAAATCGCTCCTGCGGTAGCACCGCGGTAGCGCAACGCGTTTTCAGCGCCGCGGCGGCCGAATCGCCGCCGCACAGAATCCATCTGTTTTGATGGATGAAAATGAAAAATTAGCCCCCGGCGCGTGAGGGAAGAAACTGGGGAACTAGGATTCGAACCTAGACTAACTGGTTCAGAGCCAGTCGTGCTACCGTTACACCATTCCCCAAGCGGGCCGAATCCAGGGGAAAACCGAGGTTTCGGGAGGTGGGCTCTGAGGTCCGGCGACGGTCCTCAACACCTCGCCGAACAGGTTACTGTGTGCCGCCCCGTCGGGCAATCGAAACCCTGCCGATGGCGGAGTGGGCAAGCTGGCTGGGCTCTGGGGCCCGAAAAGTCTTCCCAGGGCCCGAGGCCCGCCCGACATGGCCTTCGTTCCATTCGGCCGATTTCAAGGACGATAACCCTATCAAGGATCAGGAAGCGTCAGGGAACGACGCGGAACACCTACGAGGGAACGACCGATGACTTTCTTCAATTGGCTGCGTGAGGGGGTTCGTCAGGCCGTCGTGATGGGGCTGGCCGATGCCGTGGAGGACGTAGGAAACAGGACGTCGGGGGAGGATCTCGGGCCCGCGCTCGCCCAGAGTCTCCGGGAGAAGCTGACGGTGGTTCGCGACCAGCCGCTTCTCGACGGCCGTGTCGTCGAGTCCAAGGCCGCTGCCGCGAACGGTGGCCGACGTCGGCTCGGTCGGTCGCTCGAAGCGACCCACGACCCGATCCGCAAGGCGGCCTGAGCCGCCCATCGCCGCTTCAACGAAGGCGACCAGGCTGGGCCTGCGTCTCAACTGCGGCCCGGTTCGTTTCGGGGCCGGCCTTGGGCCGCGTGCGCCGCCGACGCGCAGCCCGCTGCACGATTTCTGGGCATGAGCCCCCTTGCGGCCGTCGGGGGGCATCGGTTCCCTTCTGCTGATCAGATGGAATTCTTGCGGAAAAACCGTTCCTGCATCGGGACTGCCGCCTCTCTTCGCCACCGCCGCCGATTCGGTACGTGACTTGCGTTTCTCCGAACACGTAGGTTCGTGTCGCTCATGCGTCGCTCATTCATTCCGTCCTGGAACCGGTGCCCTGGCAGCATCATGACCCTCAACGACGACGACCTGGAGATGCAACTCCGCACGATGCTCGCCGTTCGGCGTTTGCCATCGCTCGGCAGGATCACGGTTCGAGTGGACGACGCGATCGTGTACCTCGGCGGCACGGTGTCGACCTATTTCGAGAGAAACACCTGCGAGGAATGCTGCAGAAAAATCGACGGCGTCGTTGGCATCCAAAACCAGATTCACGTGGAGGTGACGTAGGTCGTTTGAAAACGCCCGGGGCTGCTGGTTTCGTGCCTGAAGCCCGTTCTTCACTCCCTGGAGCAGCCCCGGGCTTTTTTTCTGCCGGGATCAGCCGATCCCGCGGCGTTACATGCGGCGCGGTCGGGGAATTCGCATCGAACCGCGCTGGGCGGCCTTTCCCCCGTCGGCCCCTCCCCTGCCCCGTCGGCCCGAGGGCGACTTTCCCTCGCGGAGGGAGGCGATCGTGTCGCGGATCGAGGCGGCCCGCTCGAAATCGAGCTCCGCCGCGGCCGCCATCATGTCGGCCTCGAGCTGCTCGAGCAGTTCCATCCGCTTGCGGGCCTTCTCGCCGCCGTCGGCCTCGTCGTCGGACCTGACCGACTCGTAGGCCACGGCCCGGGCGGCCGACTCCGCCTCGATGCCCGCGCGGATCTCCTTCCGAACGGTCTCGGGCGTGATGCCATGCTCGCGGTTGTAGGCCTCCTGGATCCCGCGGCGGCGGCGGGTCTCCGCGACGGCCTGGGCCATCGAGTCGGTGATCGTGTCGGCGTAGAGGATCACCCGCGCGTCGACGTTGCGGGCCGAGCGGCCGATCGTCTGCATGAGGGAGGTCTCGCTCCGCAGGAATCCCTCCTTGTCGGCGTCCATGATCGCCACGAGCGCCACTTCCGGCAGGTCGAGCCCCTCGCGGAGCAGGTTCACGCCGAAGAGCACGTCGAACGAACCGCTGCGAAGCTCCCGGAGCAGATCGACCCGCTCGAACGCGTCGAGCTCGCTGTGGAGCCACCTGCAGCGAACCTTCCGCTCGGAAAAGTAGGTCGTGAGGTCCTCGGCGAGCTTTTTCGTGAGCGTCGTCACGAGCACCCGCTGCCCGGCGGCGACGGTCCGGTCGATCTCGCCTGCGAGGTGGGTCACCTGGTCCTTCGCGGGCACGATGTCGATGACCGGATCGAGCAGGCCCGTCGGCCGGATGACCTGCTCCACCACCTCGCCGCCGGTCTTTCCGAGCTCCCATTCACCAGGCGTCGCCGAGACGTAGACCGTCTGGTGGAGCTTCTGCTCCCACTCGTCGAACTTCAGCGGCCGGTTGTCGAGGGCGCTCGGCAGCCGGAAGCCGTGCTCCACGAGCGTCGTCTTGCGGGCGCGGTCGCCCGCGTACATGCCCCGGACCTGCGGCACCGTCACGTGCGACTCGTCCACGAAAAAGAGGAAGTCTTCGGGAAAATAGTTGTAGAGCGTGTCGGGCGTGCTCCCCGGCGGCCGGCCCGAGAGCGGCCGCGAGTAGTTTTCGATGCCGGGGCAGAAGCCCGCCTCGAGCATCATCTCGATGTCGAACCGCGTCCGTGCCGAGAGCCGCTGGGCCTCGAGCAGCTTCCCCTGCCCTTTGAGCTCCTCGAGCCGCTCGTCGAGCTCTTGGCGGATCGTCGCGACGGCGGCCTTGAGCCGCTCCTCGGGCATCACGAAGTGCCTCGCCGGATAGAGGTAGAGTTCGTCCTTCTTCGCCACGACCTCGCCGCTCGTCGGGTGGATGATCGCGATCGACTCGACCTCGTCGCCCCAGAACTCGACCCGGCAGGCGAGTTCGTCGTAGGGGGGCCAGATCTCGACCGAGTCGCCGCGGACGCGAAACCGTCCCCTTTCCACCGCGACGTCGCCCCGCTCGTACTGGATCGTGATCAGCTTCTCGAGCAGGCCGTCGCGGCCGAGCCGCATGCCGGTCGCGAGTCTCGCCACCATCGCCCGGTAGTCGGCCGGGCTGCCGAGGCCGTAGATGCAGGAGACGCTCGCCACGACGATCACGTCGCGGCGGCTGACGAGGGCGCTCGTTGCCGCGAGCCGCAGCCGGTCGATCTCCTTGTTGATCGAGGCGTCCTTCTCGATGTAGATGTCCCGCTGCGGGATGTAGGCCTCGGGCTGGTAGTAGTC
>DHLZ01000190.1:7986-26719 GCA_002405515.1 Planctomycetaceae bacterium UBA4655
GTCGTAGTAGCTGACGAAGTAGTGCACCGCATTGTGGGGAAAGAAATCCCGGAACTCAGCGTAGAGCTGCGCGGCGAGCGTCTTGTTGTGGGAGAGCACGAGCGTCGGCCGGCCGACCCTCGCGATGACGTTGGCCATCGTGAAGGTCTTGCCGGAGCCCGTGACCCCCATGAGCACCTGCGACTTTCGCCCCTGCCCGATCCCGCGGACGAGCGAGTCGATCGCCGCCGGCTGGTCACCGGCCGGCTGGTAGGGGCTCACGAGTTCGAACATCGTTGTCGGGCCCTTCGTCGGGGAATCGGCGGGGGGAAATCGTCAGGTATTCCCGCATGCGGTCGAGCGTGACGTCGCCGATTCCCGGCACGTCTCCCAGCTCCTCGATCGACCTGAAGCCGCCGCGTCGCTCCCGTTCCTCGAGGATTCTATCCGCGGTTCGCGGACCGACGCCCGGCAGCTGCAAAAGTTCCGCCCGCGAGGCGGTGTCGAGGTCGATCCGAAAGCCCGTCGCCCGCCGGGGGGGGCGGTCGTAGGGCACGAGGCCCCCCGAGCAGCCGCCTGCCCGGAGGAACGCCGCCGCCATCGCGAACAGGCAAATGCCGGTGAACGCCCCGACGAGCTTCTGCCGGGCGACGGTCATCGAGGGAGCACGTGAGGGAGCGGGCATCGGCGGTCGGTGGCTGTGAGGCTTGTGGCCGTCGGGGCGGCCGCGCATGCTGACGGCACTCACCGCATTCTACTTCCCGCCATGACGACCCACGCCCGGTTCACCCACGAGTTTCACCAGATCACCTGGGACGCCGCGATGGCCGCGCACGTCGAGGTCGTCGCCCGGCAGTGGCTCGCGGAGGATCTCGGCGCCGAGTGCGACTGGACGAGCGTCGGCCTCATCGCCGCGGGCCACTGCGGCACGGCCGAGGTCCGTGGCCGTTCCCCCGGCGTGGTGGCAGGGATCGAGGCGGCGGGAATCGTGGCCGCGGCCATCGATGAGTCGCTCGAATGGATGCCCGTGGTCCGTGACGGCGACGCGATCGAGGCCGGTGCGAGCGTCGCACGGCTCGCGGGGCCCGTCCGATCGATGCTCGCGGCGGAGCGGACGATCCTCAACGTCATGGGCCGCCTGAGCGGAATCGCCTCCGCGGTGCGACGGCTCGTCGATGCGGTCGCGGGCAGCGACTGCAGGGTCTACGACACCCGCAAGACCGTGCCGGGCTGGCGGCTGCTCGACAAGTACGCCGTGCGGTGCGGCGGCGGCTGGAACCACCGGATGGGCCTCTTCGACGCCATCCTCATCAAGGACAACCACCTCGCAGCGGCCGCGGAGGAAGGGCTCACGCCTGCCGACGCGGTGCGACGGGCCCGCGAGTTCGTTCGACGGACGTTTCCCGCCGAGAGGGCGGCCGCGACCGTGGTCGAGATCGAGGTCGATTCGCTCTCGCAGCTCGAGCTGGTTCTGCCCGCCGGTCCCGACATCGTGCTGCTCGACAACATGGGCCTCGACGCGTTGCGGCAGGCGGTGGCCATTCGTGATGCGGCCACGTCGCCGGTCGTGCTCGAGGCCTCCGGCGGAATCAGGCCCGACACGGTCGCGGCGATCGCGGGCACCGGCGTCGATCGCGTGAGCACCGGCTGGCCCTGCCACCACGCCCCATGGCTCGATCTGGGGCTCGACTGGGCCAGTGCGTAGCGCACCGGTCTCCCACCGGCCGGCCGGGGATCGATCAGAGTCCGACCGCATCCTTTACGAGCTGATGCGGCCACCGGAGTGATGCGTCGCGAGATTTTTTTCCCGCCTCACGTGGCGGGGAAGACCAACCGCACCTCCGCCCCGCCGAGCGGGGAGTGTCCAAACACCACGTGGCCGCGGTGGTTCTGCATGGCCGTGCGGACGACATAGAGTCCGATTCCCGTGCCGGATGTCTTGGTCGTGGTCAGCGGGAGTTCCCCCGGCTCGTTGCCGTCCCAGCCCGGTCCGCTGTCCCCGACGACGAGCTCCACCGAGTTTTTCGGGCGGCGGAGCTCGATGGCGATTTCCCGCTGTGCGGGATTGTGCTCGGCGATGGCCTCGGCAGCGTTGCGGATGAGATTGGTCAGCGCGAACTGCAGCTGCGCGGAATCGCCCGTTATGGGGCAATTCCGGTCCAGTCCTTCCGTGCGCGCCGTGATCCTTTGGAGGGCGAGCAATTCCTTGGAGTAAAGAAGCGTGCTCTTCACAACTTCGACCAGGTCGATGGCGGTGTGTTCCGTCTGCACGTTCCGCAGGAGCGTCTTCATCTTGTCGATCGTCTTGACGACGCGCTGTGCCTCCTCGGCGATGACCTGCAGCGGCCTGTTGTCACCCCCCACCTGCTCCAGTGCCATCTTGCTTTGGAGGAGAATGGCGCTCAGCGGCTGGTTGATTTCGTGGGCCACGGCTGCGGCTGCCAGACTGGTCTTGAGCTTGGTCTCCAATTCACGGCGGTGTGTCTCCCTGAGAACTTGTGCGCTCAGCGCGGCCTCCTTCTCCTCGGTGATGTCGATCATCACGCCTTCCCAGATGGTGCCGCCGCCGGGATGGGGGCGGGGAACGGATTCGATGGTGACCCATCGCGTCTGCCCGCGCGCGACGATGCGGCCTTCCCATTGGAAGTGTGTGTTGTCCGCAAATACCTCGGCATTGCGCCGAGTGAAGGCTTCGCGATCGTCCGGGTGGACGGCATTCATGGCCAAGGAGTGGTCGGCCAACACGTCCTCGCGGCGCAGGTCGAGCATCTGGAGCCACCGTTCGCTGACGAACGTGAAACGCGGCTCGCCCGAGCTGTCGCGCTCCAGCACGTAGGTGCCGATGGGAATATTGGCCGTCAGCTCGAAGGCGGCGCGGGCCAGCGATTCCTCCGCGGTTCGCAGCTCGCGGGTGCGCTGTTCCACCTGCGTCTCGAGCGACTGGTACAGCCGCGCGTTGTCGATCGAGACGGCCAAGTGCCCGCAGAACGCTTCCACCATCTCGGCCATGGCCTTCGTGAAAGCGCCGCGAAGTCGGCGATTTTCCAGGACCACGAAAGCCACGACCCGGTTGCGTGAGATGACGGGAACTCCGAGCACCGCACATCGCTCGAGATCGCGGAATCGCGGGTCCCCCATGAACCGCGGGTCTTGGGCGGCATCGTCGGAGAGAACGGTCTGCATGTGACGCAGGCCCAGGCGGACGACGGTTGCCGGGATCAAGCCTCGTCGCTCGGCCTCCTCCATGGACTGGTACGCGGGAGGTCCTTCGGCCGAGAAACCGGCCTTGAGCATCCACTGGTTGTTCTCATCTTGGGCGAGGATCTGGCCGTCGGTCGCGCCGGAGAGGTTTTGCAGGAGTTCCGCAGTGGCCGCGGCCAGCTGCGGCACGGATCGAAGGGTCGCGAGCTGCTGCATCCCGGCAATCAGCGGTTGTGCGTCACGGAATCCGAGCGGGACGGTCTGCAGGAAGGGAAACTCCGCCGCGAGCGCACCGCATTTGCCGGTCGCGCCCCACTCCGCGTACAGGGTGCGGGCCCTCTCGAGCAGACGATATCCGGCCTGCTCGAGGCCGAGGGCGAGGTAGCAACGCGCCGCCTTCTCGGTGGCAATCGCGGCATGCCACGGACGCCGGTGAGCCTTGGCCCTCCGGATCGCCCGCTCGTAGAGGGCCAACGCCTCGGTGCCGCGGCCTTCCGCCGACATCCGCTCGGCCTCCACGAGATCATGCAGGTGGGAAAAGTTGACGGGTGCATCCGAACCACGTGAGGCCAGCCACGCCTGATTGGCGGTCAGCCGCTTTGCGATGGCGGGATCGCGGTCGCCGCCGCGCTGGCGGGCGAGAAGTGCGAGCGAGTCGAGCACATTGATCAAGGCCGTGGGATAAAATCCCGTGATGTAGGCCGCGAGCCGCACGGCCGCGTCGGCATGGCGGATGTGGGCATCGTCGTCGCCGAAAAGGCATGCGGCGACCGCCCGCGTCGTGTGATGGAAGCACGCGGCCATCGGATTCGCCGTGGGAACGTCGTCAACCTCCGCCGGGGGCTTCCCGATCAGCGAGTCGATCAATCCGCGAAACGCCGCGTAGGACTCGGCCGCGTGGCGGTTGCCGGTTGTGGCGGCGAAGTCGACCGCACGGCGGTTTTCCGCGTCGAGATCGGCGAGATGCTGGCAAATGTCGAGCAGGGCCGCCTGCGACGTGAAGAACGTGTAGCACGCGAACTCCAGTTCACCGCATAGACGGAGCGACTCATGGGCTTCGCGGGCCTGCGTCAGGCAGTGTTCCAGCGGCTCGAACCAGTGACAGCTGAAGAGTCCGAACACGTGCCGCGCCCGTGCCGTTTCCACGCCGCATTCGCCGGCCTCGCCCGCCGACAGCGCGGCGCGGGCCGCCTGGTATCCCGTGGCGTAATCCTCGCGTGCGGGAATGGTGGCAAGTGAAAGGCATGCCATCGGGTAAAGGAGCGTGTCGTCATACGTTCCGGCCAACCACCATCGTGCGGCGTGCACGACGAGCCAGTTGGCGACGTGCGGCCGGCAGAAGAAGGCGGCGGGAACCATGCGGTTCAGCAGGCGGGCCGCGGGGCTGTTCTCGAGCGAACCGCAGCCACGGCCCGGCAACCGCTGCAACCCGCCGGCCTCGATGCTTTCATAAAGTCGGTTCAGGGCGATGCGGAAATCCGGCTCCGGAGCGTCCAGCGGAACCGCGATGCCGAGTTCGCGGAGCAAGCCCGCGCCGAGCTGGATCGCCTCTTCGTAGTGCGTTCGGTTCGAGAGGCTCATCACCTGGATGGAGGCAGCCAGCGCGAGCTGTGATGCTGCGGCCGCGTGGCCGCGCAAGGCCGCGAAGGCTGCGTCGGCGGCCGGGTAATCCGGCAGGCAATAGCAGACTACATGAAGTTCCTCGTGCAGATCCCAGGCGAGTGAGGGTGCGCATGCCCAGGGGTCGGGCCCGAGCAGCTCGAGGGCGAGCCGCAGGAATCGGCGGGCCGCCGCGAAAGAACCCGTCGTGCGGGCGTGACGAGCGGCTTCGAGAAACGCCGACGCGGCCCTTCTCTTCTCCTCCGCATCCGCGAGCAGGTCGCAGGCTTCCGCATAATGACCGGCGGCCCGCTGTCGCACGCCGGGGCCGGCCGAAGGATCGTAGAAACGGCGGGCTATTTCGAGGTGACGCCGGCTGCGCCACGATTCGTCACGCAGGCACGCGGCGGCCTGCTGCATCCGGTCGTGACAAAAAGAGATCCGCGCGACGCCGTCGCCCCGGGTGAAATCCGCGGCATCCGGCGTGACGAGCACGCCGCGTTCGAGGGCCGGCAGAAGCACGGCGGCGGTTTCCTCGGGCGCGCGGGCGGTGGCCAGGGCGAGCAGATCGAGCGTTAGATCCGCACCGAGGCACGCCGCGGAAGCGAGCGCATCCGACGTGGGCGGCGGGAAAGCGGACAGCGTGCGGGCGAGAAATTCGACGACGTTGACGCTCGGCGGATGCACGGTCAACGCGGCCGCATCCCACGTCCATCGCGCGAGCGAGTGGTCGAAATGAACGGTGCCCTCGCGGTGCAGCGAGTGCACCAGTTCAATCGCGTGGAAAGGATTCCCCTGCGTGGCTCGGTGGACGTGGGTGGACAGCTCGCGGACTTCCTCGGCGGGAACACCGAGCATTTCCCCGACGAGCAATGACACCTCGTCGGGCCCGAGGTTTTCGAGATGTATGACGGCGGATGAGAGTTTCTCCGTCACGCAGCGCAGGGCCGGAACGTCGTGGAGTTCCTCGCGCCGGAACAACCCCACGAACAACACGCCGTCGAGGGTGTCGTCTTCCATCAGCGCCGTGACGAAATTCAGGGTGGACTGGTCCGCCCACTGCAAATCATCCAGCACCAGCACGAACGGCTGCGACGGAGAGGCCACGAGTCCGACCAGCCGGACGAGAAGTTCGGTGAGACGACGCTGCGCCTTGCTCGGGTCGAGCGGGGCCGGCGGCGGCAGATCGCCCGTGAGCAGCGTCAACTCGGGCAACACGTCGAGCAGGGCTCCGGCATCCGGTCCGAACCCGGCCCGCAAACGCGGAATCATTTCGTGAATCGTTTTTTCAGGTTCGCCGCCGAGCAATGTCAGCAACTGCCGCAATGCCTGCACCGGTGCCAGGAGTGGACGGTCGCGCTGGAATTGCTCGCACTTGCCGCGAACGAAACGTCCGGCCCGCAGGGCCACCGGACGTTGCAGCTCGTTGACCAGCAATGTCTTGCCGACGCCCGCCTCTCCCGCGAGAAACAGACGCTCGCTTCCTCCGCGAGCGACGGCGTCGAACGCGGCAAGCAGTTCGCCGAGCGGCCGAGCGCGTCCATGAAGACGTCGCGGCGTCCGCGGCAACAACACGCGTTCGGCTGCACGCAGGGGAACGCGATCGAGAGGCCCCCCGCCATCCGCCGTGGCACGCAACAGCCCCAGATCGTCGGCCAAGCCGCACGCGCTCTGATACCGCTCGTCGGGTTCCTTGGCCAGCAACCGCAGGAGAACGTGCGAAACCGCGGGCGGCATCCATGGAGCGAGTTCACCGGGCGGGCGAGGCTCCTCGGCGAGGTGCGCGTGGACCAACGCCGACCGGTCGCGGCCGGGAAAAGGCGGGTGTCCCGTGGCCAGGCAGTAAAGCGTGCCTCCGAGAGCGTAGAGATCGGCGCGGTAATCGACCGAACGGTTCATGCGTCCGGTCTGCTCGGGCGCCAGATAGGTGATATCGGACGGCAAGCGGTCGAGCGGTGCGAAGCCGCCTTGATCCGTCTCGAAGGTCACCGCGTGACCGAAGCCCGTGATGAGAAGTTCGCCGTCGTGAAGGCGAAAGTGCTCCGGCCGCAGATCTCCGTGCGTCACGCCATGCTCGTGCAAGCGGGCCACGAGGCGTGCCATTCGTTCCGCGAGGCCGAGAAACCGGACCAGGCTCAGCGGGGCGTCTGCTGCCAACGGCGGCGCGTCGCCGTGCCAATCGATGCCTTCAACCCCGTGCAAAAGCTCCGCGACACGCCGGCTGCGTTGAAAACGGTCTGCGGGCGGCATTGGGAAGATACCGTGCGCGGTTCCCCTGGCCGGTCAGCCTATTTCGCCAACTCGAAAGCTGGTGAGTGAAAACCACTTCCAACCAGCCGCCGGTACGCACAGGCACCGGTACGTTCAGACACCCGTGAGCTTCGTGCGGCGGGTGCGCCGCTCGGCCCGGAGACGGGCGCGTCGGCGTGTCTCGCTCGGCTTCTCGAAAAACTCGCGGCGGCGCATCTCTTTTTTGATGCCGCTCCGCTCGACGAGCTTCCGAAACCTCCGCACCGCCTCCTGGATGCTTTCCCGCTCTCTGACCGTCAGTTTGACCATAAGTGCCGCTTACTGGAAATGCGAAAAACGATGGTTTGGACAGCTCGGCAAAATACCCCCCGGGCGTTGTTTCGTCCAGCCCACCCTGGCGGTTGCCGGACGATTCGGAAAGCAAGTCGCCGGAAAGCGGGCCATTTAGGAGGGTTCGCAACCGGCCGTCAACACGAGCGGCTGACGTCGGGCAGGCCGTTCGCGGCTTCTGTCAGGCGTCGGCCTTTTTGCGGCTTTCCCGCTTGCGGTCGTGCTCGGAAAGCAGAATCTTCCGGAGCCGGACGACGTCGGGCGTCACCTCCACGAGTTCGTCGTCCTCGATGTACTCGAGCGCCTCCTCGAGCGACATCCGCCGTGGTGGCTTGAGGAGGATATTGCGGTCGCTGCCGCTGGCCCGCATGTTCGTGAGCTTCTTCTCCTTCGTGGGGTTCACGATCATGTCGTCGCTGCGGGCGTTCTCACCGACGATCATCCCCTCGTAGACCTCGTCGCCGGGGCCGATGAAGAGCTCCGACCGCTCTTGGAGGCCGTCGAGCCCGAAGGCGACCGCCTTGCCCGCCACCATCGAGATGAGCACGCCGTTGGCACGGCCGGCCATCTCTCCCTCGACGGGCCGCCAGGCCTCGAAACGATGGTGCATGATCGCCGTGCCCTGGGTCGCGTTGAGCACCCGGGTCCGCAGGCCGATCAGGCCGCGGGCCGGAATCGAGAAGACGGCGTGGGCGAACTCGCCCCGCGAGCCCATGTGGACGAGCTGGCCCCGTCGCGATCCGGTGAGCTCCATCACGGGCCCGAGCTTGTCGTTTGGCACCTCGACGACAAGCGTCTCGAACGGCTCGAGCACCGTGTCGCCCTCGCGACGGAGGATCACCCGCGGCTTCCCGACGGAGAGCTCGTAGCCCTCGCGCCGCATCGTCTCGATGAGCACGGAAAGATGCAGCAGGCCACGGCCGCTCACGGAGAACTGCTCCGAGCCCTCGATCGGCTCCACCCGCAGCGCCACGTTGCGTTCGAGCTCCTTCATGAGCCGGTCGCGGAGGTGCCGCGTGGTCACGAACTTGCCGCTCTTGCCCGCGAACGGCGACGTGTTCACGCCGAACACCATCCGCAGCGTGGGCTCGTCCACGGTGAGCCGCTGGAGCGGCCGCGGGTCGTTGGGATCGCAGATCGTGTCGCCGATTTCGACCCCTTCGATCCCGAAAATGGCGGCGATGTCGCCCGCCGCGGCCTCCTCTGCATCGACGCGGCCGAGCTTGTCGAACACCTGGAGCCCGACCACCTTCGCCGGCTCGAGCCGCCCGTCGGCCGTCGATCGGATCACGGCCATGCCCTTGCGGATCGACCCCGACTCGATCCGGCCGATGGCGATCCGGCCCACGTAGTCGGACCAGTCGAGCGTGGTCACGAGCATCTGCAGCGGGCCATCCTTGGCGACCGGGGGGCCGGGGATCACCGCGATCATGAGGTCGAGCAAGGGCTCCATCGTGCCGCTGCGGACCTCGGGGTCCTCCGAGGCGAATCCGTGGCGGGCCGAGGCGTAGACGTAGGGGAAGTCGGCGATCGAGTCCTCGGCGCCGAGTTCCAGGAAGAGGTCGAGGATCTCGTCCACCACCTCGATCGGCCGGGCGTCGGGCCGGTCGATCTTGTTGATCACGACCACGGGCTTGAGGCCCGACTCGAGGGCCTTCGAGAGCACGAACCGGGTCTGGGGCATGGGGCCCTCGGCCGCATCGACGAGCACGAGGCAGCCGTCGGCCATGCGGAGCACCCGCTCCACCTCGCCGCCGAAATCGGCGTGTCCCGGGGTGTCGATGAGGTTGATCTTCACCCCCTTCCACTCGAGCGCGATGTTCTTCGCGAGGATCGTGATTCCACGCTCCCGCTCGAGGTCATTGGAGTCGAGGATCCGCTCGCCGGAGAGCTGGCTGTCGCGGTACTGACCGCTCTGCCGCAGGAGGCAGTCGACGAGCGTCGTCTTGCCGTGGTCAACGTGCGCGATGATCGCGACGTTGCGGATGTCGGAGCGGCGGGAGAGGCCGGAGGCGGGGCGGACTTGCGTGGCGTTCATGCGGGAGAGCCATTATTCCGGCCCGGGCGGCTGATCGTCCAGTCGTGTCGCTGAACTGGCGGCTTCATCGCGGGTTTCCCTCAGGACGGCATCGAGCCGCGCGATCAGCCGACGCGCCGTGTCCCCCTTGCGGATCGTCGTCGTCGCCACGCGGACGGCCGGGTTTCGGGATGGATGGGCGACCGCGGCGGCGAACCTTTCCGCCATCACCGCGTGCCGGGGCCGGAAGACCACGAGAAACTCGTCGCCGCCGAGCCGGCCGACGAGGGCGACTCCCCGGGAGAGCCTCACGAGCCTCCTCGCCACCCTCCGGATCAGATCGTCGCCGGCCAGGAAGCCCCGCGATCGGTTGACCGCCTTGAGCCCGACGACGTCCACGAGGACGACCGTGTCGCCCCGCGGGACGACACTGCCTCCTATGCGACGGCCACACCGCCTGTTCAGACTCCGTTCAAGCCGTCCTCTCGAGGGGAGGCTGGTGAGCGAATCCCGAAAATCATCATTTCGAGCCATGCAGACAGGGCCCATGCATTCTGGGCCATGGAGACGATGGGGATCGAACCCACAACCCCCGCCTTGCAAAGGCGGTGCTCTCCCAATTGAGCTACGTCCCCGCGGATCTCGCGGGTGGCTTCGGCCGCCGCCGGCGAAAAACTTCAATGCGCGCGCCAAGATTCGAACTTGGGACCTCTACCTTATCAGGGTAGCGCTCTAACCAACTGAGCTACGCGCGCCCGCGCATGACAATCCGCTGACCATCCGCCGGCGCGGTTCCAGCCGCGCCGACAAGCCTGAAGTGTAGGCGGGAAACCGCGGATTTCAACAGAGCCGCGCGCTCCGTCGAATCTGGCGCTGGCGCAGTCGGGGGGCCGGCGGTAAGGTGGTGCGGTGGCGGGCCGACCGGAGCGGTCGGCCACGCGGTTTCTCCAGGCACGATCTCGAAGGGAGTCGAGTGATGCGCGGCGAGCAGGGAGTCGACAGGTTCGGTTTTTCATGGATGGGAGTTGCGGCGGTCGCCGTGGCGGCATGCACGTCGCTCGACGTGGCGGTCGCGCAGCCCACGGTGGAGTACGCGCTCGGACTGGCTCCCGTGCAGAAGGGGGTCGCCTACTCGCAGGTGAAGCCCGAGGAAGCCGCGAAGGTCACGCTGAAGATGGAGAAGGACGCCGGCGGATCGGCCTGGGTCGTTCGTGGCCCGGCCGGCGAAAAGCTGCGATCGTTCGCCGACACCGACGGCGACCGCACCGTCGACCGCTGGAGCTACTACCGCGACGGCGTCGAGGTCTATCGCGACATCGATTCCAACCGCAATGCCAAGCCCGACCAGTCACGGTGGCTCGGTGGCGACGGGATGCGATGGGGCATCGACGAGGATGAAAACGGCACGATCGATCGCTGGAAGGCGATCTCCGCGGAGGAGGCGACGGCGCAGGTCGTGGAGGCGATCTCAGGTCGCGACGCGGCGGTGTTTCAGAGGCTGCTGCCGACGCCGAAGGATCTCGAACTCGCGGGATTCACGGGGGAGAAGCTCGATGAGCTGACGAAGCGGGTGGCGAAGGCACGGGACGCGTTCGCGAAGCTCGTCGCCGCGGCGTCGCTGCCCGCGGGCAAAATGTCGTGGAGCAGCATGCTCGCGTCGGGCCAGCCGGGGGTGATGCCGGCGGACGGCGTGGGGCTCGCGAGAGACGTCACGATCTACGACACGGTGATGGCCCTCGTCGATGTCGATGGCAAAAGCGGCCAGGTTTACGTGGGGCCGCTCGTGAAGTGCGGCGACGCCTGGCGGCCGCTCGACGCGCCGCAGATCCCCGGCTCGAAGGGGGAGATCGCCGACGCCGGCGGTTTCTTCTCTCGTTCGCCGGCCGCCGCCGCCCAGCCCGACGCCGATGCCACCAGCGACTCCCTGCGGCCGCTTTTGGCGAGCCTGCGGGAGCTGGAGGAGAAGCTTTCGGCCGCCACCGAACCCAAGGAGCGGGCCGGGCTCGTGGTGAAGCAGGTGGAGGTCCTCGGGCGGGTCGTGGAGGCCGCGCAGGCCGAGGAGAAGGCGTTCTGGGTGAAGCAGCTGGCCGAGACGCTGGCGGCCGCCGTGCAGGAGAAGGCCCTGGACGACGGCATCGCGAGGCTCGAGAAGCTTGCCGGGCGGCTGTCGGCGGAGCCGCCGCTCGAGGCGTACGTGCTCTTCCGGCTGGCCTCGGCGCGGTACGCCTGGAACATGCAGCAGAAGGGGAGCGACGTCGACAAGGTTCAGGCGGCCTGGCTCGAGGAGTTGCGGCAGTTCGTGGAGAGGCACCCGACCGCTCCCGACGCGGCCGAGGCGCTTCTGCAGATGGGCATCGCCGAGGAGTTCTCCGGCCGCGAGAAGGAGGCGATCGAACGGTACGGGCGGATCGTGAAGGGTTTTCCCGATTCGAACGCCGGTCGAAAGGCCCGCGGCGCGATCCGCAGGCTCGAGAGCGTGGGGCAGCCGCTGGCCCTCGAAGGCAAGACCACCGACGGCAGTTCGCTCTCGATCCGGAGCCTCGTGGGAACGCCGGTGCTCGTCCACTACTGGGCGACCTGGTGTGAGCCTTGCAAGGTCGACATGGCACGGATCCGCGAACTCCACGAAAAGTACGGGCCGAAGAAGCTGGCCGTCGTCGGGATCGCCCTCGACGCGGATCGCAAGCAGCTCTCTGGGTATCTCGCGAGCAAGCCGCTCCCGTGGCCGTGCCTCCATGAAGGGGGCGGACTGGATGGGCGGCTGGCCGAGGAGTTCGGCGTGCTCACGCTGCCGACCATGATCCTCGTCGGCGCCGACGGAAAGGTGGTCGATCGAAACGTGTCGATCGCGGACCTGGAGAAGAAGATCGAAGAGGCGCTCGAGGCGAAATAAGCGGTGTTCGGAGGGCGTTGAGGGCTGGCAGACTGGCTTTGCAGCGGCTGCCGCGTCCTGCTATCGATCTCGACGTCGGCGAAGATCGTTCTCATGCCACCTGTCGGGCCCGCCATGCCTCCGCTTCTTCCAGTATTCGCCGCCGTGAATCCCCTGCTCTGCGGCCTGGGGCTCGTGCACGCCACGGCCATCGTCATGGCTGTGGCGACGCGTCTGGTCGATGGCACGAGGTATGCCCCGATTGCCCAGGCTTCTTTCTTCGTGCTGCTTGGCGTGGTGGGGATCCTCTGCGGGGCTTCGCTGAGGCTTGGCCCGGGCGCGAGCGTGTTTTCCGCGACGTCGCTCGCGGTCATGACGCTGGTCGCCGTCGCCGACTTCCGACGTCCGGGCGACTCGGGCCGGGACGCCTGAATCGCCTGCCTTGCGCAGCTTCCTCCGGGTTCCGCCCAAACGACCTGCGGAATCGAAAAAACTGCCCGCCGGCAGCCCCTTCTGTCGATACAACCGCCAGCGCCGGTGCCGGCGCGTCAGGAACAGGTTTGAAAACTCATTCGTTGTGCAACGGATCGAAGGGAGCTCTTCATGACCATCAGCAATCGCAGATTGATGGCCGCGTTGTTCGCCGCGTCGATGTTCGTCCCCTCAATGGGGCGGGCGGAGGATCTGGCGGCCCGCGTGGCGACGAAACTCAAGGATTCCGGCGCCATGTCCGGCTACCGCGTGTCGGTGCGGTCCGAGGACAAGACGATCTTCCTGGAGGGATCGGTCGGCACACCGCAGCAGATCGAGATGGCCGTCATCACGGCCGAGAACACCTCGGGCGTCGAGCGGGTCGTGAACAGGCTCACGGTGCTTCCCCCGACGCAGTCTTCGGGCAAGCCCAAGCCGACGGCCGGTTCGGCGTTCGGTCTCTCGCTGCCATCGTCGATGATGACGCTCTTCAGTGCGCCCGTGAAGGAGGACGAGCCGTCGGAGCCGCGGGTGCAGCTCGCGCAGGCGACCGAGACCCCGGCCAAGGCCGCCTATGCCGAAGCGGGGTCGGAGCCGGCGGCCCGGCCCGCGCAGCCCGCGAGAAAGGCCCCACAGCAGGCTGTTCAGGCCAGGAATCCTCGGCCGCTCGGAACGCCCGTGGCTCGGCCAATGGCTCAGCAGCCGATGAAGCGGCAAGGAAGGGGACCGATTGCCCGGACCAGCGGCATGGGACCCCACGGTGAGCCGATGATCGTCAGCGACGTCGTCGTGGGCGAGCCGACGGCGATGCCTCACGGCGGTGCGGTCGGCGACGGTCAGATCGTGCCCGGATCGGAGAGGATCATCGGCGACTCAGGTGCAGGCGGCTACGCCGGGAACCCGGGCGGCGGCTACGCCGGGCCCCCGGGTGGAGGCTATGCCGGCGGTCGCATGGGACGGCCGCTGCCGATGGGGGCTGGCGGTGCCGGCATGCCGGTGTCAGCGGTGCGAGGCGAGGGTCCCAACATGCCCAACTACGCCTGGCCGAGCTACGCCGCTTCGCCGAACTATGCCGCCCTCCAGTATCCCACGCAGTACTCCCCGACTGCCTGGCCTTACATCGGACCGTTCTATCCCTATCCGCAGGTGCCGCTCGGCTGGCGGCGGGTGTCGCTCGAGTGGGATGACGGCTGGTGGTTCCTCGACTTCGACGACGATCACCATCGCCGCGGCCACCATTGATCCCGCGGGCGTCTCCCGCAGAAGAAACTGTTCCTGACGGGCCCGGAAACCGCTCACTTCGGGGGGAGTGGGGTTTCCGGGCCCGCTCATTTTTGCCGCGGCCAACGCTGCCCGCCGGAATAACCCGCAAGTTTTGCCGGCGGACTGCCGATACAAACCTCCGGATCGGTACAGTCACCCCGAACGTCAGAGAGGATGGATCCGATGAGCCGAGTCAAGATGCCACTCGTGCTGTCCATGATCGCGAGCTCAGCACTCGTGTCACAGAGCGGGTGCTTTTGGATGACGTCGCAGGGGCCGAACCTCGGCCCGCTTGCCATCCCGATTCCCGTTCCGGTCTACCTCCAGAAGTCCCGTGAGGACAAGTTCTGGAACCACGAGCGTTACGGCCGTGCGCCGATTCTCGGACCGCTCCGCCCGGGCGGGCCGTGCGAGGCGATGGACGAGCCGAGTGACGACGAGGTGATGCGGGCCCTCGAGAAAGCCCGTCCGGTGCAGGGCAACTGGCCCTTCCTCTACGAGATCCAGCGGAACAACGTGCGGATCACGAAGTGCAAGGTCTCCGACTACATCGATCCGCCGCGGCACTACCCGCTGGTCGGTCCCGCCCAACAGCACCATGCCCACTACAAGTGCACGGTCTACTTCCAGGAGGTGAAGCGGATCGGCTGGCCCGTGCCGCACACGCTCGTGGACGAGGACTGCCGCGAGGTGGTCTACATCGACCACAACCACCTGCACATGGTCGGCGAGATCAATCCTGGCTGCGACTCGGAATACTGAAGCCGTGCCAGCCTGCCCATGAATCACGGACTGGTGTCCGATCCCGGCGGGCGGCCTTCGAAAGGGGGCCGCCCGTCGTCATTTTTCCCGACGCGAGCCTGACGATCGTGCAGGTTGCGGCCGCCGGGAGGGCTGGTGGTGCGCGGCGGCCGGACGGCGAGTCGATGAACCCAGGAGGGCGTGCATGGTCGCCGCGAGGGAACGCGGTGCGTGCCACCCACGAGGAAGCGTCGCCGCCGACGAGGCGGGCGACGGCGTCATGAAGACGTTCATCCTGCCGGCCGCTGTCGCCATCTTCGTCGCAACGCCGGCTTGGGCGTTCGCCGAAGCAGCCCCGATCGTCGTTCCGCCGGCCGACGTCGGCGAGCGGGTAGCCACCGGCAGCCTGCTGGGGATCGTGCGGGATGGCGGCATTCTGATGGTGCCGCTCTTCGGCTGCTCGTTTCTTCTGGCGAGCTTCGGGATCGAGCGGGTCGTGTCGCTGCGGTGGGGGAGGGTCGTGCCGCGGCTCTTCATCAACCGCTTCGTCGAGCAGCTCGAGGCGGGCGAACTCACGCGGGACGAGGCGCTCGACGCCTGCGAGGCCAACGGCAGCCCCGCGGCCAACGTGTTCGCGGCCGCGGTCAGGCGGTGGGGCAAGCCCACCGTCGAGGTCGAGCAGGCCGTGATGGACGCCTGCGAGCGGGAGCTCAACCACCTGCGTCGGTACCGGAGGATCTTCAGCAGCGTCGCCACGGTCGGCCCGCTCCTGGGCCTCCTGGGAACGGTCTTCGGTCTCATCCGGTCGTTCAACGACGTGGCCTCGGCGGGCGCGATGGGGCGACCAGACCTGCTCGCGAAGGGATTCGGCGAGGCCCTCATCACGACGGCCATGGGGCTCGTCGTCGCGATTCCCGCGATGCTCCTGCACTCGTTCTTTACGAGCAGGGCCGACCGTCTCGCGCTGCGGCTCGACGAGACGGCGCAGCGGGTCATCGACTGCGTCGCCCTCGAGACAGCCAACGACCCACGGCGCAGGAAACGGAATCTCCGGTCCGCCGCGTAGGAGCCTTTCGATGCCGCTGGTGCGACTGTCCGACGACGAGGAGCCGCAGCCGAACATGGCCCCGATGATCGACGTCGTGCTCGTGCTGACCATCTTCTTCATGTGCGCGACCCGCTTCTCCGGCCACGAGCAGGCCTTCGACGTGGACCTGCCGCAGGTGAACGCCGCCGCGCCGGTCGAGTCGTTGAAGCCGGAGATCGTGGAAGTGGCGGCCGATGGCGGCGTGAAATTCCGCGGCGAGGCGGTGCCGGTCGAGGATCTCTCGGGCCGCCTCGCGGTGGTGCGGGGCGACGGCCGCGAGATGTCGGTGCTCGTGCGGGGCGACCGCGCCGCCAGCCACGGCCGGATGGCGGCTGTCTACGAGGCCTGCCGCGCGGCAGGCATCCGCCACGTCGGCATATCGGTGCAGGTGGCAGCGGAATCCGGATCGGCGAAGGCCCGCCGTTAGCGGGAGACGGGACCGCGGGAGAGGAGCGATGCAGCCCGGATTGATTCTGGCGGGCGTTTTGATCGTGGCCGGGGCCGTCGGCCTGGCGGTCGCCGTGCGGACGCGTTGGCTGCAATCCGACACGCTCAAGAAGTGTCTGCTCCTCTCGGTCGTGGCGCACGCGGTGCTTGCCGTCGTGGCCGCGTCGATCGGAGGCCTGTCGCCGGCCTCGTGGGGGCGATCCACGGCGGGACGGCCGACGATGGTGGTGGTCGTTTCAGAGGAGCCGGAGGGATCGACCGCGGCGGTGGAGGATGCCGGCAACGAGACGGAATCAGCCGCGCCGCCCGACGACGTCGTCGCATCGACCGTGACCGCCTCCGATGCGGACCGGTCCACGAAGGAGATCGATCCGTCGGAGATCGTGCCGCTGCTCGAACCGCCCGACGATGAGAAGCCGGACGTCGTGCCGATCGATGCATCGAAGCTGACTACGACGTTGGCGGCGGGCGATGACGCGAGCCCCTATTCGCGTCGCGGAGCCAGTCGCAGGGCGGCGGCCATGGCGTTGGGCGGCTCCGAGGAGACCGAGCGGGCCGTCCTCCGGGGGCTTGCGTGGCTTGCGAGGGCCCAGTCGAGCGACGGACGTTGGGACGCCGCCCGACATGGGGCCGGCGTCGAGCGAACGGTGCAGGGACAGGATCGAAGGGGGGCCGGCGCGCGAAGCGACCATGGCGTGACGGGCCTCGCGGTGCTCGCCTTCCTCGGCGCGGGCAGCACGCACCGCGAAGGCGTTCATGCGGCCGAGGTCGCCCGTGCGATCGAGTTTCTCATCGCGAGGCAGAAGCCGAACGGATCGCTCGCGGGCGACGCCGAGTTTTTCGCCGCCCTCTACTGCCACGGGATGGCGACGATCGCCCTGGGCGAGGCCTGCGGCATGACGGGCGACGAGCGGCTTCGGGAGCCCCTGGCCCGCGCGGTGGCCCACACGGTCTCGAGGCAGAGCCCTGCGACGGGCGGTTGGCGGTATGCCGCCGGCGATCGCGGCGACACCAGCCAGCTCGGATGGCAGGTGATGGCCCTTTCGGCCGCCAGGAATGCCGGTCTCCAAGGGCTCGACACCAGCCTCGCGAGGGCGGGCGGGTTTCTTGCGGGAGTGTCGAGCGGACGTTCGGGCGGGCTTGCGTCGTACCGGCCTGGCGAGCGGCCGACCGCGGCGATGACGGCTGAGGCGCTCTTCTGCCGACTCCTGCTTGGGCTAAATCCAGCGGATCCGATCGTGACGGAAGCCGTTGCATTCCTCGAGGCGATGCCCCCCGATTCCGGACCGTTCAACGCCTACGCCTGCTACTACGGAACGCTCGCGATGTTCCACGCCGGCGGTCCAGCCTGGGGTCGATGGAACGAGCGGATGCAGCGGGCGATCCTCCCCGGGCAGCGGTCGGGCGGCGACCTCGACGGCAGCTGGGATCCCGACCGCGTCTGGGGTGGTCATGGCGGCCGGGTCTATTCCACCGCACTGTCCGTGCTCTGCCTCGAGGTCTTTTATCGCTACCTTCCAATGCACCAGGGGCGGGTTGCGCGGGTTGCGGCGGTCGCGCCATTGCCGTGAGTTTGACCGGCGGGTATGCGGGGTTACACTTTCCATAGGAGTTTTTCGCGAATGTCTTCGCGCAGGAAAAGCCAAAGCCTTCGGGCAGGGAGTTGAGAGCGTGCATCCGGACTTCGTCTCGCCGAGCCTCGCCATCATGGGCCTTGGGCCGGTCGAACTGGTTATCGTTGCCGGCGTGATCCTGCTTCTCTTCGGGTCGCGGCTCCCCAAGGTTATGCGGTCGCTCGGCCAGGGCATCGTCGAATTCAAGAAGGGCGTCCAGGGCATCGAGGACGACGCCCACCGTGAGGCGACGCGGGAGTAGGCCGCGGGCGGTCATGCTGCGGATCTTCCACGAACTTTCTTCCCGTTGATCAGGAGCGAGCCATGTTCGGCCTCGGCCCAGTCGAAATCGTGGTGATCGGCGCGATTGCCGTGATGCTGTACGGCAAGCGGCTCCCCGAAGTCGGCCGATCGGTGGGACAAAGTGTCGGCGAGCTGCGGAAGACGTTCAATTCGATTTCCCGTGACATCGAGCTTTCTTCGAACGAAACAGGCAAGCGCGCCGCCTCCCGCCGCCGGATCGAGGACGATTCACTCGCCATGGCGGGCGGGACGTCGTTCGACCCGCCGCCTGAATGACGGCTCCTGGGGTTGGCGGAAGCGAGATCCGGCGTCCAAGTGCGTGCCGCACGGCCCTCGCACGCCGCGGCTGTACGGGCTACACTTCGAAGTCGTCCGGCGGGACCCTACGGCCTCGCCGCGAATCGGGCAACTAGCTCAGTTGGTTAGAGCGCTACGTTCACACCGTAGAGGTCACAGGTTCGAATCCTGTGTTGCCCACTACCGCGGTTTGCCGCGGCTCGCAGCGATTCGCATCGTTACGCACCTTTCGGTGTTTGCGGCCGAGTTGCTGCGATTCATGC
>DHLZ01000291.1 GCA_002405515.1 Planctomycetaceae bacterium UBA4655
GCCTCGGGCTGCCGGGGTTTTTGCAACTCGGCCTGCAGGGAAACTCGCGCCTCGGGCTTCCGTGGGACCGTGGTGCCGCGCAGTCAGCCGAAAACCACTGTCGACAACATCGTGCCTGGGGGCAGTAACGACCCATGCTCGCCGACGGCGATGCAGCCTCACCGGCGGGATGCAGCAGGGCAGCGGCTCACTGGCTCACTGGCTCATTGGCGCCCGCGGACGCCCTCCACGATCCGCTCGATGCCGAGCGGGTTGGCATCCTGGAGGGCGGCGGGCAGCAGGGCGTCGGGCACGTCCTGGTAGCAGACCGGCCGAATGAACCGCTCGATCGCCGCGGTCCCCACGCTCGTGAACCGCGAGTCGCTCGTCGCCGGCCAGGGGCCGCCGTGCTGCATCGCGTGACACACCTCGACCCCGGTGGGGAAGCCGTTGACGATCAGTCGCCCCGCCTTCTGGCCGAGAAGCTCCAGCAGATCGCCCGCCGCCGCGAGATCCTCCGGCGTGCCGTGGATCGTGGCCGTCAGCTGGCCATCGAGATGCCGGGCCATCGTCCGCAGGTCGGCGGGCGACTTCACGACCACGACGAGGCTCCACGGCCCAAACACCTCCTCGGCCAGCCGCTCGCGGGCGAGAAAGGTCGCTCCGTCGGTCACGGCGACGAGGCCGGCCGCCTGCGTCCTCGTCGGGTCGGCCGCCGCGGCCGCTTTCCCGAGAACCGCGGTGCCGGCGACGTTCAGCATCGTGTCGCGGCCGCTCTCGAACGCGGCGAGGATGTCGGGGGAGAGCATCGATCCCGGCGCGGCCGCCGCGATCGCCTCGGCGACCGCCGTCCGGAAGCCGGCCAGATCACCGCTCTCGACGGCGAACACCAGCCCCGGCTTCGTGCAGAACTGCCCGACGCCGAGCGTCATCGAGGCCACGAACGCCTTCGCGATCTCGGCGGGTCGCGCGGCGAGGGCCCCGGGCAGCACGAACACCGGATTGAGACTGCTCATCTCCGCGAACACGGGAATCGGGTCGGGGCGGGCGGCGGCAACGTCGCACAGCGCCCGCCCCGCGGCCCGCGAGCCGGTGAAGCCCACGGCCCGGCAGGCCGGATGCCGCACGAGCGCCGTGCCGATCACGCTCCCCTCGCCGTGGAGCAGCGAAAACGTGCCGGGGGGCAGGCCGCATGACTCGACCGCCCGCAGGATGACGCCGGCGACGAGTTCCGACGTGCCCGGATGCGCCCGGTGGGCCTTCACCACGACGGGGTTGCCGGTGCACAGGGCGCTTGCCGTATCTCCCCCGGCCACGGAAAAGGCAAGCGGAAAATTGCTGCTGCCAAACACCACCACGGGGCCCAGAGGACGCTTCAATCGCCGCAGGTCCGGCCGGGGCAGGGGCTGCCGATCGGGCTGGCGGCGATCGATCCGCGCATCCACCCACGATCCGTCGCGGGCGGCGGCGGCGAAGAGCTGCAGCTGGCCGCAGGTGCGGGCCCGCTCGCCGACGAGCCGCGCGGGAGGCAGCGCGGTCTCGGCAACGGCCCGCTCGATGAGCGCATCGCCAAGCTCCATGAGCCCCGCGGCGATCGTCTCCAGCAGCGTTGCCCGGACCTCGCCGCCCGTGGCCGCGAAGACCGCCGCCGCCGGCGCGGCGGCGAGCATGGCCGCCTCGACGTCGGCGAGCGACGCGATCGAGAAGCGGCCGGGCAGCTCGCGGCCATCGAGCGGGCTCGACGCCGTGAAGGAGCGGGGCGATTTTTGCAGGGATCCGGCGACGAAGTTCATGCCGTGAAGGCTGTCCATGACGAGTGCTCCGAGGGCTGTGACGCGTTCTGGCGGACGGGCCGCAGCCCATCACGGGCCCGCGACCGGCCCGCCAGTGTAGCGACGAATCGATATCCCCCGGCCTCGCCGCCGGCCCGATCCCCCGCGGCGATCACCGCAGCGGCCAGAGCACGGCCAGGCAGAGCGTCGCGATCAGGCCGACCGTGCCCTCGATGGCGATCATCACGGCGGCGGAACGAAGCGTCTGCACTTCCGACATGCCGCTCATCCGCGAGATCACCCAGAAGCCGCTGTCGTTCATCCACATCCCCACCTTGGAGCCGCAGCCGATGGCGATGGCGACGTAGACGGGATGAAAGGCCGGCGTGCCGTCGAGCAGGATCGGAGCCATCACGCCCGCCGCGGTGATCATCGCCACCGTCACCGATCCCTGGGCGATGCGGATCACCGCCGTCAGGAGCCAGGCCAGCGGAATGACCGCGAGCCCGGCGCCCGCGGCCAGCCCGGGGGAGACCTGACCGAGCCCCGCCGCGCGGAGCGTCGCGCCGAGGGCCCCGCCCGCCGAGATCACGAGAATGATGTTGCCCGCCTCGGTCACCGCCTCGGCGATCGAGCCGCGGACGGCCGGCATACCGGCGGCGCGGGACGCGAGCAGGAAGATCGAGACAACCGCGGCCAGCGACAGCGCGACGTTCTTGTCGCCCAGAATCCGGACCGCCGCCAGCACGCCGGCGGGAATGGCGTCGGCGGCGGACCGCGACACCGATTCCAGGCTGATGAGCACAAGCGGCAGGAGGATCGGCAGCAGCGACGCCCAGAGCGGCGGCCCACTTCCAGCTCCCGCGGCGGAGGCAGGCGTCTCCGCGGCAGCCGCGGCGGACCGCGACGGCTCGAGCGGCCAACGGCCGTCGGCCCACCGGGCATACGCATAGCCGGCCAGCGCCGCGATGATCCCGACGACGAGCCCCACGCCGCTCATCGTCGCGATGTCGACGCCGAGGGCCTCGGCCACGAACAGCGGCCCCGGCGTCGGCGGCACGAGCGAATGTGTCATCGTGGCGCCCGCGACGATCGCCAGCACGCACACGAGATACCCGCGGCCGGTCCGCTCCCAGGCCGCTCGGGCCAGCGGCAGGAGCAGATAGAAGACCGTCTCCGCGAACATCGGGATTCCGAGCACGAACCCGGCCAGGAGCAGGGCCAGCGGCGTGTGCCGCTCGCCCACGCACCGCTGGATGGCGGCCACGATCCGCTTGTCACCGCCGGCCGCCGAGAGGCAGCCGCCGAGGATCGAGGCCATGGCGATCACGATCCCGACGTCGAGCGCCGTCTTGCCGAAGCCCTCGGCCACCCGCTGGCCCGGCCCGACGGGCCGAGCCGGATCGACCGGCGTGAGCGCCGCGACGACGAACGCCGCCGTGATGAGGACCAGAAACGGGTGCAGCCGGAAGGCCAGCACGCCGCCGACCACGACCAGGAGGGCCGCGAAGAGAATGGTGAGTGGCGTCATGGCGGGGAAGTTCGCAACGGGCGGCCGGTGAGAGGCTACACTATCGTCCGCGCTGACGACCACCGACACGACCTCCGGCATGACTCGCGATCCTCACGCCCCCAGGCTTTCCCCGAGCGACCTGCGGTCCCAACGGTGGTTCGCGCCCGACGATCTCCGCGCCTTCGGCCATCGCAGCCGCCTGCGGCAGATGGGCTACTCCGCCGAAGAGGCCGAGGGGCGTCCGGTCATCGCGATCCTCAACTCGTGGAGCGACCTGAGCCAGTGCCACACCCACTTCCCGCAGCGGGTGCAGGAAGTGAAGCGCGGCGTCTGGCAGGCCGGGGGCTTCCCGATCGAGATCCCCGTGCTGGCGATCTCGGAAATGTTCATGAAGCCGACGGCGATGCTCTATCGCAACCTCCTGGCCTTGGAGACCGAGGAGGTGCTGCGGAGCCATCCGGTCGACGGCTGCGTGCTCATGGGAGGCTGCGACAAGACCGTACCCGGACTCCTGATGGGGGCGATCTCCGCGGATCTGCCGGCGGTCTTTCTGCCCGCGGGCCCGATGCTCGCCGGCCGCCACCGCAGCGAGCGACTCGGCAGCGGCACCGACGTCTGGAAATACTGGGCCCAGCGCCAGGCCGGCTGCCTCGACGCGTGCGTCTGGCGGCAGCTCGAATCGGGCATCGCGAGATCGGCGGGCACGTGCATGACGATGGGCACGGCATCGACGCTGGCGGCCGTCGTGGAGACGCTCGGCATGATGCTGCCCGGCGCCGCGACGATTCCCGCCGTGCACTCCGCCCACGCCCGGATGGCGGCCGACTGCGGCCGACGGATCGTCGGCATGGTCTGGGAAGACCTGCGGCCGTCGCGGATCCTCACGCCCGCCGCGTTCGACAACGCCATCGTCGCCGACATGGCCCTGGCCGGGTCGACCAACGCGATCATCCACCTGCTCGCGCTGGCCGGCCGGGCCGGCGTGCCGCTGTCGCTCGACCGGTTCGACGCCCTCTCCCGCACCACCCCCGTGCTCGCCAACCTGCGGCCCGCGGGTGAGTTCCTCATGGAGGATTTTCACGACGCCGGCGGCGTGCCGGCGCTGCTCTCGCGGATTCCGCATCTGCTCGACCTGAACGCCCTCACCGTGACCGGCAGGACGCTCGGCGCGAACATCGCGGCCGCCGAGGTGATCGACGACCGGGTCATCCTGCCTCTCGACGCGCCGCTCTCGCGGGCCGGCGGCACCTTCGTGCTCCGGGGCAACCTCGCCCCGAACGGCTGCGTGATCAAGCCGACGGCCGCCGACCCGAGGCTGCTCAAGCACACGGGGCGGGCGATCGTGTTCGATTCCTATCCCGACATGAAGGCGCGGATCGACGATCCCGCGACCGGCATCACGGCCGACGACGTGCTCGTGCTGCGGAATGCCGGACCGCTCGGGGGCCCGGGCATGCCGGAATGGGGCATGCTGCCGATCCCCAAGCCGCTCCTGGAGCAGGGCGTGCGTGACATGGTGCGAATCTCCGACGCCCGGATGAGCGGCACGAGCTACGGGACGTGCGTGCTCCACGTGGCCCCCGAGGCGGCGATCGGCGGGCCGCTGGCGGCCGTCCAGACGGGCGACCGGATCGCACTCGACGTCGACGCCCGCCGGCTTGATCTGCTCATCGCCGACGAGGAGCTCTCCCGGCGGCTGGCGGCATGGCAGGCCCCCTCGCCGCGATTCGCCCGCGGCTACGGCCGACTCTACGGCGAGCAGGCCACGCAGGCCGATCTCGGCTGTGACTTCCGCTTCCTCGAACGCGGCCCGCCGACGCCCGACCCCGACATTTTCTGATCCGTCATCCAGCCCCTCTTTGCCCCGCGAGACACACGTGAACAGTTCCCCTACGCTCACGAAGGCCCACTTTCACCGCTCGGTGATGGCCGTCCCCCCACTGGCCCGCACGGCGGCCGGCGGGATCGACCCGGCCGGCAACGAGCGGATCATCCGCCACCTCGAGCAGGGGCGCGTGTCGCTGTTGCTCTACGGTGGCAACGCCAACCTCTATCACCTGCCGCTCGGCGAGTACGAACCGCTGCTGGCCATGCTCGCCCAGACGGCATCGGCAGACACCCTCGTCGTGCCCGCGGCCGGCCCCACCTTCGGCCTCCTGCTCGAACACGCGCAGGTGATCCGCCGGCACCGGTTCCAAACCGTGATGGTGCTGCCGCAGCAGGGCATCACCACGAGCGCGGGCGTGGCGACGGGCGTCCGCCGATTCGTCGAGGCGGCCGGCGTGCCGGCCCTCCTCTACATCAAGCACGACGGCTTCATCGAGCCGGCCGACGCTGCCCGACTTTGCCGCGACGGCCTCATCAGCGCGATCAAGTATGCGACGGTGCGGCCGGATCCGGCCCACGATCCGTATCTCCGCGAACTGGTCGGCCTCGTCGACCCGGAGATCATCATCAGCGGCATCGGGGAGCAGCCGGCCATCGTCCACATGCGGGATTTCGGCCTCGGCGGCTTCACGACCGGCTGCGGGTGCTTGGCCCCGAAGCTCTCCCAGGCCATGCTCGCCGCCATCCGGGCGAAACAGTGGGCCGAGGCGGAGCGGATTCGACGGGTGTTCGAGCCGCTGGAAGCCCTGCGGAACGCCATCAACCCGATCCGCGTGCTGCACGAGGCGGTGGCGGCAGCCGGTATCGCCGCCACCGGCCCGCTCCAGCCGCTCCTCGACAATGTCGAGGAGCCGCATCGGCCGGCGATCGCGACGGCGGCTCGGGCGCTCGTGGCCGCCGATGGCTGATCCGCGGCAGCGGATCCGGGGGACG
>DHLZ01000140.1:0-3518 GCA_002405515.1 Planctomycetaceae bacterium UBA4655
CCTCCCTGTCTTCGCTTGTCTACTCCGCGGGTGCGGGGCCGCCCGCATGTCCTCACCGTACGCTCGCTACGGCCCTCCGGGCCTTCGCTCGCGCGTAGCTGCCTGCGCTCTCGGCATCCATGTCTCCTCTTGTCAGCTACGCCGTCTCGGGCACACGGGCAGCCCCTCACGGTCGACGCTGCTTGTTCGGGGCCGCCGGTGCAACGCGCCGGGATTGTGATAAAACCTCTGCATGTTCCTCGCCGCACCGCCGCCGACGCCGGCCGACATCTCGTTTTCGCTCGGTGGGATCGCCGTTCGTGTGTCGGCGTGGTTCTGGGCCGGGGCGGCGCTCCTGGGCTGGGGGGAGTGCCAGTGGATCGCCGGGGGCGATCAGCGTTTGCTCCTGAGGCTGCTTCTGGCATGGGTGGCGGTCGTGTTCGTCTCGATCCTCGTGCACGAGATGGGGCACGCGCTCGCGTGGCGGGCGTTCGGAAAATCTTCGAGCATCGTGCTCTATCACTTTGGCGGGCTCACGTCGCTCGACGGCTGGGGGCGTCGGTGGCGGCGGACGCCGCGGGAGCAGGTGATCGTCTCGGCCGCCGGGCCTCTCCTGCAGTTCGCGCTCGCCGCGGCGGTCGTCGCCGTGCTCAAGAGCGGTGGCTACGCCGTGCCGGTTCCGATCCCCTTCGTCACGGACTGGTTCTCCCTCGACCGAGGGCGGGAGATTCCCTCGGCAATCGGCCAGATCGTCGTGGGCTTCCTGCTCTTCGTGAACATCTTCTGGCCGCTGCTCAACCTGGTTCCCGTGCCGCCACTCGACGGCGGACAGATTGTTCGGGAGGGGCTGGAGTGGATTGGCGTGCCGAATGCTTATCGCGTCGCCGCGGTCATCGGCGCGGTGTGCGGCTGCGGCATCGGGCTCCTGGCGATGTCGGCCGGCCAGACGTATCTCGCGATCCTCTTCTTCGCGCTCGCCGCGTCGTGCGTCCAGTCGCTCGGCGGACGGTAACCGGCCGCATCGACGTGCCGCGTATGATATGACGATGAACGCTGCTGGCAGCCGTCCGCGTGCCCTCGCCGTCGTGGCCATCGGCGCGAGCAATCTCTCCCGCGGCCTCGCGTCGCTCGCCGCCACGGCGCGGTCGCGGGCGGCGTCGCCGCTCGATCTCTTCGTCGCGGCGGGGCACGGCCGCTCCTACGGGGCCAACAGCCGGGTCTGGATGCGGCGGCTGCCGTCGATCCTTTTTTCGGGACTCTGGCGGGCGATCGACCGAACGGCGTGCGACCGCGGCGGACCGCCCGACGGCCCGCGGCCGCTCGCCGTCGTGACCGACATCGGCAACGACCTGCTCTACGGATTTTCCGTGGAGCAGGTGGCCGCCTGGGTCGATGAGTGCCTACGGCGGCTCGAGGAACGCGGTTTCCGCACGGTCGTCACTCGGCTGCCGATGTCGAGCATCGCCACGGTGGGCGGGCTTCGCTACTGTGTGCTCAAGACGCTCTACGTTCCCGGCTGTCCGCTCGCGCTCGAGTCGCTCAAGGCGGCCGCCGCCAACCTCGACGGCCTCGTCGCGGAGGCGGCGGCCCGCCGCGGCGCTCTCCTGCTCGAGCAGCCGGGCGAGTGGTATGGCATCGATGCGATCCACGTCCGCAGGGGCAGGCTCGGCGAACTCTGGGGCCGCGTGGCCGACGCATGGGAGCTTCCGTGGGCTGCCGGCATGCCGCGGCTCGGCGAATGGTTCGCGATCGGCCGCCGCGGCGCCGAAGTCCGGTCGCTCGCCGGCATCCCGAGGTTCACGCCGCAACCCGCCGTCACACTGCGAGACCGCTCCCGCGTCTGGCTCTACTGAATCTCTTCAGCCGCCGAGGCAGAACCGCCGCGAGTCCGATGCCGAATGCGGTCAGCATCATCGAGGAGGGCTCCGGCACGGCCTGGACGAACGTGTTGGCGATCGACTGCACGGAGCCGGAGCCGTCGAGCACGATCGTGTCGCGGACCCAGAGCGACTGCTGGGTCCAGGGTGTCGGCAGAAAGACGGGCGGAGCCGGGATCGCCGTGAGGTTATCCATGAGGAGCGAGATGGTGCCCGTGCCGGGCGGGCCGGCCGCATTGAAGGTTGCTTCGCTCAAATAGATGTCCTTGTAGGTCATCACATTCGTAGTAAAGATGGTATGGTCCATGCGGACAGCCGCAAACACGTTCGACGACGTGATGTTGATGCGGTAGGAGACCGAGAGCGTGAGCGGGCCAGCGTACAACTCTAGGGTCTCGATGCCGAAACCGTGAGCGTTGACCGCGGGTATGGATGCGAGATTGACGTTCTCGGTGCCGTTCCAGTTGCCGGAATCGGCTAGCCAGACGAAGCTTTTGTCGCCGAGGCTGATTGTCTTGTTGGCGGCTCCCTTCCAGGTCGCGATGCTGCCAAAGGGGACGGCGAAGACGGGGTTCGCGGCGATCCAGAGCAGGCTGGTCGCCAGACAGGTCGTCAGGGTCGAGCGGTTCATGGTACGGGTTCCTCGCAGGACACGCATCGCTCGCGTCCCTGCTGTCACCGCGCACCGTCATGCCTGTCGGCGCGACAAAAAAACCGCTGCGAGCATCCGCTTTCGGCGGGCGTTCTCGCCGGCTTTCACCACGACCAACCGTCCGTCGTTTCTCCCGACAAATTCGGGAACCGCGGGCTGTTTTTCGTCGCGTTAACCAGATCCGTAGATCGCCCCGATCGGTCCAGGCTCGGCCCGTTCGATCGGCACGAGGGAACAGTACGCCTGCAGCATGACCGAAGGCAAGTGCCGGGAATGCAGGCCAGAAATGGCCGTCGCTCTCGCCGCGGCCGCGAGGTCAGAGCACCGGCAGCGGTGGCAGCGACGGACGGGCGGCGGCGGTCGCGGCGAGGTTGCCGACGAGGCGTTCGCAGATCGCCTCGAGGTAGGGGCGGCTCGCCGGGTCGTCGAAGTTGGCGGAGGTCTTGCCGGCGTCTCCGTGCTCCCGGATCGGGATCTGGATCGGCACCTCCCCAAGGAAAGGAATGTCGAGTTCCTGCGCGGTTCGCTTCGCGCCGCCGGTGCCGAAGATGTCGTATCGCTTCTGCGTGTCGGGGCAGACGAAGAAGCTCATGTTCTCCACCATGCCGAGGATCGGGATGCTCACCTTGCGGAACATCGCGATCGCCTTCGTGGCGTCGAGGAGCGCGACGTCCTGCGGCGTGCAGACGACCACCGCACCGGAGAGCGGCAGCACCTGGGAAAGCGTCAGGGCGATGTCGCCCGTGCCCGGCGGCATGTCGATCACGAGGTAGTCGAGCGGGCCCCAGGCCGTGTCGCGAAGCATCTGCGTGATCGCGCCGTGGAGCATCGGCCCCCGCCACACGACCGCCTCGCCGGCTGGCACCATGAACCCCATCGACATCACGGGCATCGGTCGGGCGGCGTCTCCGCCGGGAGCGTGCAGCATCGGAACGATCTTGCCGTCCTCGATCTGCGGCCTGCCGGACAGACCCAGCAGGTGCGGCACGCTCGGGCCGTAGACGTCGGCG
>DHLZ01000140.1:3664-20519 GCA_002405515.1 Planctomycetaceae bacterium UBA4655
CGAGAAGGCCGACGCGGCTGCCCGACCGTGCGAGGCCGATCGCGATGCTCGCGGCGATCGTGCTCTTGCCGACGCCCCCCTTGCCGCTGCCGACAGCGATCACGCTCTTGGCCTCCAGTCCGATCTGGCCGAGCTTCATCGGCGGCCGGTCGTGAGGCACGATCTCGACCGAAACGCTGGCCACCCCGGGAAACCGTCCACGGAGCCGCTCCTCGATGCGGCCGCGGGTGGCCTTCCAGAGGATCGCCGAGTGGGTGGAGAGTCCGACCTTGACCTCGATCGACGCCGCAGAGGACCCGACCGCGACGATCTGGCCGGTGTCCGCGAGCGGCCGACCTGTCTCCGGATCTGGGAAACCGGCGAGTTCGGCCCGCACGGACGAGGCGTCTATCGTGGTCATCGTGAAGCGGTCTCCAGCGAGCCGGCCTGCTCGCCGGGCACGATCGGCACGGCGGCATGGATCTCTTTGCCGGCGGCGCCCGCGCGGCCCGCGGCCTGGAAGAGTCCGCCCGGCTGGAAGGTCACCATCGCGACGGCCACGAGGCAGAGCAGCATCGCGATGCCCGAGGCGAGCCCGCCGTCGGCCTGAACGCCCCGGTCGGTCGACTTGAAGTACATCGCCGCGATGAGCCGCAGGTAGTAGGCGGCCGCGATCGCGGCGTTGAGCAAGAGCACGACTGCAAGGCCCACGAACCAGGCCCGGCTGCCACTGAAGTCGATCGCCAACCCCCCGTCGACCTCGAGCGCGGCCGTGACGAGCGAGAACTTGCCCCAGAAGCCGGGAAGCGGCGGAATGCCGGCGAGGCTCAGGAGGAACACGGCGATCGCGAACGCGGCCACCGGGTTCGTCCCTGACAGCCCGTCGAGATCGGCGACGGTCGAGACCTCTTCGCGTGGCGGCCGGGGCTCTTGGGCCGTCCAGACGGGCCAGCGGTGGCCGAGGTAGGTGATCGCCGCGAACACGCCGACCGTCGCGAGGGCATAGGTGGCGAGATAGAAGAGCACGGCCGAGAGCCCGTCGATCCCGTTCCAGCCGCCGATCTCGCCGGGGTCGGCCGCCGCGGCGGCGGCGATGCCCACGAGCATGTAGCCGGCATGGGCGATCGACGAGCAGGCGAGCAGTCGGCGGAGGTTCGACTGCAGGAGGGCCATCACGTTGCCGACGGTCATCGTGACGGCCGCGAGCACAGCCGCCACCTGCCAGAAGAGTCCGGACCATTCGGTCGCAGCCGCCGCGCCGCCTCCGCCCGCGATCGCGAGCACGCGGGCGAGCACGACCACGCCGGCCACCTTCGGCAGCGTCGAGAGGAGGGCGGCCATCGGGCTGCTCGTGCCCTCGTAGACGTCGGGTGCGTAGAAGTGCATCGGCACCGCCGCGAGCCGGAACGCGGCTCCGGCCATCGCCATGCCGATCGCTATCGGCAGCATCGCCGTCGCGACCAAACGTCCCGGGCCGTCCGGCGACCGCATCGCCGCCGCGATGTCGGCGAAGTTCGTCGAGCCGCCGATGCCGTAGAGGCAGACGATGGCGTAGAGGAAGAACGCGGAGGCGACGAGCGAGAGGAAGAAATACTTGAGCGTCGCCTCCTGGCCCCGCGCGGTCTGCCTGGCGAGGCCGAGGAGCACGTAGGTCGGGATCGAAACCATCTCCAGCGCCACGAAGAGGAGCACGAGGTCGTTCGTGCAGACCACGAGCGACAGCCCGGCGAGGAGCAGCAGGAAGGTGCCCGCCTCCTCGCAGGTTCCAGCCGGCCGGCGGATGCCGAGCCGCGAGTCGCCCGCCTGCACGAGCGTGAGCAGACCGCCGGTCACGAGCACGAGCCAGCGGACGAACGACGCGAAGCCGTCGATGCAGACGACCGACGAGACGGCCTCGCCCGGCTGGCGGTCGGACGCGACGACCGCCACCGCGATCCCGGCGAAGGCGAGGAGCCAGCCGTGGCGGAAGCCCGCGAAGGCACCAGCCAGATACGCCACGAGCGCCGCGGCCACGAGGATGATCTCCGGTGCGAGCAGCCCGAAGGTGTCCGGCGAAACGGTGAACGAGCTGGCCGCGGCGGCGAGGATCATGGCTTCCCTTCGAGGGTGACTTCACGGGCGTCGGGCTTCGCGACAGCGCCGGCAGGCGAGTCGGCGGCGACCCTGGTGGCGAATGCGTCGCGGCTCGCCAGCGTCGCGTCCCGAACCGCCGAGGCGGCGGGTCGGAGAAACGTGCCGGGCGCCAGGCCGATCCAGAACACGAAGATCACCAGCGGCAGGAGCGCCGCCCACTCGAACCAGGCGAGATCGAGCGGGTGCTTCGCGGCGGCATGCTGACCGGCGTGATGGTCGTGGCCATGGGGGGCGTGGCCATGATCGCCATGGCCACGCGAACCGTGCCCCGGCGGCTCCCGCGACGGGCCGAAGAGCACCCGCTCCACCGCCGAGAGCATGTACCAGGCGCCGAGCACGACGCCGAGCACCGCGAGGATCGCCATCGCGAGGTAGGCCGCGGCGATCGAGGCCGGGGCACCGGCCCACGCCCGCTGAAACGTGCCGGCGAGGATGAGAAACTCCCCGACGAACCCGTTGAGACCGGGCAGGCCGATGCTCGAGAACGTGAAGATCATGAAGAGCACGGCGAGCCAGGGCGCCTTCGAGGCGATGCCGCCGAGGTTGGCGATCGACCGCGTGTGGAACCGCTCGTAGATCATTCCGACGAGCGCGAAGAGGCCCGCCGAAGAGAGACCATGGTTGATGAGCTGGAGGTTCGCCCCTTCGATCGCGACCGGCTCGAGCGCAAACAATCCCATCACGCAGTAGCCCATGTGGCTCACGCTGGAGTACGCGACGAGCCGCTTGAGATCGGTCTGCGCGAGCGCCACGAGCGCGCCGTAGAGGATCCCCACGACCCCCAGCGCCACCAGCCAGGGGGCTGCCGCGGCGGACGCCTCCGGCAGCATCGGCAGGGAGAATCGGAGGAAGCCGTACATGCCGATCTTGAGCATCACGCCCGCGAGGTCGACCGAGCCCGCCGTGGGCGCCTCGACGTGTGCCAGCGGCAGCCAGGTGTGGAAGGGGAAGATCGGCACCTTGATCGCGAATCCTGCGAGGAGTGCCAGAAATACCCACATCTGGAGCCATCCGCTCTCGGCCGTCATCGGGATCGGATGGGCCGCCAATCCAGCGGTGAGCGTGGCGATGTCGAAGGAGAGCGACCCGGTGTGGGAGGCGTTCCAAAGCACGATCGTGAGCAGCCCGAGGAACGCGAGCACGCTGCCGGCGAGCGTGTATACGAAGAATTTCGCCGCCGCCCTTCGGCGGTCGTCGTGGCCCCAGATGCCGATCAGGAAGAAGAGCGGCACGAGAGTGAACTCGAAGAAGACGTAGAACAGGATCAGGTCGCGGGCGGCGAACACGCCGAGCATCGCGGACTCGAGCACGAGCAGCAGAGAATAGAAGCCGATCGCGCGATCCTTCACCGCCTCCCAGCTGACGAGCACGGCCGTCAGCGACAGGAGCGCCGAGAGCGCGAAGAGCCAGAGCGAGAGTCCATCGAGTCCGAGCGAAAGGCGGATGTCGAATCCGCCCGCACCCCCATCGACGGGCGAAGAGACGAGCCAGGGAAACGAGGCGACGGCGTAGGGCTCGCCGACGGCCGCCTCGGGGCTCGCCAGATACCGCATGACGAGCCAGCCCGCCAGCACGAGCGTGACGAGCGTCGTGACGACCGCGCTCTGCCGGATCGCCGACAGGCCGCGCGAGCCGATCACCCACGCGACGACCGCTCCGAGGAGCGGGCAGGCGAGCGTGACGATCAGGTGGGTCGATGGCGAGAAACCGTTCATCAGTCCGCTTACCCCCGCAGCCGCCAGAAGAGCGCCAGCACGATGAGCAGCACGCCGCTGGCTCCGGCGAGCGCGTACCGCTGCACGAGCCCCGACTGGAGCCCGCGGACGAGCGAGCCGGCGGCGACCGGCAAGCGGCCGACGGCATCGACCGTTCCATCGATCACGAATCGGTCGAAGGCGGCCGCGACGAACGCGAGCGCCTCGAGCGGCTTCACGACGAAGGCCGAGTAGAGCTGGTCGATGAAGAAGCGATTGGCGAAGAGCCATTCGAGCGGGCCGAGGAACCGCTCCATCTGCGGTCCGTCGCTTCGGCGGCCGAGATGGCCGATGGCGGCGACCGCGATGCCGATGGCCGCGGCGAGCGTCCCCTGGATCGCGATGTCGACGTGGAAGGCGTGCGGCACGGCGGTGGCGGCGACGGCCGGAGCGGCGAGCGACGGCGTGACCGCGAGGAAGTCGGAGAGCGCGTGGGTGGAGAAGAGCCACCAGCCCGACACGGCCGACGCCGCCGCCAGGATACAAAGCGGAATCGTCATCACAGGCGGCGACTCGTGCGGCCCGGAGCCGCCATGCGCGTGGTCGTGGCCGGCTGCCTCTTCCGGAACCCGCTCGGGTCCGCTGAAGGTCATGAAGACCGCGCGAAACGTGTAGAACGCCGTGAGGCCAGCCGTCAGGATCGCCATCCACCAGATCGCGCGCCAGACCGTCGGCCGGTCGAGGCCGTCGAGCCAGTTCGTGGCGGGAGTGTTCGTCGGGTTGGCGGCGAGCCTCGCGGAAAACCCGACCGGTTGGAGCACGGTCGCCACGGTCGAGGGCTCGTGGTGTCCGTCGTGGCCTCCGGGAAACGCCTTCGCGTGGAGGGAGGCCAGGATTTCGTCCTTGCTGAAGAACCCGGCGAAGGGCGGAACGCCCGCGAGCGCGAGGCTGCCGACGAGGAACGTCGCCGCCGTGATCGGCATGATGCGGCGCAGGCCGCCGAACCGTCGCATGTCGATGACGCCTCCCATCGAGTGCATCACGGAGCCCGCGCCCATGAAGAGCAGGGCCTTGAAGAAGGCGTGGGTGACGAGGTGGAAGATCGCGGCGGTGAACCCGAGGAGCGTGCCCGTGCCGAGGCTCACGAACATGTAGCCGAGCTGGCTGATCGTCGAGTAGGCGAGCACCCGCTTGAGGTCGTTCTGCACCGTCGCGATGAGACCCGCGAGGAGGGCGGTCACCGCCCCCACGAGCGAAACCGCGACGAGCGCCCCCGGACAGGCCTCGAAGAGCGGAGCGCAGCGGGCGACGAGATAGATGCCCGCCGTCACCATCGTGGCCGCGTGGATGAGGGAGCTTGCAGGAGTCGGCCCCTCCATCGCGTCGGGCAGCCAGACGTGGAGCGGAGCCTGCGCGCTCTTGCCGCACGCCGCCAGGAGCAGGCAGAGGCAGATCACCGTGCCGATGGCGCCGCCGACGATCCTGCCCGGCTCCTCCAGGCGTGTCACTCCGAGCACGCCCGGCTGAAGGCTCCCGTCGGCGAGCGTCACGTCGTGGAAGTTGAGCGTGCCGTAGGTCATCCAGATGAGAAACACCGCGATCGCCAGGCCGAAGTCGCCGACGCGGTTCACGAGAAAGGCCTTCTTCGCGGCGCGGGCGGCCTCCGGCTTGCGGAACCAGAACCCGATCAGCAGGTAGCTGCAGGCCCCGACCGCCTCCCAGAAGACGTAGACGACGAGAAAATTCGTCGCGCTCACGAGCATCGTCATCGAGAAGACGAAGAGGGCGACGAGCGAGAAGAACCTGGCGTAGTCGGGGTCGTGGCTCATGTAGCCGATCGAGTAGATGGCGACGAGCAGGCCGACGCACGTGACGAGCGCGAGCATCGTCGCCGTGAGCGGATCGAGCCGCAGCTGGATCGGGATCGAGAACGGAATCGCCGCGGCCGACCCGCCCGCGTTCGGTGCGGAGAGCGGCGTGCCGGGGGGCGTGGCCGCAGGCGAGGGGACGATCGCCTCGTCGATGGTCGCCCAGTGCCAGAGCGTGGCGGGGCTGTCGAAACGCTTCGCCGTCTGGAACGCGGCCGCGGCCGAGTGCGGGTCGCCGTGGCCGGCGTCGGCGCCATGCGATGCAATCTCATGGGTTGCAATCGCATGGGTCGAGAGCAGCAGCATGACGGCCGCCACGGCCGCGCCGGCGATGCCGAAGACCGCCGGCAGGTGCGCACGGTGGCCGAGCCTCCGGCCAAGGAGCATGGTCAGGATCGCCGCGGCGAGCGGCAGGGCGGGCACGAGGGCTTGGAGGGTCGGGGTGCTCACGGGCATCGGGAAGGCGGGTGCTTGGGGTTCAGACGTGCTCGCGCTCGAGCAGTTCGTCCTCGTCGGTCTCGGGCAGCACGCCTGCCGGCGTGAGTTTTGGCCACGACGCGGCGGCGGCGTCGATCGGCGGCAGGGCGTGGTCGACGGCGCGGGGCAGGTTGTCCTCGCGGAGGCTCTGCCAAGCCTGGCTGTCGAGCCGGCCCGTCCTCGCGAACGCGCCGAGCACGAGCACCAGCGCGATCGCCGCCTCGCAGGCCGCCACGGTGAGCACGAAGATCACGAGCATCTGCCCGCCCCAGTCGCCGTGATGCCGGCTCCAGGCGACGAGGCTCACGGAAACGCCCTGGAGCATCAGTTCGGCACAGAGAAACATCACGATCAGGTTGCGGCGGGTGAGGATTCCCACGAGCCCGAGCGCGAAAAGCATCGCGCCGACGAGCAGACCGTTCACCGTGAGGCCGTCGGCAGGCATTCCGGCGGCGGCGAGCATGCCGAGCAGCGTGGCGGGCATCATCGGGCATCCTCCAGGCCGGCCGACTCGCTTCGCGACACCACCGCGATGGAGCCGATGAGCGCGACCAGAAGCAGCACTCCCGCGGCTTCGACGGAGACGAGGTGCCGGCCGAAGAGTTCCGCCCCGAGCCTCGCGACGTGGTTTTCCGCGAGCGGGTCAGCCGCGACGGTCACAGCCGGTTCGGCCGCCAAGGGTGCGGCCGGTTCGGCTGACAGCCTGCCGATCGACAGCGTGAGCAGGCCGAGCAGGACGGCGGCCGTGACGGCCGACAAAAACGGCTCGTTGCTCACGCGGTCGTACGGTGCGAGACCCGCCGGCTGCGCGAGCATGAGCACGAAGAGGAACATCACGAGGATCGCCCCGGCGTACACGACGATCGTGGCGACGCCCAGAAACTGTGCCCCGAGCACGAGCAGCACGCCCGCCACTCCCAAAAGACACATCGCGAACCAGATCGCGGAATAGACCGGCGAGCGGGTCAGCACGGTGGCGGCTCCCGACACGACCGCGACGAGCGACACCGTGAGAAACACCGCCTCCTCGCCGAGGCCGCCCAGGCGGCGGCCTGCACAGGCGAGTCCCGCGAGGGCCGCGATGCCCAGCAGAATGCCGAGCCAGCGGGCGACGCCGCTTTCCCGTCCCCTGGGGAGAAGCAGCCAGAGCGAGATCGCCGCGGCCGTCACCGCGCCGGCGAGCAGCCGCCCGGGAGTGAGAATCTCCGGGAGCGTCATCAGAGCGTGCCTCCCAGCGAATCCGACTTCATCGGCTCGGCGTCCTTCGTCATGTCGTACACGCTCAGCAGCTTCTCCTTGTCGAAGATCATCTCTTCACGGCTCTTGCCGGTCAGGTCGAGCAGGCTCGTGAGCTCGATCGCGTCGACCGGGCAGGCCTCCTCGCACATCCCGCAGAAGATGCACCGCAGCTCGTCGATCTGGAAGCTCTCGGGATACTTCTCGCGATCGGGCCAGGGGCTCTCGGTCGCCACGATGTCGATGCAGTGGGCCGGGCAGGCGGTCGCGCAGAGGAAGCAGGCCACGCACTTCACGCGGCCCTCCTCGTCGCGGTTGAGCCGGTGGACGCCCCGGTAAATCAAAGGGTTGCCCACCTTCGGCCGCTGTTCGGGATAGCTCACGGTCACCTTCGGGCTCACGAGATGCCTGGCCGTCGTCGTGAGACCCTGGATGAAGAGCGGCAGGTAGAGCCGCTCGGCCAGGCCGAGCGGCTTCTCGTCGATCCAGGTGATGGAGGGGTCGGAAGGCTTCATCGTGCACCTGCGTAGTCGTGGCTGAGTTCACGCTCGACGTCGAGGGGGCCGCGGGTCCGGATCGGCGTGTTGTCGGTGCCCGACGGCGTGAGCAGGCCGGAGACGATCCAGCCGACGAAGAACACCGCCCACGGGATCGCGATGGCGACCCAGCCGGGGAGGTGTGATCGAAACTCCTCGACCGCCGCCACGGTCACGAGGTTCGCAAGGCCGAGTGGCAGCATCACCTTCCAGGCGAGGTTCATGAGCTGGTCGAACCGAAACCGGGGCCAGCTCCACCGCACGAGCATGAAGAAGAGGATGACGGCGAAGATCTTGGCGGAGAGCACGGCGAACCGCAGGACGGCACCGAGCAAGGTCACCTCCTGCGACGAGCCGGTCACGCCCCAGAGGTGCCAGCCGCCGAGGAACATGATCACGATGAGAAAGGCCGCCGTGACCATATGGAGGAACTCGGCGACCAGGAACAACAGCAGCTTGATGCCCGAATACTCGGTGTGGTAGCCGCCGACGAGTTCCTGCTCCGCTTCGGGCAGGTCGAAGGGGAGCCTCGCCGCCTCCGCGAAGCTCGCCACGAGGAACACGACGAACCCGAGCGGCTGGGCGAAGGCGTACCAGGTGCCGCTCTTCGCCTGGGCGTTCATGATGACGTCGAGCTTGAGCGACCCGGCCGCGAGGACGACGCCGAGCAGGCCGAGGCCGAGCGGGATCTCGTAGGCCACGAGCTGGGCGCTGCTCCGAAGGCCCCCGAGGAAGCCGTATTTGTTGTTGCTCGCCCAGCCGCCGAGCAGCACGCCGTAGACGGCGATGCTGGAAAGCGCGAAGACCCAGAGCACGCCGACGTCGAGGCCGGGCGCCACGAGGAAGGGGACGGGGTCGGGCAGGCCTGCGATTTTCAGCGGCGGCATGACGCTGCCGAACGGGATCGCCGCGAAGATCGCCAGCGACGCCGCGAGGATCACCAGAGGCGCCGCCGTGTAGAGCACCTTGTCAACGTGTTTCGGCGTGAAGTCCTCCTTGAGGATGATCTTCAGGCCGTCGGCGAGCGGCTGCCCGAGCCCGAAGAGCTTGATCTTCGTGAGCGGGATGCCGACCCGGTTCGGCCCCTTGCGGTCCTGCACCCAGGCTGCCATCCACCTCTCCACGAGCACGAGATACGCCGCCGCCGTCATCAGCCCGCCCACGAGCAGGCCGATTTTGACCAGTGCGGCAATCGTCGAAGGCGAGGGGAGGAATGAAGTCATGGGGAAAATGAAAAAGGTGGCAGCCACCATTTTCAATGGGGCTTGTTTCGTGGTGTTCTCAAGGTTCAGAAAATGGTGGCTGCCACCTTTTTCCTTTTTTAGGCGAGTTGCTGGATGCGGAGGTCGATGCCCGTGGCAGGCACGTCGCCCGCGAGCGCGGCGAAGGTTGGCGAGGAATCCGCGATCTGGCGACGCACGGCCTCGGCGTCGTAGAGACCGCGGCGGCCGAGCATGCTCCAGTAGAGCCGCCCCTCGGGCCAGACGCCGGCGGGGGGACGGATCGCCTGCTGGAACACCTGCGCGCGGTGGGCGGCGTTGACCCATGTGCCGGCCCGCTCCGCGAAGCCGGCGGCGGGCAGCTTCCAGACGGCCATCCGCGAGAGCGGCGATTCGAAGAGGTCCTGCACGACGAGGCAGGAGAGCGACGCAAAGGCTTCGGCGGTCTCCTCGTCGATCCAGCCGCCGGGGTAGGCGGCGGTGATCCACGCCGCGTCGGCTTCACCCGCGCGGACATGGTCGAGCAGGGCATTCCACCCCGGCACCCGGCCCGCCGCGTCCACACCGCCGAAGACCGCGATCACCCCCTCGACTCCGAGACGGTTCGGGCACTTCTCGGCGCGGATCGTGAAGCCGCCGGGATAGGTTTCGTCCGCCCCGTCGATCGGCACGTGGCCGACGGCCAGGAAGGCCTGCGGGTCGATCGACCGAGCGACCGCGCAGAGCATCCACGCTTCCTCGGTCGTGAGCATCGGCGAGACGGCGACCGCCAGGCGGCCCGCGGCGCCGAGGTCGTCGCGGAGCCTGCGGCCGACGTCGGACCACTCGATCGTGTCGTCGGCACCGCCCTCGCGGCGGGCGCGTCCGCCGGCGGCCCGCCGCGCCTCGACGAGCCGCGACGGGTCGTGGAGGTGATGCCAGCCGTAGCGGCCGTCGTCGCACATCCACCACTTGTTGACGTGGGGATTCTCCCGCGGCTTGAGCCGGTAGACCGTGTCCTGGTTGTGTTCGGTACGGATCGAGCAGCCGGTGGCGCAGCCGCCGCAGACGTTGTCCTCGGCCTTCAGGAACCACACCCGCTGCTGATAGAGGAAGTCCTTGTCGCCGAGCGCCCCGACGGGGCAGAGGTCCACGACGTTGCCGGAGAGCTTGTTCTCGAGCGGGAAGCCCGGGAAGACGTCGATCTCCTCCTTCGCGCCGCGGTTGATCACCATGAGCTCGGCAGAGCCGGAGATTTCCCGCGTGAACCGCACGCACCGCGTGCACATGACGCAGCGATCGACGAAGAGGGTGACGGTCGAGCCCATCTCCCGCTTGCGGCTGGTGAACGGATGGAGGTCGGCCCGCCGCTCGGGCTGCCCGTGCTCGAAGTGGTAGTCCTGCAGGAGGCATTCCCCGGCCTTGTCGCAGATCGGGCAGTCGATCGGATGATCGATGAGGAGCGCCTCCTCGACCCGGGCCCGGCTCTCCTTCACGAGCTGGCTCTCCGTCACGATCACCGTGCCGTCCTTCGCCGGCGTCTGGCAGGCGGGCACGAGCTTCGGCACCATCGTCACCTTGCCGGTGGCGGCGTCGCGGCTGCCGGTCTCGATCAGGCACATCCGGCAGCTCGCCACGACCGTGAGGCCAGGATGCCAGCAGTAGTGCGGGATCTCGGCGCCGCCCCGGCGGGCGGCCTCGATGCAGTTGAGCCGCTCGTCGGCCCCGATTTCGATCTCTTTTCCATCGACGATGACTGTGGGCATCAATGGGCTCCGACGAAAAAGGTGCCAGCCACCATTTTCATGGTGCGGGTCCGCGTGGCGGAGACTTTCGAGAAAATGGTGGCTGGCACCGTTTTCATCAGTGGGCTCCCACGATCTGGAGGGCGGGCACGGGCTCGGTCACCATCCAGCCCGACGGATTCGTCCGTTTGATGTAGTCCTCGAACTCGCCGCGGAACTTCTTGATGGCGTTCTTGATCGGCCAGGCGGCGCCGTCGGCGAGGCCGCAGATCGTCGAGCCGGGCATCATCCCCATCGTGTTGCCGATCTCCTGGAGGATGTCGAGGTCCTTGAGCCGTCCCTTGCCCGCCTTGATCCGTTCGAGCATCCGCAGCGACCAGCTCGTGCCCTCGCGGCACGGGGTGCACTGGCCGCACGACTCGTGGGCGAAGAACCGGCAGGAGTTGTGGAGAAAGTCGACGATGCTCGTCTGGTCGTCGATGACGACGACGGCCGCCGTGCCGAGGCCGAGGCAGCCGACCTTCCCGGGGCCGGCGAAGTCGAGCGGCGTGTCGAGTTCGCTTTCGGTCATGAGGCCCATCGAGATGCCGCCGGGGATGACGGCCTTCGCCCGGCGTCCCTTCCAGACGCCGCCGCCATGCTCCTCGATGAGCTGGCGGGCGGTGATGCCGAGCGGCGCCTCGTAGCAGCCGGGCCTCTCGACATGGCCGGAGAGGCAGTAGAGCTTCGGCCCGTAGCTGCCGGGATCCCGCGGGTTGTTCGGGTCGGCCGGCACGCCGATCGACTTGAACCATTCGACGCCGCGGCGGGCGATCTGGGCGACGCAGGCCATCGTCTCGACGTTGTTCACGACCGTCGGCTTGCGAAAGAGCCCCTCGATCGCCGGGAAGGGGGGCTTGATCCGCGGCCAGGCCCGCTTCCCCTCGAGGCTCTCGATGAGGCCGGTCTCCTCGCCGCAGATGTAGGCCGCGGCGCCGCGGTGGAGGTAGACGTCGAGCGAGAAGCTGGAGCCCTTGATGTTCTTGCCGAGCCAGCCGGCGGCATACGCCTCGTCGATCGCCGCCTGCAGTCGCTGCCAGCTCTTCGGATACTCGTAACGGAGATAGAGGTAGGCCGTGGAGGCCCGCGTCGCGTAGGACGAGAGGATGATCCCCTCGATCACCTGATGCGGGTCGTCCTCCATCAGGATGCGGTTGTTGAACGTGCCCGGCTCGCTCTCGTCGGCGTTCACGCAGAGGTAGATCGGCCCGGGATGGTCCTTCGGCAGAAACGTCCACTTGAGGCCCGTCGAGAAGCCCGCGCCGCCGCGGCCCCGCAGCCCGCTCGACTTCACCATCTCCACCACGTCGGCCGGCTGCTTCTCTCCGAGCGTCTTGGCCACCGGCGCATAGCCGCCGCGGGCGACGTAGCTGGCGAGCGTGTGGCCGTCGGGAACGCCCACGGCCTCGAGCAGGACTGGTTTGAACGAAGGCATGGTCAGGTGGCCCTCCCGCGCGGCTTCTCGAGCTCGGCCTGGGCGGCCTCGGGCGTCATGCTCGCGAGCAGGTCGTCGTTGGCGAGGATGCAGGGGGCGAAGTCGCAGGCCCCGAGGCACTCCGCCGGCTCGATCGTCAGCCTCCCGTCGGGCGTCGTGCCGTAGGGCTCGATCCCGTTGGCGTGGCAGAGATGCTCGAGCAGCTGGTCGCCCCCCCGCAGCGCACAGGAGACCGACCGGCAGACGAACGCCCGCACCTGCCCGCACGGCTTCTCCTGCGGGAAGAACTGGTAAAAAGAGAGTGTGTCCTGCACCTCCGCGGGCGCCAGGCCGAGCAACTCGGCGATCTCGACCACCGCCTCGAGCGGCACGTGCCGCAGCTCGGCGTAGACGACGTGGAGCGCCGGGAGCGTGAGCGCCCGGCGGTTCGGGTACCGCGGCGCGAGCGACTCGATCTTCGCGACCATCTCGTCGGTGAGGATTTTCTTCCGGGCGATCATGCCTTGAAAAACAGCTCCGAATCGGCGGTTTCGACCTGAAGTTCCGGACGGGGCTGCCCCTGCCGTCTCGCCGGACGTTCGCTTCGGCCATCCTGGCCTCCGCTCACTCGGAGCTGGCTGCGCTCCGCCATCCTTGGCTCCGCTGGCCAGCTACGCCGTCTCGGCGGCAGGGGCAACCCCGTCCTCGGTTTTTTCATCGGTCGAGCTCCGCGGCAATGATGTTGAGGCTGCCGAGCACGGCGACGACGTCGGAGAGCGTGTGGCCCCGAATAAGCTGTGGAAAGATCGCGAAGTGGAGCACGCTCGGCGGCCGGCACCTCGCCCGGTAGGCGTTCTCGCCGCCGTCGCCGACGACGTAGAAGCCGAGCTCGCCGTTGGGCGCCTCGATCGCGGCGTACGACTCTTCGTGGGGAACCTCGAAGCCGCGGTTGGCCATCGAGAGCTCGAAGTGCGAGATCGTGCCCTCGATCGTGGAGTAGACCTGCTTCTTCGTCGGCAGCGCCGTCCGCTGGTCGATGCCGACGTTCACTGGCCCGCTCGGAAGGTTCTCGAGGGCCTGCGAGACGATCTTCAGGCTCTCCCGCATCTCGGCCATCCGCACGAGGTAGCGGGCGTAGCAGTCGCCGGCGCTCGCACAGCAGACCTTGAAGTCGAAATCGCGATAGGCGAGGTAGGGCTCGTCCTTCCGCAGGTCGCGGGTCACGCCGCTGGCCCGTGCGACGGGGCCGGTGGCGCTGCGGTTGGTCGCGTCGGCCTTCGAAAGCACGCCGACCCCCTTCGTGCGATCGACGAAGATGCGGTTTCGCGTGAGCAGCCGCTCCATGTCGTCGAGCGTCTTCGGGAAGGTCTTGAGGAACGTGCGGATCTTCTCGATCACCAGTGGCGTGAAATCCTGCGAGGCGCCGCCGACCCGCGTGTAGGAGTTGGTGAACCTCGCGCCGCAGAGCGTCTCGAAGATGTCGTAGATCACCTCACGCTGGTAGAAGGCGTAGAGGAAGAAGGTGAAGGCGCCGGTGTCGAGGCCGACCGCACCGTTGCAGAGGAGGTGGTCGCTGATGCGGGCGAGCTCCGCGACGATCACGCGGATGTACTTGCACCGCGGCGTCAGGTCGATGCCCAGCAGCCGTTCGACGGCCTCGTGCCAGGCGACGTTGTTGGCCATCGGCGAGATGTAGTTCATCCGGTCGGTGACCGTCACGTACTGGTTGAACGTGAGGTGCTCGCCGATCTTCTCGAAGCCCGAGTGGAGATAGCCCATCTCCGGCATCGCGTCGACCACCCGCTCCCCCTCGAGCTTGAGCACGAGCCGCAGGGTCGTGTGGGTGGCGGGGTGTTGCGGGCCGAAGTTGAGCGTCCAGAGGTAGTCCTCGCTCCGCTCGGCGGGCGTCGCGACGTCGAACTCGGTCGTGGCGATCGACATGGGCTCAGCTCCGATCCCGGGTGAGGACGGGGAAGTTGTGCCGCTCGCCGCGGCCCTGGAGCGGGTAGTCCTTGCGGAGCGGGTGGGCGGCGAACTCCTCAGGCATCACGAGCCGCCGCAGGTCGGGATGCCCCTCGAAGCGGATGCCGAAGAGATCCCACACCTCCCGCTCGAGCCAGTTGGCGCCTTCCCAGAGCGGCACGACGCTTCGCACGACCGGGCAGGAATCGTCCCCCTCCACCGGCTCGTCGACGAACACCCGGACCGTGAGCCTGGCGTTCGTGGCCGTCGAGGCGAGCAGGTAGACGAGGCCGAACCTGTGCTTCGCACCGCGGTATTCCAGGTAGTCGACGCAGCTGACATCCACGAGCAGGTCGAACCCGGCCTCCTTGAGGCTCTCGAGGAGGGTGAACGATCGCTCGACGGGCACGACGAGCCGCCGCTGGCCACGGAACACCGACGACTCGACGCCGGGGAACGCCGTCGTCACGGCGGCAATCGCCTCGTCCGCGGCGCGTTCGCTGCCCGTGATGGCGGGATCGTGGCTGGATGGTTCGCGGCTGGAGGTCGCTTCGGACATGGGGCTCGGAGGCGGGCTAACGGGCGGAGGAGGATTCTGCGAACTCGGAGAGACGCCGCTGGAGGACGGGGTTGCGGGAGGCGTCGATCGTGAGCGGGTCGGCCGACTCGACGAGGGCCCGCTTGCGAAGCTGCCGGCCGGCCGTGTCGAACTCGCGACCGGTGATCGTGCCCTCACGCTGGATCTTGTCCTGGAGGTCGATGATCGCCTGGATGAGCTGCTCGGGCCGGGGCGGACAGCCGGGCACGTACATGTCCACCGGGATGAACCGGTCGATCCCCTGCACGACGGCGTAGGTGTCGAACACGCCTCCCGTGCTCGCGCAGGCGCCCATCGAGATGCACCACTTCGGCTCGCTCATCTGCAGCCAGATCCGCTGGAGCACCGGCAGCATCTTCATGACGACCCGGCCCGCCACGATCATGAGGTCGCACTGGCGGGGGCTGAATCGGAACACCTCCGCCCCGAACCGGGCGAGGTCATGCTTGCTGGCGCCCGTGGCCATGAGCTCGATGCCGCAGCAGGCTGTCGCGAAGGGCATCGGCCAGAGGCTGTTCTTTCGGCACCAGTTGGCGAGTTCGTCGAGCCGGCTGACCACGACGTTCTCGGGAAGTTCGAGACCTGGTGAAGGATTCACCGCCATCGAAAAACCCCCTTTCGCCAGTCGTACGCGAAACCGACCACGACCAGGGCGGTGAACGCCATCGCCCCGGCGAAGACGAGCCCCCGACCGCTCACGAGCCCGTCGGTCACCGCCGCCTCGATCCCGGCCGGCGAGCGGCTCGCGACGGCCCATGGATAGAGGAAGAGCAGTTCCACGTCGAAGACGAGGAACGTGATCGCCACGAGGTGGAACCGCACGTCGAACCGTCGCTTCGTGTCGTGGGCCGGGTCCATGCCGCTCTCGTACGGCATCTCCTTCACGGCCGTGACCCGCCTCGGGCCGATCAGTTCCGCGAAAACCAGCAGTCCAACGGACACCGCCGCGGCGATCAGGACAAACAGGAGGACTGGGAGGATGGCGTCCATGTGGCCGTTCTTTGCGGGAGAAAACAGACTTCGTGAAATTCGTCACAAAGTCGGCTCCGAAAAAAGCCGGAAGGCAGACGCCTGCCGGCCTTGTCGAAACCGTCCAAGTTATACAGTCGGAGCCCCGGGCCGGCGAGAACGTCGTCGGCAACGCGTCCGGGAGGCCGCACGGCCGCGGTTTCTCGGGGCTTCGGCCGCCGGGCGATCGTGTTCACGCCGCCTTTCGCCGCCGCGCGGCCGACGGGCACCAGCCGATGAGGTCGGCCAGCCGCCGCTCGTGCGGCTCGAAGAAGTTCTCCAGCCGCGACCGCGTCGCCGCCCGCATCACCTCGCCGTGGCGGCCCTCGTTTCTCGCCGCGAAGTTCGGCGGCTCCCAGGGATCGGCGCCGATGAAGGCGAGCACCTCCGCGAGCACGCCCCGCGGATCGGCGAAGAGCCGTCCGGCATCGACGACGAGCAGTTGTTCGGCGGGGAAGCAGGCCCGCCAGCGAAGAAGCTGCTCCGCGTAGAGTCCGCGGCGGAGGTAGGAGTATCGCTTGTGGACGAGGCTCACCGCGCGCGGATCGGAGAGGAGCCGCTCCTCCTCGCCGGCGAGCCGTTCCTCCTCGGCGTCGATCGCGTCCTCGAAGGAGAGGTTCTCCCTGCCGAGCCGGCGATTGTTGTGGTAGTGGGAGAACGCTCGATCGACCGGGTCGCGAAGGAGAATCACGAGCTTCACGTCGGGCACGAGCTCGCGGATCCTCGCCGGAACCCGCGGCTCGAAGAGGTAGTAAGTTCGACTTTTGCAGTTTTTGAGGGCCACTTCGCGGGCTGAAACTGGCCTCTGAAAAGCGGCGAGCCTCCTTCAAAGTGAGTGGACTTCTACACCCATTCACTCTGAGCAAGGAGGCTCGCCGTGAATCTTGTACCCGGATTCATCAAGCTGCTGCAAGCACTGGCGCCGAACATGACGGCGCCAACGTTCGAGAGCTACGTGACGATCGTA
>DHLZ01000026.1:0-888 GCA_002405515.1 Planctomycetaceae bacterium UBA4655
AGGGGCTGCCGGTGCCGGCCGCGAGGATCACGACCCGCCCCTTCTCGAGGGGTCGCCTCGCCCGCCTGCGGATGTAGGGCTCGGCGACGCCGTCCATGCGGATCGCGGTCATGAGCCGGGTCTGGGCGCCGAGGCTCTCGAGGGCGTCCTGGAGCGCGAGGCCGTTGATGACCGTCGCGAGCATGCCCATGGAGTGGGCCGTCGCCTCCTGCACGCCCGAGTTGCCGGCGGTGAACGACCCGCCGCGGAGGATGTTGCCGCCGCCGATCACGACCGCGAGCTGGACGCCGCGGGCCGCGGCCCGCACCGTCTGGCGGGCGATGTGGAGCACCTCCTCCATCGAGATGCCCCGTTCCCCCTGGCGGGCGAAGCTCTCGCCGGAGAGCTTCAGGAGCACGCGTTGGTAGGGACCGGAATCCATGTCGCGCGGGGCGGAACTAGCCGCCGACCACCCAGTTTTCCATCCGCTTCACGGTGAGGCCGGCCGCCTTGGCCAGCTGCCCGACGGTCTGCTTGTCGTCCTTCACGAACGGCTGCTCGAGGAGCACGCACTGGCTGAAGAAGTTGCGGAGTCGGCCCTCGATCATCTTCGCGATGATGTTCTCGGGCTTCCCCTCCTTGCGGGCGGCCTCGGAGAGGATCTCCCGCTCCTTCTCCACGACCGCGGGGTCGAGATCTTCCTTCGAAAGCGCCTTGGGGGAGAGCGCCACGACGTGCATGGCGATCTCCTTGGCGGTCTCGGCGGCCTTCGGCGAGGAGGCATCGCCCCCGACCTCGACGAGCGCGGCCTTCGTGCCGTCGTGATGGACGTAGCCGCCGCAGGGGGCGTCGATCCGGCAGATCCGCGAGAGATCGAAGACCTCCCGCATCCGGTTGAAGAGGTCGTCC
>DHLZ01000026.1:1138-11509 GCA_002405515.1 Planctomycetaceae bacterium UBA4655
TTCGCGATGTCGGCGACGAGGTCCTTGAAGTCGGGGCTGCCGGCCACCGGCGCGCTTTCGCACTTCAGCTCGATGATCGCGCCGACGCCCTTGGCGGGGTCGGCGTAGACCGCCAGCCGTCCGGTGGACGTCTCACGGTCGGCCCGCAGGGCCTGCGTCTTCACCCCCTGCTTGCGAAGCCACTCGACCGCGGCGGCCGTGTCGCCGCCGCACTCGGTGAGCGCCTTCTTGCACTCCATCATCGGCAGGCCCGTCTTGTCACGGAGGGCCATCACGGCGGCGGCGGTGATCTGGGACATTGCGGGTTCTCCTGCAGGGGCGTGCGTGTTTTGTGTCGTGGTGCGGGCGGTATGGGATGGCGTGACGCCGATCGACGGGGCGGCGTCAACGCCCCTCTCGGCTTCCGCCTCGGGCTTCCGGGAATCGATTCCCGGCCCGAGTTGCCAGCCCGAGTTGAATGGCGGCCCGTCAGGTCTTGGGTGGTTTCGGCGCGAGCTTGCGGGCACGGGGCTTCGGTGCCGGCTTCGCTTCCGAGGCACCTTCCGCACCCTCTGCCGCGGCCTGCGTCGTGGCCGCCGTCTCCGATTTGCCTTCGAGGATCGCGTCGGCCAGCCGCAGGGCGACGAGTTCGATCGAGCGGATCGAGTCGTCGTTGCCGGGGATCGGCAGGTCGATCACGTCCGGGTCGCAGTCGGTGTCGATGAGCGCCACGGTCGTGATGCCCATCTTGCGGGCCTCGTTGACCGCGTTCTTTTCCTTCTTCGGATCGAACACCACGAGGCACTCGGGCAGCCGCGACAGCGTGCGGATGCCGCCGAGGTTTCGCAGCATCTTGCGGTACTCGCGGCGGAGCGACGACTGCATCTTCTTGGAGTAGGTCCCGAACTCCTCGGACGGCATCAGCTTCTCCAGCTCCTCGAGCCGGGCGAGCCGATTTCGAATCGTGCGGAAGTTCGTGAGCGTGCCGCCGAGCCACCGGTCGCTCACATAGGGCATGCCGCAACGGTCGGCCTCGCGGGCCACCGCCTCGGCCCCCTGCCGCTTCGTGCCGACGAACAGAACCAGACTGCCCGAGGCGGCGACCTGCTTGAGGTACTTCCTCGCCCGCAGCAGGCCGCGGATCGTCTCGCGGACGTCGATGATGTGGATGAGGTTCTTGCGGCCGTGGATGTAGGGCCGCATCTTCGGATTCCAACGGCTGGCGCGATGCCCGAAGTGGACACCCGCCTCGATCAATTCCTGGGCCAAGACGTTCGACACCGGTTCTCACTCTCTGGGTTGGGTTTTCGGGCCTCGCAGACTATGGGCGCGAAGGGGGGTGTGTCAACGCGCCCCCCGGTTTCGAGGCCTTCTTTCGACATCAGCTTGATGTGGGCTGATTTCGCGAACTAGACTCCTGCGGCCCATTCCTCCCCCTCCGCACGCATGCGACACGTCATATCCGCCACCGTCCAGAACGTCCCGGGGGTGCTCGCGCACGTCTCGGGCATGCTCGCCTCCCGCGGCTACAACATCGACAGCCTCGCCGTCGGGGAGACCGAAGACCGGGGTTTTTCCCGCATGACCTTCGTTCTCCGCGGCGACGATCGCGTTCTCGATCAGGTGCGGCGGCAGCTCGAGAAGATCGTGACGATCGTCCGCGTCGACGACATCAGCTCCCGCAACTACGTCGAGCGGGATCTGATGCTCATCAAGATCGCCGCCCCGCCCGGGCCGGAGCGGTCGCACGTGAAGGAACTTGCCGACATCTTTCGCGGCCGGATCGTCGATGTCGCCGCCGACAGCGTCGTCGTCGAGATCTCCGGCACCGAGAAGAAGCTCGAGGGATTCATCGAGCTCATGCGACCGATCGGAATCCTCGAGCTCGTCCGCACCGGCCGGATTGCGATGGTCCGCGGAGGCCCGCCCACCCGCGAGCAGACCGAGGCCGATGACGACGGTCGCAGCGACGAGCCGTCGAGCGCCCGTGAATCGCTCGCCTGAAAACGTTTTCCTTCCCAGCCCTTTTTCGTTTTTCCCCGACCGTTTCCTCTTCCACCCGACCTGGAGCGACCCTTGCCCGCCACGATCTACTACGACGAAGACGCCGACCTGAAGGCCCTCGCAGGGAAGACCATCGCCATCATCGGCTACGGTTCCCAGGGCCACGCCCAGGCGCAGAATCTCCGCGACAGCGGACTGAATGTCGTGGTGGCTCAGCGTCCCGGCGGCCCGAACTACGAGCTGGCCAAGAGCCACGGCTTCTCGCCGATGAGCGTCGAGGATGCTGTGAAGCAGGCCGACGTCGTCAACATCCTGCTCCCCGACGAGCTCCAGGCCGACGTCTACCGCACCTGCATCAGGCCGAACCTCAAGAAGGGGGCCGTGCTCATGGCGAGCCACGGCTTCAACTTCCACTTCGCCCAGGTCGAGCCGCCGGCGGGCCACGACATCCTCCTCGTGGCGCCCAAGGGTCCCGGCCATCTCGTCCGCAGCGAATACGTGAAGGGGGGCGGCGTCCCCTGCCTCATCGCCCTCGGGCCCAATGCTTCGGCCGAGACCAAGAAGATCGGCCTGGCCTACGCGAAGGGCATCGGCGGCACCCGCGGCGGCGTGATCGAGACGACGATCGCCGAGGAGACGGAGACCGATCTTTTCGGCGAGCAGGCCGTCCTCTGCGGCGGCGTCTCGGAGCTGATCAAGGCGGGATTCGACACGCTCGTCGAGGCGGGCTACCAGCCGGAGATGGCCTACTTCGAGTGCCTCCACGAGATGAAGCTCATCGTGGACCTGCTCTACCAGGGCGGGCTCGAGTACATGCGGTACAGCGTCTCGAACACGGCCGAGTACGGCGACTACACCCGCGGCAAGCGGATCATCACCGATGAGACCCGCGCGGAGATGAAGAAGATCCTCGAGGAGATCCGCTCCGGGCAGTTCGCCCGCGACTGGATCCTCGAGAACCGGGCCGGGGCCGCGATGTTCAAGGCCACCCGCCGCCGTGAGCGGGAGCATCTGCTCACGCAGACCGGCCGCCGGCTCCGCAAGATGATGAAGTGGATCGACTCGAAGGAGGTCTGATGACCCCGGAGGAACTCCAGTCGCGTGCTGTCTACGAGCAGCTCCAGCCGGGGGACCGGGTGGAGGTGATCCACGGCGTCACGGTCGGCTCGTCCGCGACGTGGACGACGACGACCGTTGGGAAGGTGCTCCGCCGCGAGCGGCGTCGGCACGGCCTCCACTTCCGCCGCAATCCCGACGACAAGGTCTACTCAGACGTCCTCATCCTGTCCCGCGACGACGGCGAGCTGACGACCGTGACGATCGACGAGTTCACGCGGCTGCGGCGGCTCTGAGCGGGGTCCTCGGGCGGCGGCTCTGAGCACGGCCACCAGGCCGATGCACGCGGTGGACTCGCGGCCCGGGGCGAGGGCTGCTACGAAAACGTCCCGGCCCACGATCGGGAACAGCCCGTCGCCGTCACGCCACGCGGGCGATGACGCACTTGAGGTATTCCCCCTCGAGGCAGCTCGCGCTGACCGGATGGTCGGGAGCGGCGCCACGGATTTCGAGCAGCTGGATCGGTCGGCCCGAACGCTGGGCGACGCCCGAGAGCATCTCGAGGAAGTCGTCGCGGGAGACCGATCCCGAGCAGGAGCAGGTGACGAGGATGCCCCCCGGCTCGAGCAGGCCGACGGCCACTCGGTTGATCCGGTGGTAGGCCCGCAGGGCGTCGTCGAGGCTCGCGCGGCTGCGGGCGAACTTCGGCGGGTCGAGCACCACCATGTCGAACCGCTCGCCGGCCGCCGCGAGCGCATCGAGCTTTTCGAAGGCGTCGGCCGTCTCCACGCTGACGGCCGCCGCGCCGTTGAGTTCGGCGTTGGCCTTGGCAAGCGCCGCCGCCTTCGCGCTCGAATCGACGGCGAGCACGCTCCGGGCGCCACCTGAAACCGCGCAGGCGACCGCGAAGCCGCCCGAATAGCAGAACATGTCGAGCACCCTCCGGCCGCGTGCATGGCGGGCCGCGGCCTGGCGGTTCTCCCGCTGGTCGAGGTAGTAGCCGGTCTTCTGCCCCTCGGTGAGATCGACGCCGAACCGCAGGCCGTGCTCGCGGACGAACACGGGGCCGCTCGGGGCTGTGCCGCGGACGAGCCGGTCGGCGAGGTGGAGGCCCTCGAGCTTTGAGAGCCCCCGCTCGGCGCCGCGAAGCAGGATGCCCCTCGGGCGAAGCGTTGATTCGAGCGAGTCGCAGATCGTGTCGAGCCGGCCTGCCATCGCCAGCGCCGTCACCTGCACGGCCAGGTAGTCGCCATAGCGGTCGACGATGAGCCCGGAGAGGTCGTCCCCCTCGCTGTTGACGATCCGTGCGGCCCCCTCGCGGTCGTCGAGGCCGAGCGACCGGCGGAGCGCCACGGCCGACTCGATCCGCTTCCGCCAGAGCCCCGCGTCGAGCCGCGTCGCCGCGTCGAACGCGTAGAGACGCACGCGGAGACGGCTCGAGGAGTTCCACAGGCCCCTGGCGATGAAGTTGCGGTCGTGGGTGACGAGGTCGACGACGTCGCCGTCGGCCGGGCTGCCGTCGACGGAGAGCACGGCAGAGTCGAGCACCCAGGGATGGCGGCCGAAGAAGGGCCTCGCGCGGCCCGGCTTCACGACCACCGTCGCGGTCGGCACGCCTTCGACCCCGGCGGCGTCCCCCTCGGCGAGTTTCTCGTCAGGCATGCGCGACCTGCTTCGCCGGCCCGGGGAGCACGTGCGGCGCGGGGAGCGAATCGCTGCCCGGGTCGGTCTTCATGGTCCGGTGCCCCGCGTCGGCCTCGCCGCTCCCGCGGCGGCGGACGCTCCAGCCGAAGACCTGCCCCAGAGGGCCGGAGAGGAGCGCGGGCAGGAGCACGAGATTGCCGACGAGGGCCACGGTGAGCATCGAGAGCATCATGTGGCCGAACCGCTGCGTGGGGCCGAACGGAGAGAGGGAGAAGACCGACAGGCCGAGGCCGATCACGCCCCAGCTCTGGTACATCGCCCGCGCGCAGCCCTTGTAGGCGAGCATGGTCGCCTCACGGCGGTCGAGCCCGTCGGCGATCCCCTTGCGGAACCAGAGCATGAAGTGCACGACGTCGTCCACCGTCACGCCGAGCGCGACACTCGGCGCCATCACCGTGCCGATGTCGATCAGGAGCGTGCCGAGGTCGAGCCGCGAGAGCAGCTGGTGGCCCCAGCCCATCCCGCCGAAGACGCACACCGCAGGAAATGCCGCCGGCAGCAGGAGCACGAGCCCCGCCGAGGCCGCCCGGCAGAGGAGCACCATCACGGCCACGATGATCGCGAAATCAGTGATGAAACCGACGACGAGCCCGTCGAGCAGCGAGTGCTGCGCCTTGTAGACCAGCGGCACGAGCCCCGTGTAGTCGACATCGATCCCGCCGATGCCGCGGCCCTGGTATTCCTCGAGGATCGGGTCGATGCGCGTGCGGAGGTCCTTCTGGAAGAGGGCGTAGTCCACCTCCTTGGTCGCGCTCACGCGGGCGCTCACCCGCCAGAGCTCCTCCAGCCCCCCCTCCTCCGTTTCCGGCTTGACGACCGATTCCCTGAGGTAGTCGCCCGCGAGGAACTCATGGCGGTGCTTGAGCAGCTGCTTGTTGATCAGGCTCCGCTGCCCCCGCTTCCCCAGGCCGAAGACCCGGGCCGCGGCGCCACCCATGCCGCCCCCGTCTCCCAGGTCGAGATTTCGGGCGAAGGTCACGGTCGAGAGCGAGCTGCCGACTTCCGGCAGGTCGGCGATCGACCGCTGGATCCGGTCGACGAGTTCCATCCGCTCGAGGAAGTTGAGCGAGCATGCCTCGTCATCGACCCGCACGAGGATCTCCATCGGAACCAGCTGGCCGAGATTCGCCTCGAGCCAGCGGTAGTCCTGGCGGATCCTCGCCTGCGGCGAGAAGAGCCGCATGAGCTGGACGCTGCTTTCGGTGAGGAACATGCCGTAGCCGAAGAACGCCATCACCCCCAGGCAGGCGACCGAGACGAGGCCGCTGTGACGCGTGATCCAGTCGCCCACGGCCCACCAGCGGCTCTCCTCGACCGGCTTCCACGAGTCGCCCTCCGCCCCGTCGGCGTTCTTCCCGATGCAGAGCTTCGGCGGGAAGAACTCGAGCAGCGCGGGCATGAAGCTCACGAGGATCAGGAAGCTCACGCAGACGCCCGCCGCGGAGAAGATGCCGAACATCCGGATCGGAATCAGCTCGCTGACGGCGAGCGTCGCCAGGCCGATGGCGGTGGTGCCCGTCGCGAGCGACAGCGGGAGCAACGCGTGGTGCACGGAACGGTCTACCGCCCCCCCCGTCTCGCCCGTCTCGGCGATCTGGTCGCGGTAGTAGTTGGCGAGATGGATCGCGCCGCTCGTCGTGGCGACGTAGACGAGCGACGGCATCGTCAGCAGGATCGCATCGACCGGATAGCCCGAGTACCAGACGATCGCGAGGCTCGCGAACATGGCGTAGACACCCGAGGCGAGCACGATGAGCACGAGCGTCCAGCTGCGAAGGCTCCACCAGCTCACGATGAAGCCGACGACGAGCGACAGTCCGAAGAGGATCGTGACGCTGCTCTGTCCGGCATTGTCGATCGCCACGTTGTCCACCGGCGGCCCTCCCATGTGGAGGTCCTTCTCCGGGATCGCGCATTCCTCGACGGCGGTCCGGCGGATGAAGTCGATCGCCCCGTGGAGGTTCGCGCGGGCGGAGTCGGAGAGCGTGAGCACGAGGCTCGTCTGCCGCGCGGCCAGGTCGTCCATCTCGGAGCCCTCGTCCACGCCCTGCGGCGGCGGCCCGATGATCGTGCCGGTGAGCCGCGAGACGGCCTCGTGCTCCGGGAGCTTCAGCGGTTTCCGCGTCATCTGCTCGACGGCCCGTGGCCCGGTCTGGACCGAGCGGAAGTAGATCGGCAGGCCGGTCCGCGCCGCCTCCTCGTGCGGCGGGAGGAGTTTCTCGGCCAGCAGTTCGAGCCGCGGATCCCGCATCGTGCAGCCCTTCCAGCTGACGAGGATGAACTCCTCCCCCTGGAAGTGCTGCCGGAAGAACTGGTACGTCCGCGTCTCCTCGTATTCCTGCGGCAGCCAGCCCTTCACGTCGTTGCGGTTGTTGCTGCGGGCCTTCGCCGCCCCGTAGAGCGCGAACGGCAGCAGAAAGAACAGCACGACGAGGATGCCGAAGGCGGACCTCGCGTAGAAGAACGTGCTCTTCCGGGACGTTTCCATGGAAAGCACCGTAGAGGCCCGGGGCGGGCCAGTCCATATCTACGGCTCCCCGTCGCTCAATTCCCCGAATCCGACCGCCACGATCACGCAACCTGCGCAGAATGCGCAAGACGCTGCGGCCTGCTCGCGGGTCAAACCCGCCGGGCACGGGGCTGCCCCTCACGGTCAAACGTGTCGTGCTGTCGTAGCACCGTCCAAACACCGATCACTTCGCCGCGGTGTCGCAGGCCTGGTAGCCGCAGGTCTTGTGGGTGCCGTCGCAGAAGGGACGGTTCTTNNGCCCCGTCGCCGGACGTTCGCGTCAGGCATCCTGCCTGCCACTCACTGCATGTCCGCTGCGCTCCGCCCTCCAGGCTTCGCTCGCTCCCATAGCCCGGCGACATGACACGGGCAGCCCCGCACGGTCGCGCGGCAATGCAACACGGAGGCCCGCAGGGAAACTTGCGGCTCGGGCTTCCCTGGCACCGTCCAGACGGGGATCACTTCGGCGCGGTGTCGCATGCCTGGTAGCCGCAGGTCTTGTGGGTGCCGTCGCAGAAGGGACGGTTCTTCGTCTGGCCGCAGCGGCAGAGTGCGACCGCCTTCTTGCCGACGGGGATCTGGAACTCGCCCCCCTCGTGGTCGGTCAGCCGCAGGGTCACGAGCGGCTCGCCGACGCCGCCCGGTTCCGTCGGTTCCGTCGTGGGCAGTTCCACGACGAGCGGCCCATCGAGACGGCAGCGGATCGTGACGACGGGCTTGCTCATGCGGTGGTCTCCGGAGGGTGCGGAAGGATTGCGCGGTCACCGCGGGGCGGCGACCGGAGGATCGATCCCCAGAGTAGGGCGGCCACCACGAGGAGCACAAGGGACACCAACTGCGAGATCGACAGCGGTGTGCCGAGGGCGGGCTGCTCGTCGATGCGGATCAGCTCCAGCAGAATCCGGGCCAGCGGATGGATCGTGAGCACGAGTGCGAAGACCTCGCCGTCGCGGCGGGCCAGCGGCGTCCATGCGGCCGCGAGCGCCGCAAGCAACCCGGCGTCGATCGCCGCGTAGAGCTGCGCGGGATGCACCGGCAGGCTCCAGCCGAAAGCGGCGTCTCCAACCCTCGGCAGGAGGCCGCGAGCGGCCTGGTCGAGCCAGGGGGGGCTCTCCGGCGGAAACCGTACCGCCCAGGGCAGGTCGCACGGCCCCCCGTAGCAGCAGCCGTTCAGGAAACAGCCGATCCGCCCGAGCGCGAGCCCGACGAGCAGCCCCGGGGCCACGCAGTCGAGCAGCCTCAAGAAGTTGAGCGACCGCTTGCGCGCAAAAAGCCACGCGACAAGGCCCGCCGTCGGCAGGCTTCCGAACACCACCAGTCCGCCGGCGGAGATGTTGGCGATCGCCCGCAGCGAATCGAGCAGGCTCATGCCCTCCCGGAAGAACTGCTCCCGGTATTCGATCACGAAGAAAAGCCTCGCGCCCACGAGCCCCCAGAGAAACACGACCGTCGCCAGCGAAAGGATCGTGTCGGCGTCGAAGCCCGCCCGCCGGCCGCGGGCGACGGAGAGCCACGTGCCGGCGGCCGCCGCCACCAGCAGCATCACGCCGTATCCCCGCACCGGCACCCCCTGCCCGTCGTCGAGGGCCGGAAGCACCCACATGATCATCCCACCGACGACCGCCATCGGGATGGCGAGCGATCGCACCGCATGCTGCCAGCCGTCGCGTCGCGCGGCCCAGCCGATCGCGACCACGGCGACCACCGCCCACGCGACGAGCAGCACGCCCCAGCCGAAGAGCGGCACGCTCTCGCCTCCGAGGACGAACCGCGACGGCAGATGGAACAGGGTCGATCGCATGGAATGGGCACGGGCCGCATCATCGCGGGGAAAGGCCGCGGTTGTCGATGAGCCTCGTGGAGCCGAGCCGGCAGGCGGTGATGATCCGGGGCCTGACGCCTCCTGCGGCGGCCGGCAATTCCACGACCGGCACGAGTGAATCCTCGCAGACGATGCTCCAGTAGTCGACCTCGAACCCCAGCTCCACGAGCGACTCGCGGGCCGCCCGTTCGATCTCGCCGGCCTCGACGCCGCGGTCCCAGAGCTCCGATCCGCGTTCGAGGCTCCGCGCGATCGCCGCGGCGCGGGATCGTTCGGGCGCGGAGAGGTAGACGTTCCGCGAGCTCATCGCCAGGCCGTCGGCCTCCCGCACGGTCGGGCAGACGACGATCTCGGTCGGCAGCAGGAGATCGGCCGCCATGCGGCGGATGACGGCGGACTGCTGCCAGTCCTTCTCGCCAAAGTAGGCCTTCGTCGCGGGCACCGCCGAAAGAAGCTTCGCCACCACCGTCGCCACGCCGTCGAAGTGGCCGGGCCGAAACGCCCCCTCCCACCGATCCGCGGGGCCGGCGACGTGCACACGCGTCGCGTCGCCGGCCGGATACATTCCTTCCACCGAAGGGGTGAACACCCACCGCACTCCCAGCGGCCGCAGCCGACCGCAGTCGGCCTCGAACGTCCTCGGATAGCGGGAGTAGTCCTCCCGCGGGCCGAACTGGGTCGGGTTCACGAAGATCGAGACCGCCACCGCGTCGCACTCGCCCGTCGCACGCGCGACGAGGCTGTCGTGGCCGGCGTGGAGAGCGCCCATGGTCGGCACGAACCCGACCCGCAGGCCTCCGCGGAGAGCTTCCGCGACGCGGGCACGCATCGCGACGGGATCGGACTCGAACACAAGCGGCTGCGTCGGCGTGTGCGGGCTGTTCATCGGTCAGCCCATCGCCTCGACCGCGGCGACGGCCTCGTCGATCGCCTGCCCGAAATCGCTCGTGTCGATGCGAACGACCGCCTTCGGCAGGTCGGCGGGAACGTCGGCAACGCCCGCGGCTCGTCTGCCTTGCAACTCGGCGACGAGGCGATCCTGCTCGCCGACGAGATCGCCGAGGACCGCCTCCACGTCGCCGTGGCCGGCCACCGCGCCGATGTCGCGAAAGAGGTCGCTCGAAGCGGACGCGGGCCGGCGGCGGTAGGCGATTCGCTCGGCGAGAACCTCCCGCGGCGCCGTGAGGAGCAGCACGACCTGCGGCCGCATCGCCCGGGCCGCGGTTGCCGCGTAGGCGGCGTCGAATGCGGCTCGCTCGGTCGGAGCGAGCCGCGCGGCCGCCAGCCGCAGACTGCC
>DHLZ01000026.1:11667-14777 GCA_002405515.1 Planctomycetaceae bacterium UBA4655
TCCGACACGGTGCCATGCTCGCAGCCGGGCGGGTGGTGCGAGACCTGGCGGGCCGGATCGAGCGATCGGCACGCGGCTTCGAGATGTTCGCGCCATCCGCCGAAACGTGTCGGACGTTGGACGAGCCGTGCGAAGAGCGCCTCGGCCGCCGCGATCGCCACCTCGCGGCCACCCGTGCCCGCGACGCCGGCGACGGCGACGTAGGGATGCGGATCCGAGATGTTCTCGAGCAGTTCGCCGACGGAGCAGCCGCTCGTCGGGTGGGTCAGGTCGGCGGCGATCTCGGCCGACGGCTCGAGAACGAAACGGCGGGTCGTCATCCTCGGGTGCGGAACGGTGAGTCGCTCGGACTCGACGACCATGCCGTCGTAGAGGATGAGATCCAGATCGACCGTCCGCGGCCCCCAGCGGACGGCCCGCTCCCGCTCGAGCGATGCCTCGACCGCCTGCAGGAGGCCGAGCAGGTCGTGCGGCGCGAGATCCGTCTCGACGAGGCAGGCGCCGTTGAGGAACGGCGGCTGCCCGGCGGGGCCTCCGATCGGGACGGTTTCACGGTAGCGGCTCACACCGAGCAGGCGGATGCCCGGCATGAACCCGAGCAGTTCCAGCGCCCGGTCGAGATGTCCACGGCGTTCCCCCAGGTTCGAGCCGAATGCGACGAGGCATCGTGCCATCAGGTTTATTCCGGCGGTTTTCCGCCCAGCCAACGCGGGCTATTTTATCCCGCGACGGGCCGGAAAAAAACTTCCGGGAAAAACCGAAAAAGCGGGGGGGACATCCAGGCCACGACCAAGGCCGTCGACTGTCGATCCCTCAGTCGTCGCCCCCCAACGGTTCGGATTCAGTTCGCGATCAGGTTCTCTTCGAGACGAATGCTTCTCCCGCGGAACCGCCCGTTCGATCAAGCGAGCCTTTCGATCGAACGAGTCAACGCGATCGAACGAAGCGACATTCTTCCGAGGTTTCAGAAGTTGTCAAGGAACCGCGTTCACGTCGCCGCCAAGTTGATCGATGCCGAGAAACGGAAGCGAAAAAGCGATCGAACGAGCCTCTTGCGATCGGTGCAATCAATGTCGGCTGGCGCGGTATTCTCACGGGCATGTTGGAGCAGGATCACGACCCTGAAGACATTTTTCGCAGCCGCGTGGGCGACGGCGACGAGCCGTGGCCTGACGAATTCGATCCGCAGGACGGGCCGGCCGAGGCTTCCCGAGACGCCGCAGGCGAGACCTACTGGAGCCTGTCGCGGGCGCCGCTCGAAAGCCTCGTCTTCACGATGCCGCTCGTGCTGGCCTACGAAGGGGGCGTGCTGCTCCTGGGCCGCGGCTCGCCGAGAAACGGGGCCGACGTGTGGCTGCGAGGCCTGCTCGATTCCCTCGGTTTCGGGGCATATTTCCTGCTGCCGACGCTCACCGTGGTGGGCCTGCTGGCCTGGCACCACGTCGAGCACGATCGCTGGGCCTTCCGGCCGGGAGTGCTGGCGGCGATGGGCCTGGAATCGGTGGTCCTGGCGGCGATGCTGCTGGGAATCGCCCGGCTCCAGGCACGGCTTTGGCCCGACCTTCTCGCCCAGCTTCCGGTCGGCGTTGTGGACGCCGGCATGCTCCAGCGGTTGATCGGTTTCTGCGGGGCGGGTCTCTACGAGGAGGTTTTGTTTCGCCTTCTGCTTTTGCCTCTGGTAGCCTGGGGTTTCAGGCTCGCAGGGTGGACCGCCGCGACCGGCGGCGTGGCTTCGATCCTGCTGACGAGCCTGCTCTTCAGCGCGGCCCACTACGTCGGGCCGCTCGGGGATCATTTCGAGCTCTACAGCTTCACGTTCCGTGCGCTTGCCGGCATTTTCTTCGCCGTGCTTTTTTGCGTGCGAGGCTTCGGCATCACCGCCGGAACCCACGCCGCGTACGACATGCTCGTGGGGCTCTTCTGATCGGCGAGCCTGATCCGCGAGCTTGATCGCCGTTCGAGGATGTCCGCGAACGCGACGGTCCTCGATGTCGTTGGAGGATTTTCGAACGCGCACCTATACTGCTGTGGTCAGTCAGTTCATGGAGGATCGACGCGAGTGATTTCCACACGTCCCAAGGTCGACGAACTGGTCTTCCAGCTCTATGGCCGCAGCATGCACCCGGAACTGTTCGAGATCCAGGAGACCCGCGAGATCGACCGGGGCGGCTACCGGGCGAGCGTGTCGATCACGAGCGCGGGCCACGTTGTCACATGGCGGCGTGGCGGGCTCACGCTCACGGAGGTGGCCACGTCCGCCAGCCAGCCGCTGCCACAAAAACGCCGCCTGTTGTCGCACAGGCTACGGGGCGAGCGGAACGACCGGATGGAATGCCGCGGGGGCTCGACCTACCAGATGGCCTTCCAGCTCGAGACGGTCGAGCCCGAGGTCTTCTGGAACTTCCAGCGGGAGCTCTGCGTCGATGGCGGCAAGTCTGGCCTGTTCCACCGGTTCGACTCCGGCGTCCGCATGGCGCTCGGGGCGGTCAGCTGGGTGAACGTCGAGACGCGGGCCCGCAGCCTGCTCGTGCAGGCCTTCCACACCTTCCCCGACGACCTCGCGATCGTGAAGACGCAGTCACTTTTCGAGACACCCGCATGAGCGATCGCAAGAGCCGCGTCCTGATCGCCGACGACAACGAGCCCAACCGGGAGCTCCTCGAGGTCTACCTCGCGGAGATCGACTGCGAGATCGAGACCGCCGTGGACGGCAAGGACACGCTCGACAAGGTGGCCTCGTTCGGGCCCGACGTGATCCTGCTCGACGTGATGATGCCGAAGCTCTCGGGCTTCGAGGTCTGCCAGCGGCTCAAGGGCGACCCTGCGACGAGCCGGATCATGGTGTTGATGGTGACGGCCCTCGGCGAGCTCGGCGACATCGAGCGGGCCGTCGAAGCCGGCACCGACGACTTCCTCTCGAAGCCCGTCAACAAGGTCGAGCTCGTGAAGCGGGTCGAGAACATGCTCAAGCTGCGGCATGTCACCGACGAGCTCGATCGTCTTCGCCGCTACATCAGCACGATGGACGATGATCAGCCGCCGCGAAGCGGCTAGGCGTGCTGCGCACGGGTAGCCCCTCACGGTCGACTCTGCTGGTTCGGGGCTGTCCG
>DHLZ01000026.1:15152-20697 GCA_002405515.1 Planctomycetaceae bacterium UBA4655
GGCAGCCCCTCACGGTCAAACGTCGCGCTTCATGATTCACACTGGCACGCTGATGCTGAACGCCGGGGGGGCGGACGCGGAGGAGCCTCAGGTGTATCCTCACCGAAGCGACGGAGTGTCTGCCGCCCCGGCGGCAATGCGTCGTCATTCGGGCGGGTTCGGGGCTGTCTGTTCCCATCGAGCGACCCCGCCCATCGCCGGACGCTCGCCTCGGCATCACCCGTGGCCGAGGCCGCACTGTTCGAGCACGCGGATCGTCGCGGGGGAGCGGTTGAGCACGTAGAAGTGGATGCCCGGGATGCCGGCGTCGAGGAGGCCGCGGACCTGCTCGGTGGCGTAGTCCACGCCCGCCTCGAACTGCGCGTCGGCGTCGTCGCCGGCCTGCTCGAAGCGTCGCGTGAACGCCTCGGGCAGCCGGGCCTTGCAGAGGCTCGCGATGCGGCGGATCTGCGAGAAGTTGGTGACCGGCATGATGCCCGGGACGATCGGCAGCGTGATGCCGAGGGAGCCGCAGCGGTCGCGGAAGCGGAAAAAGTCGGCGTTGTCGTAGAAGAGCTGCGTGACGATCGCGTCTCCGCCGGCGTCGCACTTCCGCTTGAGGTTTTCGAGGTCGCTCTCGGGGCTGGCGGCCTCCTGGTGCGTCTCGGGGTAGCCCGCGACGAGGATCGCGAAGTCGGGAAACTCCTCGCGGATGAGCTGCACGAGTTCCGAGGCGTAGGTCAGGCCGCCCGCGACCGGCCGGAACGTCTCCTCCCCCTTGGGAGGATCGCCGCGCAGCGCCACGATCGCCGACACGCACCGTCGGGCCGCCTCGTGGAGGTATGACCGCAGTTCATCGACGGTGGAGCCGACGCAGGTGAGGTGGCTCGCGACCGGCAGCCCGTGGCGGCGGCTCACCTCGCCGACGATGTCGAGCGTCTTGTCGCGGGTGGAGCCACCGGCGCCGTAGGTGCAGGTGACGAGCGACGGGGAATACCGCACGAGCGAATCGACCGTGTCCCACATGGCCCGTTCCGACTCGGGTGTCTTCGGCGGAAAAAGCTCGAAGGAGAGCCCGAAGCGATCCGGCGGGTAGAGGTTTGGGCGAGGCACTTCGATAGCTCCTTTCACCGGTCACTATACCCGGACGCCGCCGCCAGATCGGCCAGAAGCCGTCCGTCGGCCTCGCCCGCGGCGAGCCCGCGGCGGGCCATCATCTTCGAGAGCGCCTTCGCCGCCTGCACGCAGCTTGTCGTCGCGGCGTCGCCATGAAGGTTCGTCGCGAATGCGGGGATCGTCCCCGAAACGTTGCCGCCGACGGAGGCCGCGGGCCCGATCGAGCTTCCACAGGTGATCGACGTGTTGATCCCGGTGCGGACGAGGTCGCCAACAAACGCGCCGACGAACTGCCGGCCGGTCTCCTCGACACGTCCTGCGGCGTCCCGCAGCCTGACCGTGCCGTAGGTCGCCTTGAGGTTGCTCGTGACGGTGCCGGCGGCGAGGTTCACCCAGCTGCCGAGGTGGCTGTGGCCGAGGAATCCGTCGTGGGGCTTGTTGGAAAAAGGCTCGAGCACGCTCGCCTCGATCTCGCCGCCGAGCCGGCAGTCGTGGCCGGCCGCGGTCGCCTGCCGCAGCCAGGCGTGTGGGTTCACCCTCGTCCGCTCGCCGATCCAGACCGGGCCGTCGAAGCAGACGAACGGTCCGATCTCGGCACCGGCCTCGATCACCACCGGCGAGCTGCGGACGACGACGGGCTCCACGATCTTCACTCCATCGGCGACGTGAAGCCCCTCGCGAAGCGTGCGATAGCGTCCGGAGTCGAGCCGCAGGGCGAGGTTCGCCTCGATCTCCCGCTCGTGGAACGAGAGCAGGTCGGCCGGCGTGGCGAGGCAGCGAAGTGCCTGCCCGTCCGGCTGGTCGAGCTCGACCGTCGCGAGCGACTCCAGCATGGCGGCAGCGTCGCCGGAGGCCGCGAGCCTGGCGGCGAGTTCGGCCTGGGCCGCCGGCTCCGATCCGACCTTCAGGATGGCCGCGAGGACGGTTCGGCCTTCCCGCATGATCCCCTCTCGGCCCGCCTCGACGAGCGACCGGAGGGCCGCAAGCGTGCCGCGTCCCGGCACGAGCCGGGCGTTGGCCACGAGCACGACCGCACCGTGCCGTGAATGGGCATGAGGAGCCGGTGGCAGATCGTGGCTGCCCCAGAAGGGCACCCGCCTTCCCGCCAGAGCCGCCAGGTGGCTCGCGAGGTGCGGCCGCAGGACACGGGTCAGCTCGCCGAACCCGGCCAGCCCCTCGGCGAGCGTCATCGAGCCGATCGACAGGTCACACGCCGGCCGCAGAAATACGACCGGGCCGAGCCCCGTCACCGCGGCATCCTCGAAGGCGATCACCTGCATGGCGGAAGAATACCCTGCCGGCGACGCTCAGGACTGCCTGGGCTCGCGGGCCCGGACTTCCAGCAGCACGCTCTCGTTGTCGCTGCCGCGGATCGGCCAGCTGGCGATGCGGCGGGCCGTGACCTTCTTGAGGAAACCCCGGTGGCGGGCCTCCCCCTTCTCCTCCTCCCACTTCGGGCCCTTCACGAGGAGGAGCCTCCCGTAGCGGTCGGAGAGCGGCTCGAACCAGCCGAGCAGTTTCGGAAGCCCTGCCACGGCCCGGGCCACCAGCGTGTCGAACCGGGCCGCCCGGCCTTCGGCGACGATCGACTGCGCCGCGGCCTCGTGGACCGGCAGGTCGAGCCCGACCGCCTCCAGGATCGCCCGCAGAGCCTTGGCACGCTTCGAGACGCTCTCTGACAACTCCACCCGCAGATCGGGCCTCAGGATCGCAATCAGGACGCCCGGCACGCCTCCGCCTGATCCCACGTCGAGAACATGCTCGCCCCGGGCGAGGTGCGGGCAGATCGCCGCCGCGTCGGCGACATCGCGCGAAACGAATCGCTCGACGTCGGTATGTCGCGTCAGGTTGAGCCGCTCGTTCCATTCCCAGAGGCTCGCCGCATAGGCGGCGAGCCCCGGGATGGATTCGGGAGGCACGGCGACGCCGAGCCGTTTGCACTCGGCCGCGATCGCCGACTCGGGTTCGTTCACGCTTGCCGCGTCATTCCGGGAGAATCTGTCGTGATCACTTGATGAACAGCATCTCGCGATAGGTCGGCAGCGGCCAGAGATCGTCGGGCAGGATGCACTCGATCTGGTCGGCCGTCTCGCGCAGGGCGACCATGGCCGGGATCACGTCGTCGTGGAAGTGCTTCACCTCGCCACGCAGGTCGCTCGCGCCATGGTGCGAAAGGGCCTTCTCGATCGCCTCGATCCGCCCCTCGAACTCGCCGACGAGCTTCGTGAGCTTTTCGAGCGTGCCGACGTGGGGGGGCATGCCGAGGCTCTTGAGCTTGCTCGCCGTGTCGACCAATTCGCCCTGGTAGCGGTAGCCGGCCGGAAGGATCATGGTCTTGGCGATCTGCAGGGCCGCCTGGGCCTCGGTGTTGATGTCCTTGCAGTACCGCTCCATGTAGATGTCGTACCGGCTCCGCATCTCCCGCTCGGAGAGCACGCCGTACTTCTCGAACATGGCGATGTTCTTCGGCGAAACGAGCACGTCGAGGGCCTCGGGGGTCGCCTTGAGGTTCGGCAGCCCACGCTTCCTGGCCTCGTCGTGCCATTCCTGCGAGTAGCCGTTGCCGTTGAAGATCACGGCCTTGTGCTCGCTGATGATCTTCTGGAGCAGCTTCTCGACGGCCCCGGCGAGCTTGGCGGAGTCGCCGCCGGTCGCCTTCTCCAGTTCGGCGGCGATGTGGTCGAGGCTCTCCGCCATGATCGTGTTGAGCGCCACGAGCGGGCCGGCGATCGACTGGCTCGACCCGACGGCGCGGAACTCGAACTTGTTGCCAGTGAAGGCGAACGGGCTCGTGCGATTGCGGTCGCCGGCGTGCTTCGGCAGCGTGGGCAGCGTGTCAACGCCGACGGCGAGCGTGCCGGTCGACTTGGAGCTCGTCGCCTTCCCCTTCTCGATCTGCTCGAACACGTCGGCGAGCTGCTCGCCGAGAAAGATCGAGATGATCGCCGGGGGGGCCTCGTTGGCCCCGAGACGGTGGTCGTTGCCGCTGGCCGCCACGACCGCCCGGAGGATGTCGCCGTGGAGGTGCACCGCACGGATCACCGCCGCGCAGAACACGAGGAACTGCATGTTGGCATGCGGCGTCTCGCCCGGCTCGAGCAGGTTGCCGAGCTTGCAGCCGAGCGACCAGTTGACGTGCTTGCCGGAGCCGTTGATGCCGGCGAACGGCTTCTCGTGGAGCAGGCAGGCCATGCCGTACTTCTGCGCGACGCGGGTGAGCGTCTGCATGATCGACTGCTGGTGGTCGGTGGCGATGTTGGCGTTTTCGTAGACCGGGGCGATCTCGTACTGGCTCGGGGCCACCTCGTTGTGCCGCGTCTTCACCGGCACGCCGAGCTTGTAGAGCTCACGCTCCGTCTCGAGCATGCAGGCGAGCACCCGCTCGGGGATCGCGCCGAAGTACTGGTCCTCGAACTCCTGCCCCTTCGGCGGCTTGGCGCCGAAGAGCGTGCGGCCGGCGATCACGAGGTCGGGCCGGGCGAAGAAGAAGTTGCGGTCGATGAGGAAGTATTCCTGCTCCGGGCCCGCCGACGCCGTCACCGGGCCGACGTCCTTGTGGCCGAAGAGGGAGAGCACGCGGCGGGCCTGCTTGTCCACGGCCTGCATCGAGCGGAGCAGCGGCGTCTTCTTGTCGAGCGCCTCGCCCGTCCACGAGCAGAAGGCCGTCGGGATGCAGAGGGTCGTGCCGTTGGGGTTGTCGAGGATGTAGGCCGGGCTCGTCGGATCCCACGCGGTGTAGCCGCGGGCTTCGAACGTGGCGCGGAGGCCGCCGGACGGGAAGCTCGAGGCGTCGGGCTCGCCCTGGATCAGCTCCTTGCCGGAGAACTCGGCGATCGCCTGCCCGTCGCCCGACGGGCTGAGGAAGCTGTCGTGCTTCTCGGCGGTGATGCCCGTCAGGGGGTAGAAGACGTGGGCGTAGTGGGTCGCGCCCTTCTCGATCGCCCAGTCCTTCATCGCCAGCGCCACGGCGTCGGCGATCGTCGGATCGAGCGGCTTGCCATGCTTGATCGTCGCCTGCAGCGCCTTGTAGACGCTCTTCGGCAGCCGGTCCTTCATCACCGACTCGCCGAAGACGTTCGAGCCGAAGATCTCGCTCGTCGGCGTCTCACGGAAGTTCCAGGAATGGCCGTTGGACTTGTAGGAGTTGATGGCCGAGATGGCGTTGGCGCGAGCACTGGTCATGGAAAGGTCCTTCTTCGTGGTAAGCGGATTCGAGCGGTTCGAGGATCGTGGAAGACGCGGGGGTGGAGGGGGCGTGAAACGCGGCCGAAACGGTCCGCCAAAACCGTTTCGAACTCCCGCCGCCAGAAGAAGATTCAGCAGGAAACGAAACTCGCGCGATCACGATCTCGGAGAGTAGCGGCGGGACGGGGGCACTTCAAGTACCCCGGCATGATGCGGGCGGGACAGCGATCCAGGGGTCAACTCAGGTCAACGCTGCTGGTTCGGG
>DHLZ01000019.1:0-3803 GCA_002405515.1 Planctomycetaceae bacterium UBA4655
CGGGGCAGTCTCAGCCGCGGCCGCTGCGGCAGGGCCGACTAGGCAGGCGACCGCCAGGCATTGCGAAAGCGAGAGGATCGATCTCAACACCTTTGCCCTCCGCAGGGAGGAAACGACTCTTCTTCCATACCAACTATAGGTTATCGGCTCCACGTGCGACCTTCCAGGAGTCGGACGGGCGTGTCGACCTTAGCCCGCCCCTCCGGAAAAGAGGGGGCTGAGCCCCGGATCAGCCCGAAAACGCCGGCGATCGCTGGTCGGCGGCGTTCGGTCTTCCGCCCTGGGCGGCTTGTAAAGGTGCCGGTCGTGCCGCGACCGACCCCACGGCTCAGGCGAGAATCTCCTTCACGACCCGGCCGTGGACGTCGGTGAGTCGGTAGTCGCGGCCGCTGTAGTGGTAGGTGAGCTTCTCGTGGTCGAGACCCATGAGGTGGAGCATCGTCGCGTGGAGGTCGTGGACATGCACCCGGTTCTCGACGGCCTTGAAGCCGAACTCGTCGGTGGCCCCGAAGACCATCCCGCCGCGGACGCCGCCGCCGGCGAGCCACATCGTGAAGCCGTAATGGTTGTGGTCGCGGCCATCCTTTCCCTCCGTCGTCGGCGTGCGGCCGAACTCGCCTCCCCAGACCACGAGCGTGTCCTCGAGCAGACCCCGCTGCTTCAGGTCTTGGAGGAGCGCGGCGATCGGCTGGTCGACCGCCGCGCAGAGGGATTTGTGTTGATTCGAGTTGTCTGAGTGGGTGTCCCAGCCCGCGCCGCCGGGGCTGGTGTAGATCTGCACCACCCGCACGCCGCGCTCGAGCAGTCGGCGGGCGAGCAGGCAATTGCGGGCGACGTTGCCTGGATGCCCCTTGGTCGACGTCCCATAGGCCGCGTGTGTCGCAGCGGTTTCGAGCGAGATATCGAAGGCCTCGGGTGACGCCGTCTGCATCCGGTACGCCAGTTCCAACGATTCGATCCGCGCGGTGAGCGCGTGGTCCTCGCCCCGTTGTCGGAGGTGGAGCGAGTTGAGACGCTGGGCGAAGTCGAGATGCTGCCGCTGGGCGTCGGCTGCGGTGAGCGGGGAAGTGAGGTTGTCGAGCACTTTCCGCGGGTCATTGCTGGAGACATGGCAGCCCTGATAGATGCCCGGTAGGAACCGGCTGCTCCAATGCGAGGAGCCGTTGACCGGCTTCCCGCCGAGGACGACGAAGCCGGGGAGGTTCTCGTTGAGGGAGCCGAGCCCGTAGAGGAGCCAGGAGCCGTAGGACGGTCGGACCGGCTGCTGGAAGCCGGTGTTCATCATCCACGTGGAGGCCTCGTGCAACGGCGCGATGGTGTGCATCGAGCGGATCACGCACAGGTCGTCGGCGTGGCGGGCCAGATACGGAAAGAGTTCGCTGATCTCGATGCCCGACTGGCCGTGTCTGGTGAACCGGAACGGCGAGGGCATGAGCCCGGTGGTCCTCCGCTCGGTGCTGAGATTGGCCGAATCGGGCCGCTGGCCGGCGAACTTCTCGAGGGCCGGCTTCGGATCGAAGGTGTCGACCTGCGAGGGGCCGCCGTTCATCCACAGGTGGATGATCCGCCTGGCGCGGGGCGGAAAGCCCGGCGGCTTGGCCGCCAGCGGTCTGGTGGCGGCCGCGGCCTCGCCACCGAGCTGGCCAGCACCGAGCACCGCGGCCAGTCCCGCGATGCCGATGCTCTGCGCCGACGTGGCGAGCAGGTCGCGGCGGGTGATCACGATCGGTTCCATGGCGGAAGCTCCGAAAGTCAGGGAGGCGGCGGGTTCACCGAGTCAAGGCAGAAACAGGAACTCATTCGCGAGCAACACCCCGTGGCACACCTTCGTCCAATCGTGTCCGGTGGCCTGCAGGTAGTCGAGCACCGCCTGCCGCTCGTCGGTCGATGGGCTGCGGGCGAAGGCGAGCCTCCAGGCCCGGTCGACGCGGGCGTCGTCGTCGGCCGCCTCGCGGGCGAGACGCTCGGCAAAGGCCTTCGACATCGCCATGATGAACGGGCTGTTGAGGGCGAAGAGCTGCTGTTGCGGACTCGTCGTCACCATCCGGCCCTCGCTCGTGACATTGGGCTCGGGGACGTCGAAGAGCATGAGCGTGGGATTGGGGTCGCGGCGGCTGATATAGCAGTAGAGCGTGCGACGGCCGTGGGATGGATCCTGCGGATGGAGCTGTTGCCTGTTCTTGGCGGTCAGCGGCGGGCCGCCGAGCCCGCGGTCGAGCCTTGCGGCGACGGCCAGCATCGCATCCCGCCAGGCCTCGAACTCCAGCCGTCGGGGCGTCATCCGCCAGAGCAGCAGGTTGTCGCCGTCGAGCCGCTGGTTGGCGGCGTCGGGCCGGCTCGAGAGCCGGTAGGTGGTCGAGAGCGTGATCTCGCGAATCAGCCATTTCGTCGACCAGCCGTGCTCCATGAACCGCACGGCGAGCGTGTCGAGCAGTTCGGGATGCGAGGGCCGCTCGCCGAGCTGGCCGAAGTTGGAGAGCGTGCCGACCAGGCCGCGGCCGAAGAGATGGTGCCAGACGCGGTTGACGAACACCCGCGCGGTGAGCGGGTTGTCGCGACTGGCGATGGCGGTGGCGAGATCGAGCCGGGTGAACGCCGCGGCGGCGGTGCCCGAGGCCGCGGGCCGCGACAGCACCTGGAGAAATCCCGGGGGCGCCGTCACGCCGAGCTGGTAGACGTTGCCGCGAATGTTGATCTTCATCGGCGTGCCGCCCCCCTTCACGCCCAACGCCCGCGGCGGCTCCGGCGGCTCCGCCTTCGCGTGCTCGGCCTGGTCGCGGGTGAGCGTGTCGTGTCGCTGCTTCGCCTCAGCGGTGAAGAACGCCGGGACTTCGTCAGACTTGAGACTGAAGATGGATTTGTCACCGGTGAGAAGGAACTTGACCGCGCGTTCGTGCTCCGGCTTCAGCGGCGCCGGCTTCGGCTTCTTCTCCTGCTTCTCGCGGCCGAGCCGATCGAGATCCGCGAAGGCCTCCGCCACCGTCGCGGCCGCCTGCTGCGATGCGGCGGCGATCGCCGGCGGGACGTCGGCGTCGGCCTCGCCCGCTGCGGCCATCGGAACCGCCGCCACCACCGCCGCCTTCCAGGCCTTGAACGAGTCGCCAGATGCCTCGAAGTCCTTCGTGCCGAGGGCCTTCACCAGCCGCTCCAGAATCGCAGGGGCCAGGTCGTGCCGCTTCGCGAGGGCCGGCAGGTCCGGCGGCAGCTTGCGGGCGGCGCGGACCTCCGCCCGCCACGTCGCCTCCAGGTAGGGGGCGAACTTCGCGAGTTCCAGTCGCCCAGCCCGGACGGACTCTTCGCCGAGGAGCTTTTTGACCTCTGCGGCGAGCTGCGCCTTGCGATTCAGCCAGTCCTTCCGGGCCTGCTCCTGCTCCGGGCTGCCGAGCGGCAGTTCCGCGTTCCATTCGCCGCCGTTGTAGGCCGCGGCGAGGGAGTAGTAGTCGCGGGTCGGAATCGGGTCGAACTTGTGGTCGTGGCAGCGGGCGCACGACACCGTCAGGCCGAGCAAGCCGCGGGTGACGGTGTCCACCCGGTCGTCGAGTTCGTCGGCGACCTTCTTCTCCGCCATGGCGGCGGCGGTCAATTTTTGGCCGAGCCCTTGGAAGCCGAGGCCGGCAAGCCGCATCACGAGGTCATCCGTCGGCTCCGTAAGCATGTCACCGGCGAGCTGCAGCCGGACGAACTGGTCGTAGGGCATGTCGGCGTTGAACGCATTTACGACCCAGTCGCGGTAGCGGAACGCGTTCGGCTCGTCAAAGGGGTTGACCGGTCCGTTCAGTTCGTTCGTGTAGCGGGCGACGTCG
>DHLZ01000019.1:4010-4250 GCA_002405515.1 Planctomycetaceae bacterium UBA4655
GAGCAGCCGCTCGACGACGGTCGCGAAGGCCTCCGACGACTTGTCGGCGAGGAACGCGTCGAGCTCCTCGGGGCTGGGCGGCAGTCCGGTGAGGTCGAAGGTCACCCGCCGCAGCCACTCCTCGCGGGTCGCCGCCGGCACGGGCGTGAGGCCCTTCGCCTCGTGGGTCGCGCGGATGAACCAGTCGAGTTCCCGCGCGGGCCAGGCGGTGTCGCGCACCGCCGGCCGGGGATGGGCCAC
>DHLZ01000309.1 GCA_002405515.1 Planctomycetaceae bacterium UBA4655
CTTGCGCGTCGGGCTCCCGGTCATTTCTATCCAACGCCTGCAGGGAAACTTGCGCGTCGGGCTCCCGGTCATTTCTATCCAACGCCTGCAGGGAAACTTGCGCGTCGGGCTTCCGGTCATTTCTACCCAACGCCTGCAGGGAAACTTGCGCCTCGGGCTTCCGTATGGGGCACCTCTTCGCCTGCAGGGAAACTTGCGCCTCGGGCCGGTCAGGGCGACGGCATCTCGCTCGCGGACTGCATGACGATGCCCTGGTCGTCGGCCCACCAGACCGCCGTCGCGGCCCCGAGCATCCCCTCCATGTCCTGTGGCGAAGGGAGCAACGCCTGGAGCGACCGGACGAAGTCGCGGCGGTCTTCCTCGACGTCGTCGGGCGAGGAGGCCGCGAGCATCGTCACGATGAATCCGACGAGGCCGCCCGTTTTTCGGTTGTCGGCGACGGCGTAGAGGCCGCCCGCTCTCGGCGGAACGAGCTCGCGGGCCCGCCGCACCGTGTCGCTCGTGCGGAACGCCGCGTCGTCGGCCGGAGGGGTGCGGATCGCCGCGAGGGTCTTCTCCGCGACGCCGTCGCCGAACGCCAGCACGAGGTGCCCCTGTCCGAGGAACACCGAGATCCCGGCGGGGAAGCGGACGCTGCGAAAACCCTGCTCTTCGACCACCTTCCCACCACCCGCCTGCCCGGCGACCTCGAGCAGTTTTGCAAACGGCTTCTCGTCCTTCACCTGCCACACGATGCCTGCCGGGCTGGGGTTGGGTGGCACTTCGCCGGCCAAGTCGCCGCCGGCGGCCTTCACGCGTCGGGCGAATGCGGCGGCCTCGGCGATCCGCGGCGGATAGCTCACGAGCCAGTGTCGCGTTCCGAGCATCGACAGCAGCTCGGGAAGCTCGGTGCCCGCCATCGACAAGGCCAGCGTCTCGGCCGTGGAGAACGCATTGCCCGGCGGCGGCTCCGCGCCGCCGAGCACGGCCTCCCGGAGCATCGCGTAGGCCTTGCCGAGGTCGAGCGACACCTGCTGAAAACCGATCGGTTCGCGGCTGACGAACGCCGGCACCTCCGACTTCGCAGCCTCCTCGTCGAGGAGCCTCGCCAGGCCGCGGCGCGGGGCCGGGAGCGTCACGAACGCGTTCGACCGCCAGACGTCTCCGTCGAACGACTGACGCCACGCGATCGGTCCGACCGCATCGATGCCGAACGGTCCGAGTCTCTTCCCGACCGTGGCAGCATCCTTGCCGAGGAGGTTCGCCGCCACCGGCGGGTTCGCGATCACTTCGACGAGCGGCACGCCCGAGGGGAGCGAGGCCTGCATCGCCGGTGCCTTGACAAGGTCTGCCAGCGGGGAAGGGGCGTCGGCCTCGCCGTGCCGCACGAGAAACCGCTCGAACGATTCTCGCGCCCGCTCGCCGATCGCCTCCGCATTCCGCTCGACTTCCTGTGGCGATGGCGGCTCATCGGGGAACTTCGGCTCGAGTTCGACGCCATCGCTCCCCACCTTGACGTTCATCCGCATCTGTCCGCTGGCGACGGCCATCGTGCCGGCGAAGAGCAGGCGGCGGTCCATTCGCGTGACGAACAGGTGCGTCGTGCCGAGCCGTTTTTCCTCGGCCATGATCGGCGACCGCACCCAGATCGTCGGCCGCCCGGCCATCTCGAGGTCGGTCCGCGTCGCCGCGACGGCGGCGTCTCCCGTCGCCTCGATCGCCTCCTTGACGAGCGAACCGATGCCGGCAAAGAGCCGCTCGGCGGCATCATGCCCCGACGCCTCCGTCCAGCCGACCAACAGCAGGAGCGGCCGGCCCTGATTTCCGTCAGGCCCCTGATTCCCGCCAGCACCGCGGGCGATCGCCGCCGCACCGAACTCGCCGGACACGGCCGCCGCGAGATCCTCGGGCGAGAGCCCGTGCTTTCCGAGCTGCTTCGAGAACATCTCCGGCACGTCTTCGCCGGCGTCCTTGCCGATCTGCTTGAGGACAAGGTCCGTCATTTTCCGAAGGCGATCCGGCTGCATCAAAACCGCCCCGAACTTCGTCCGCGAGCCGACGGCCTCGAGGAAGCCTTTCACGCCCGGCACTCGCACCATGAGGAGCGTCTCCTCGGGGAGGCATTCCCAGCTCGGACGCGGCTCCGCGGCCCCCGCGGCGGCGCCGACCGCCAGGAGAGCCGCGACGAGGAAACGGAAGCCCGAGCCGCAAGTTTCCCTGCAGACGGAGTCACTGAAAAACCGGAAGCCCGAGGCGCAAATTTCCCTGGAGACGGAGTCATTGAAAAACCGGAAGCCCGAGGCGCAAGCCGAGAGGAGTGTTGACGACATGTTGCGAGAGACCATCACGCCGCTGGAAACCCTCAGGCGGTCGGTGAAGCCGCCGCCAAACGACCCGGCGGGCGGGGGCGACCTCGACTCCCCTCTCGGCTCGCGCCTCGGGCTTCCGGGCATTTCCAGCGATCGCCTGCAGGGCAACTCGCGCCTCGGGCTTCCGTAGACATCATCGTCGTCTTTCGTCGTGATGCGTGTCATGGCGTGGCGGCGGGCTGGTAGGGGGGCGGGAGGTAGGTCACGCCGTTTTGCGGCTGCGACTCGTCGTAGAGATACGTGTCGCGGTGGACCAGGAAATCGATCAGCTCGTTGGCCGGGATGCCGAACGCGAGCCCCTGAAAGACCGCGGCCCCGGCGCAGGCCACCGCCACCACCTCGCCGCGGGCGTTGAAGATCGGGCCGCCGCTGTTGCCGGGGTTGATCGCGGCGTCGGTCTGGATGAGTCGAACCTGGTCGATCGTGCGGGTCGTGCTCGAGACGATTCCCTGCGTCACGCTCCGTTCGAGGCCGAGCGGGTTGCCGATCGCGAACACCATGTCGCCCACCCGCAGGTCGTCGCGATCATTGATCACGACCGGCTCGGGCAGCCTGCCTTTCGTCTCCTCCGCATCCAGCTGCAGGATCGCAAGATCCCGGAGCGGCTGGAGCGCCACGATCTTCACCTTGCGAAGCTCCGTCTTCTCGAATCCGGTTCCCGTCTTGCGGAAGAGCGTGACCTGCAGCCGCGTCTGCTTCTCGACGACGTGGTAGTTGGTCACGACATGCCCGTCGCGGCTCGTGAGGAAGCCCGTGCCGAGGCCGCCGGGGTTTCGCACGAGCACGACGGCGTCGCCGAACCGCTTCACGAGCTCGGGCACCTCACGGGCCTCGAGCCTGCCGGTGCGGAAGATGTCGCGGCCGTTCTCGCCGCCCGCCGCCTTCTCGTTCTTCGCATCCCGCGAGACGTCGAGCACCCGCTTCGCCGGAATCTGCAGCACCTCGAACCCGAGGTCGAGCACGACTCCCTCCTCGTTCTGTCGCAAAAGCGGCGCCGTCACGCGGCCGCCGCCGACGAGCGTGACGGTGACGACGTCGGCCGAACGCGCCGGCGAGCCGGTCGCGGCGAGGGTCCACGCCAGGATCCCCCACAGCAACGGCCCCCCCGGCAACCGCATCGAGGCCTGGCATCGGATCGACACGGATCGTTTCATGGCCCCTCCTCGTCCTTGCCGAGATACACGACGAGCCGATCCTGGCTCACCAAGACCAGGTCGCGGCGGCCGTCGCCGTCGGCGTCGAGCCCCGCGATCCGCCGCGGCTCCGCCACGGTCTCCTTCGACTCGCCGCCGTCGTACGGATATTTCCGGTCCTCGAACACCTTCCAGCTCACCGCCCTCCGCAGCCCCTCGGCGACACGAAGCATCGCCGTGAGTTCGTGCTTGCGGTCGTCGCAGAGGGCGATGTCGTCGCCGCCGTCACCATCCAGGTCCGTGCAGATGATGCGGTGGATCGTCGCCTCTCTCACCCCGCTGGGCCGGCCGACCCGGCCGTCGATGCTCTCGAGCAGCTTGAGCTCCCAGGGGCTCCCATCGGCGAGCCTGACGATCCTCTCCTGATCGACGAGCACCATCCCGAGCACCGGATCGCCGCGGAGCGCCGCGCCGGCCGGCGGCTTCACGCTCTCGACGACTCGCATGACGCCGGAATCGTCCGCGGTGAGCCTGTGGACGAAGCCGCCTCCCTGCTCGAGGGCCCATGCTTCCTTCGCGGAGCCGGGCTGCTTTGCGGAGGCCGGCCCCGTCACGGAGACCGGGAGGTAGGAGCCGATCTTCTGCCCTTCGGTGAGCATCACCTGATCGACCGGGTGGAGATCGTCTCCGAGCCACTGGATGACGCCGTCGGTGAGACGCGCCTTGCGGAACTCGTCGCCCGCCGGGAGAAGGAGGTATTCCGAGAGATCGACCTTCGCCAAAAGCGACGGCGTCGTGACGACCGACTTGCCGTCGACGAGCTTCGCGAGCCTGCCCCCCGCCGCGTAGGCGTCCTGCACGAGCAGGGTGTCGCCGCCGAGCCAGACGACCTGATCGACCTTGGCACCGAGTTCCGGAAACCGGGTCTTCAACGGCTCCGGACGGGCAGCCGGCCAGACAAAGAGGTCGACATCGTTGCCGATTCGCTGAGCCCACCAGACGGTGCTGCCCACGGCGTCGAGCGCGAGAATCTTCCGGTCCTTGCCCTCCTGCGGCCATGGCTGGGGATAGGTGAGCCGGCCGTTTTCCCACCGGCAGCGGTGGAGGTCGGCGGCATCCTTCGTCCAGACGAGCAGGAGCCCCTTGTCGGCGGTCGGCGCCGCAAGCCCGCGGATGCCGCCGATCGTCGGAAAGCTCTCCTCGGCCAGCCAGCCCGAGTCGCCGAGCCGGTGGAGCCGGAGCCTCGGCTGGGACGAGTCGATCGCGACGACGGCCGGACGTCCGCCGATCTCGATCCCGCACCACGTCCGCTTCAGGGCGGAGGGAATCGGCAACGCGTCCTGGCGGCCGATCAACGAGGGCTCGCCGCGGACGAGCTGATGGCGGCGGAGCACCCCCTTGTCGCTGCCGCCGAGCAGGAAGAGGTCGGCCTTCGAGCCGTCGCCTGACGCCGGCGGGGCAGCCGACTGGAAGCCGTCGAGGCCCTGGTCGTGGATCGTCTGCGCGGGCAGCAGGCTCCCGTCGGAGTCGCAGCGATACCAGCGGAGAACCTGCCTCGCGACGTTCGACCACTCGACGAGGTCGCGAAGCCCGTCGCCATCGAGGTCGGCGAGATGCCAGTCGAGCCGGCCGCGGTTCTCCCGGGGCGAGAGCCATCGCGGCCGCGAGCCGCGGGTGAGCGGCAGCTGCTGGATGCCCTGCTCGTAGCCGACGAGCAGTTCGTGCCCGCCGCCGGGCCCTCCCTTATCGGCGCCGGGCCCCCCCTTATCGCCGCCAGGCATATCGCGGACGAGCAGGCAGCCGTCCTTGCCGGTTGGGGTGCCCGCGAGCATGTTCCACTCGCCCGTCTTCTTCCACGCCGCCTTTGCGTCGGGCTTCTTGTCGGGGGCCTGCGAGTAGATCGCGACCCGGTTGGACGGAGTCGTCAGAACGAGCAACTCGGGGCGGCCGTCGCCGTCGAGGTCGTGGGGAACGGCATCGACCGGCAGCTCGTCGATCGCGATCTCGCCGTGCGACCAGTCGGGAGCGAGGGGAAGTTCGTTGGGGCGATCGGTGTCGCCCGCGTCCACGCGGCGGCGCTCCTCTTTAGGCAGCCAGCGGTAGAGGTCGATCCTGGCCTGCCTCGGGTTCACCACGATCACGTCGTCACGGCCGTCGTGGCCGAGGTCGGCGATGGCGAGCCGCTCCGCCTTGCCGTCGAGCGGGATCACCCGCATCCCCTGCCAGCCTTCGAATCGCTTGGGCCCCTGGAGCGAAGCGGTTTCGGCGGACCGGGCGAGGGTGGGAGAAAGGGCCGCGAGCCAGAAGGCGATGGCGAGGCGGAACGTTGTGGTCATGCCCGCAGCATACCGGCGGCGCGGGCCGCCATGCCAGTCAGGCGGCGCGGCGACGCCACGTCTCGTTGGCGGAGCGGACGGCGAACCGCAGGAACGGCCGCTGAAGCTCGTGATACGCCTTTTCGACGAATCCCATCTGCTTGTTCTGGATCACGGTTCCGCCGAGCATGGCGTCGATCTCGCGAATCACGACGGGCCGGGCGGAGAGCACCCTCGAGCCGTGGACCCACTGCATCTGCAGGAAGGAATCGACGGGCCGGTCGAACGTGCGGCTGGCGTCGAGGAGTCTCCTCGCGGCTTCTCGGCCGACGAGCTGCATCTGCATGCCCAGGCCCGGGAGCCTCGGCTCGAGGAATTGCACGCCGCCGAGCGTCCTCGCGACGATGCGGCTTTCTCCCCGCTCGCGGAGCGGGAAGCGGATCACCTCGTCGGGCTGGATCGCGGAGGCGGCGGCCCGGACCACCGCGTTGAATTCCGGAGAGGCGATGGCGACGTCATCCTCCACGATCAGCCCCGCGTCGATGCCGTCGTCGAGGATCGACTGCCACGCCCTGCGGTGCGAGAGGAAGCAGCCAACTTCGCTGGCGAGCAGATCAAACGGGTATTTCGGCGAGTGGAGTCCCCGCCGGAAGGCCGTCGTGATCGCCTCGTGGCTCATGGCCTTGCCGTCGATCGCGGGCAGCAGTTCCGCTGGGAAAGGAAGAGACTGCCCGAGCAAAACCGCCTGCGGCCGGCGCGAAACCGCCCGCTCGAGATGAATGATGTACGCGTTCGTCGTCATGAATCCCCCCCTCCCGTGACTCTGCTGGTATCGGCTGGGAGTGCCGGATTCATGGGAAAAATCGGCTGAAACGCGTTTGCCGCAATCCTCAGCGTCGCCTCAGGTTCTCCCGTTTGCCGCCTGTCTCGCCGTTCGACACCCGCAAGCCAATCCTGTTCGGCACGGCGAGTGCAGTGCGGATGGATCTACGTCTTGCGTGGCTAGGGGCTGCCCGTTTCCTTCGAGCGACCCCGACCCTAGCCGGACGTTAGCAGCGCGACCAATCCGCTTCGCGGATCGGAGCACGCCATGACCTCCGCTCTCTCGGAGGTGACTG
>DHLZ01000310.1:0-2350 GCA_002405515.1 Planctomycetaceae bacterium UBA4655
TGCGCCTCGGGCTTCCGTGCGGGCTTCCGTGGGGGATGCGTACGGGCGTGTGCGTTGGCCTATGACGGCCGGACCGCCTCGACGAGGTGGTAGGTCTTCACGATCTCCCGCTGCACGTCGCTCCAGCGGGCTGGGAGATGCTCGAGATACCACGTGGGCTGCTTCGTGACGACGAGCAACGTCCCGCCCGGCGCGAGGGCCCGCCAGGCCGAATCGACGAACGCCTCCGCGATCCGGAAGTCGGCGTAGTAGGGCGGGTTGGCCAGCGCGAGATCCCACTCGCCCGGATTGGGCACGTCGCCCGACGCCTCGAGCGCCACGGTCAGGTTCGACAGATCGTTGGCCTCGGCGCCGCGACGCGTGCACTCGACCGCTCGGGCGGACGAGTCGAAGGCATGCACCTTCACGGTCGGGTCCCGGGCCGCCATCCCGATCGCGACGCAGCCCGACCCGCAGCCGACATCGAGCACCCGCGTCTCCGGGGCGAGATCGACCGCGTTGAGCAGATGCCGAGCGCCGGGGTCGATCCGCCGATGGGCGAAGACGCCCGGCCGCGTGAACGCCCTCAGGAGCCGCTCGCGGTCGCGAAACACGATCTCGCAGGAGAAGTCGCGGATCTTCACGGGCTCCCGAGTCTTCTCGACGACGTAGGCGACCGTGTCGGGCTTCTCCGCGGTCGATGGCCTGACGCGGACCCGCTCGCCCGTGTCCGCGAGCTGCTCGCGGAGCCAGGTGTCGCGGGGGTTGTCGATCGCGGTCACGAGCCTGCCGCCGATCCGGAGGTTCACGAGGGCCGACTGGAGGATCTCCCGGGAGAGCTCGGCCTCGCCGTCCTTCGCGAGCGGCACGACCGCGAGATCCCACGGGCCGGCCGGCAGGTCGGGGCTGCAGACGAGCGAGGCCGCGGCCGCGGTCCCGGCGACCGCCTCGGCCGCCCGCTCGAGCCGGTAGCGGTCGAGAAACCAGCAGACGATCTCCGCCGCCGGCTGCGCGGCGGCCAGGGTCGCGGCCACCTGCGCCCGGCCGAGCGTCGTGGTGACGATCCGCGGGCCGGCGGGGTTGCAGCCGGAGATCGCGGGAAGTTCCTCGATCGCCACGCCAAGGGCGTGGGCCTCGGCGGGCCGCGGCGGCAGCGGATGATCGACGGAATCCATCCACCGATCATGCCAGCCGCCCGCCCGATACGGAAGCCCGAGGCGCGAGTTTCCCTGCAGACGGTTTGTTGAAAATTCCCGGAAGCCCGAGTCGCAAGCCGAGGGGAGTTGAGGAAAGCCCCGCGATTTGATGGTACGTCCAACGCCCTCTCGGCTTGCGCCTCGGGCTTCCGCTTAAAACGGACAGCGCGCAAACCGGACTTCCGTTCAAACCAACCACTACGGCGCAGGCGGGGCGGGCCGCCGGCGGTCGCCCGTCCACCGGCCCATCTTCTCCTGGAAATCCCGTCGCCTCGCGGCCATCTTCTCCGCGGCGACCATGAGCTCGGAGCGATCCAGCTTGCCGTCGGAGTCGGCGTCGAACTCCATGAGACGGTCCACGAACTTCTCCGGCTTCGGTCCTTCCCCTCGCGGCCCGTCCGGTCCGGGGGCCCCGCGGAACTCACCGCGGCCCTCGGGCGGTCCCGGTCGGCGATGCATCCAGGGCGGCATCTCGGGCCGCATCTCCTCACGGTCGAGCTTTCCGTCGCCGTTCTTGTCGAGCGCCTTGAGCGCGGTCGCCGCGTTTGCGATCTCCTCGCTCGAGATCACATGGTCGCCATTGGCATCGAGCGCGCGGCGAAGCGGGTCGTGCGGCGGGTGGTGGGGGCCATGCGGGGGCCGGGGGCCGTCATGGGGCGGCGGCCCGGGCGGCGGACCGACCTCCGGCTGGGCCGTGGCGTTCGACGCGAGGGCGAGGGAGACGAGGCCGACGGCGAGAGCCGAAGCGGCCGACAGCGGAATCCTGGCGAGGTGTTTCATGGCAGGTGGCTCCTAAAAAAAGGGGGACAACAGCCTTCAACGGCAACCGGGCGAAAAGGTTTCGGTGGGCTGCTTTGCTATCGGGAGCAAGCAACGGCCGACATTTTCCGCAGCGAACTCAGCCTGACGAACTTGTACGGAAGCCCGAGGCGCGAGCCGAGAGGGAGTTTGACGATGCGCAGAAGGGCGACGTCGCGTCTCTCTCAACGCCCTCGTACATCGCTTTCTTGCCAAACAACCCATCTTTTCGCTCGAACGTGCCGCCCCTCTCGGCTCGCGCCTCGGGCTTCCGTGTGCGTCGGGCTCCGTGTGCGTCGGGCTTGCGGTGTCGTGCGGGGGGATGTGTGACCGGGGGTCAACGCACGGGGCTTCATCAACGCCCCTCTCGGCTCGCG
>DHLZ01000310.1:2356-2498 GCA_002405515.1 Planctomycetaceae bacterium UBA4655
GTCCTCCCGCGTGACCGCCTTCACCTTGTCGCGGAAGGTCTTCCAGAAGTCCTTCGGTCGCTTCGTCCACTCGTCGGTCACGAGAACCCGCAACAGTTGCGGCTTGCTCTCGAACTGTCGCGGGAACGTCTCGATCATGCTC
>DHLZ01000310.1:2740-17660 GCA_002405515.1 Planctomycetaceae bacterium UBA4655
TTGCGTGTGCGTCGGGCTTGCGTGCTTGGGGGGGCCGTGTCTTGAACACAGCCTGCAGCGGCCCGTCAGGGCGACGGTAGCGGCTCGAGCGTGAGCGGGTCGCGAAGCGGCAGGTGCTTCACCTTCCCGCCGAAGAATTCCCCCATGCTCGCCCGCTTTTCCAGGTCGCCGGGGGCGATCTCGTCCCAGTCGCCGACGACGAGGATCGCCATCTTCGCCGGGTCGAGGTGCTCCCGGGCGACGCGGCGAAGGTCCTCCCGCGTGACCGCCTTCACCTTGTCGCGGAAGGTCTTCCAGAAGTCCTTCGGTCGCTTCGTCCACTCGTCGGTCACGAGCACCCGCAACAGCTGCGGCTTGCTCTCGAACTGTCTCGGGAACGTCTCGATCATGCTCTGCTTCGACGTCTCCAGCTCCTCCTCGGTCACGAGGTCCTCACGGACCTTCGCGATCTGATCGACCACGATCTTCGTCGCCAGGGCCACCGTCGGGTTCTTGCTCTCGAACCCGGCGCGGAATTCGCCTGGGTAGTCGACCTTCGGCACGAGCCTGGAATTGGCCGAGTAGGCGAGCCCCTCGTTGCTCCGCACCTGCTGCATGATCCGGCTCGTGAAGCCGCCGCCGCCGAGAATGTCGTTGAGCAGGAGGAGCGGGATCGCGTCGGGATCGTCGCGGGTGATCGAGCGGCCGCCGATCGCCACCTTCCCCTGCGGGATCTTCTTCGGCACGTGGTAGAGCCCCGGCTCGATCGCCACCGTCGGCGACACGGGATCCGGGGCGACGCCGCTCCTCTCCCAGCCGGCCAGCGCCTTCTCCAGCTTCGCGAGCATCTCCTTCGGCTCGAAGTCGCCCGACACCGCCACGATCACGTTGCCCGGGTGAAAGATCCGGCGATGGAGACCGTCGAGCTTCTCCTTCGTGATCGCCGCGACCGTCGCGGCGGTCGGCTCGCTCGCCTCGAAGTGGCCTTCGCCGTAGAGCAATCGCTTCCACTCGCGGCCGAGGATCGAGGAGGCGTCGTCGTTTCGCTGCTTGAGCCCCTCGATGGCGCGGGCCTTCGCCGTGGCGAGCCTTCCGTCGTCGAAGCCCGGATTCCGAAGCATGTCGAGGAACAGGGCGAGGCTCTCGTCGAACGTGCTCGCAAGGCAGTTCATCGTGGCCGTCGTGAACGTGTCTCCGGCCGAAACGCCCGCCTGCGTCGCGAGGAAGTCGAGCGTCTCATCGACCTCGGCGGCCGGCTTCGATTTCGTTCCACCCTCGCGGACCATCGTGGCCGTCATGCCAGCGAGGCCGGGGACCTCCACCGGATCGAGCGACGACCCTCCCTTGAAGGTCATCGAGACGTTCACGAGCGGAAACTCGTGCGACGGGGCGAGGTAGACGACGGTGCCGTCTGGCAGTTGATGGCGGAAGTCGGCGGCCGCGGGCGGCTCGAACGTGAGCGGCGAAAAGCGGATCGACTCGGGCCTCGCCGGCAGCCCGCTCTCGACGGGCCTGCCTCCCGCGGACGCCCTCCCGCCCGCGGCCAGTTGGGCCGCTGCGTCTTGCGCCGCTCCATCGTGGCCCGCAGGCTCGCGGCGTACGGGGCGAGGCACGAGGGCGAGGACCGCCACGAGGGCCAGGGCGAGGATGACGACGATCGTGCGGGCGTTCATGCGGGTTCCTTTCGGTCTTATTTGCCGCGGCGGTAGATCGCCACGCTGCGATTCGTCGGCGAGAAGTATTTCTCCGCGACCCGCTTGATCTCGGCCGCGGTGACGGCCTCGTACTTCTTCGGGGCGTCGTTGATCTCCCGCCAGTCGAGCAGCGCCTCGGCGAAGGCCAGCTGGATCAGGAGCGACATGTTGTTCTGCAGGCGGCGGTAGTTGTTCGCCGCGACGCGGTTCTTCACCTTCCGCAGCTCCTTCTCGGGAACCTCCTCGGCCTGGAGCTTCGCGAGCTCCTCGTACCAGGCCTTCTCGAGATCCGCCGGGTCGGCGTCACCGCGGGTCTGTGCCGAGAAGGAGAAGAGCCCGGCGTATTTCCGGGTGTCGGACGACGAACCCGCGGAGGATGCGATCTGACGGCCCTCGACGAGCCCCTTGTAGAGCCGTCCGGTGCGGTCGTTGAGCACCTCGGCGAGCATGTCGAGCGGATAGCTGTCGGCGTGGCCGGCCGGCACGGTATGGTAGCGGATCTCGACCGAGGGCGGCACGTCGCCCGAGGCGTTCATCCGCTGTTCGGCCGTCTGGTCGATCTCGATCGTGACGACCGGCGGCGGGGACTTCTTGCCCGGGGTGAGGCGGGAGAAGTATTTCGTGATCTGCTTCTTCGCCTCGGCCGGGTCGAAGTCTCCGACCACGACGCCGAACAGGTTCCCGGGGCGGTAGTAGACGTTCCAGTAGTCCATCGCCTGCTCGAAGCTGTAGCTGTTGAGATCGCTCGGCCAGCCGATGACCGGCCATGCGTAGCCGCTGGCCATCCAGAACATGGCGTCGAACTGCTCCTCGAACCGGCCGGTCGGCGTGCTCTCCGTCCGCAGCCGCCGCTCCTCGTGGACGACGTCACGTTCCGAATAGAACTCCCGGAAGACGCTGTCGTGGAGCCGATCGCTCTCCATCCACGCCCACAGCTCCAGCTTGTTGGACGGGATCGTGATGAAGTAGCAGGTGAGGTCGTGGCTCGTGAAGGCATTCATGCCGCTGCCGCCCGCCTTCGTGTAGACCTGGTCGAACTCGTCCTTCACGATCGTCGCCGCGGCGGCGCCCCCCTCACCCCGCCCCTGCTGGGCCTTCACGAGCGAGTCGAGTTTCCCGCGGAGCACCCGCAGTTCCTGCGTGTCGTTGGCGGGGTTCCACGGGTCGTCGATCTCGCCGCGGAAGAACCGCTCGTACTGGACGGTCCAGACGAGCCGGTTGATCTCGTCGCGGACCGACTTCTGGGCGGCGCGGTAGCGGGCGTCCTTCTCCGAATCGCGGGTTCCGATCGTGTCGGTGCCCTTGAACATCATGTGCTCGAAGAAGTGGCTGATGCCGGTGATGCCCGGCCGCTCGTTCACGCTCCCCACCTTCGCCACCCAGCCGGCGCTCACCACGTTGGGCTGGTCGTCGCGGGGCACGAGGAGAAACTTCATGCCGTTGTCGAGCCTGAACTCCTCCACCGCCACCTGCTGGGCGGCGGCGTCGTTTTGCCAATGTGTCCAGGGCAGCGGCAGCACCGCGGCCGCGAGGGCCAGGCGGGAGGACATCGCGAAATGACGCATGGTGGAAAGACTCGTTCGGGGGAGGCTTGTCGGACGGGACTTCGCGGGCCACATTGGTAGCGCAGGGCAGGCGACGACGGGCAGTGTTATAGCGGATTCCGACGTCGGAGTCCGAATCCGGAAAGATCGACGGGTTTTCCCATGAAGGCGACCGACCGTTCCGATCCCGTGATCCTCGGGCACGTGCTCGGTGAACACCGTGAACTCCACGCCGCGATCGCCGCCGTGCGGTGCCTGCTCGAGAAGGGGGAGGGCTCGCCCGACGTCTCCGGCGACGACCTCGTCTCGGCGCTCAATACGCTTCGTCACCATCTCGCCGACCACTTCGCCAAGGAAGAGGCGGGAGGCTTCCTCGAGGAGTCCGTCGCGAGAGTGCCGCGGCTCTCGAAGGCGGTCGCCGGCATCCTCGCAGAACATCCACGCTTGCTCGCGGAGATCGATGCCTTGATCGAGTCGGTGCCGACGACGTCGATGCCGCCGGAGGCATGGCGGTCGTGCGGCGAAGGCTTCGGCCGTTTTGCAGGCCACCTTGTGACTCACGAACGGAACGAGAACTCCGTCGTGCAGGAAGGCTACAATGAGGATTTGGGCCTCGTCGATTAGCGTCTAGAAAGGACCTCGGCCGTGACCGGTCAAGCAAAGAAGATTCCGCTGGAGGCGATCGTCGGCCTCACGCTCGTCGCGATCGCCGCGTTCGCCCTGTTTCGGACGTCGGGGACGGCAAGGCAGGATGACGGCGGGCAGTCGGTCGGCGAGGTCAACATCGGTGAGACAAGCATCGGCGGGGCAAGCGTCGGCGGGGCAGGCGTCGGCGGGGCAGGCGTCGGCGGGGCAGGCGTCGGTCAGCGAGGGCAGGAGGCTCCTGCCGGGAACGGAGCCGACGAACGTCCGCCCGCAATCAAGCCCGACGACGTCGCCGTCTTCATGCGGGCGAAGCTCGACCACTCGCGGCACGTGCTCGAGGGGCTTGCGATGGAGGACTACCAGGCCATCTACCGCGCGGCGCACGACCTGGCGCTCGCCAGTCAGGCCTCCACCTGGGAGGTGCTTCTCACGGAAGAGTACGCACGACAGAGCGCCGACTTCCGGCGTTCGTGCGAGTCGCTCCGGACCGCCGCCCGCGACGAAAACCTCGACGCCGCCGCCCTGGCCTGGATGGAGGTCACCCTGAAGTGCGTTCAGTGCCACAAGTACGTCCGGCAGGCCGACGCGGCCGTCCCCTGACGCCACCCTCCGCCGGCAGGTTACCGGTCGCCACCCAATTCGTTGCGGCAGCGTTGCAGGTCGTGTTCGGCGTTGCCGTTGGGCTGGAAGCTGCCGTCCTGGAGCCGGGCGGTGCGGATCCGCTCGATGGGCAGGAGCTTCGCGACGCCGTCATGCGAATACCCGAAGAGATGGATCTGTTGATGCTCGACGAGCAGCAGGTGTGGCTGGAAGCCGTTGTCGGCCGTGGCTCGCCCGCCATCGTCGCGGTGCTCGACATCGATCAGCCGGCAGGCGACGACCGCCGAGGCGAGCGAGGAGACGAGCCTCGGCCGGCTTGCGTACCGCTTCGAGGAATCGACCTCGACCCGGAAGGCCGCGAGTTGCTCCTCGACCTGCTTCTTCAGCATCGCCGGCACGCACTTCTCGAACCGGCTGCGAAGCATCTCGATCCCGGTCCAGAGCGGCGTTCCCTCGTAGGGCCTGAGGTGGGAACGTGCGAGCTGGAACGCGCTCAATTCGAGGAGCGTCAGCGGCTCGGCCAGGAGTTTCTTCATGATCGGCGCGTCGAGGCAGAGCTTCCAGCCGTACTTCCGCTCCCGCGGCAGGGGCACGTGGTCGATCGGGTAGCCGCAGGAGGTGAGAAAATCGCAGTCCCGCCGCAGCGTCCGCGACGACAGCTTCGAGAGGCCGAGCCTGTCACGGAGGGTCGCGATGAGCACGTCGTCGGAGAGCGGTGCATTGGACGCGGAAAGAATCTCGAGCAGGGAGAAAATGCGAAGGAACTGTTCATGCCTCGAGAACTTCTTTGCCATGCTGCCGTGCCTGAGTTGAATGGATCACCCTGTGTTTGAGGGAGCCTTCTGGGACGGCGACCTCGGGGCCCCCACAGCCCGTTTCGCGATCGCCCCAGCCGGATCGGATCCTGCGAAATCGAAGATCTCTCTCGCAAGATACCGATCACCCGTCGTTGCCCCGCCATGAGAGGGCGAACGAGGCCCGCAAAGAATACGCCCGCTGCTCGGCACCCTTGGTCAGCGGCCCGCCGTTTCCCGGCGTCGCGATCTGGCGGGTCATCCAACCCGTCGGCCCCGTTGGTCGATGGAACGCATCGACGGATGAGCGTCCATGACGAGCTGCCACTCCTCCGCCGCCACCACGAGGCCGTCGATGAGGGCGAGGAGCTGCCCTGCCGTGACCGATCCGTCAAGCACGGGCATCTCCGCGACGAGCGCGAGGTCTTCCCGCTCAGCTTCGAACTCGACGGCGACGAGCGGCGTTTCGGCCGTGAGCCTGCAGAGAAGCAGGCAGAGCCGGGCCGGGTCGTCGCCGGGCGGGAAGGCGAAGGCGATCCTCGCTCGAAGCCGATCACCATCGTCTGGCGCATCGACCGTCAGAATGAGGAGCTTCTCGCCGCGCGCGTTGCGGTAGGCCCGGGTGACGAGGACGATGCGGAGAACGCCTTCCTCCGCGTCGAGGTGGTGTTTCAGGCCCTGCTCGGCCAGCAGCCGCGCGTAGCACTGCACGTTCAGGGGCATGGGGACGCCTCCGTCGATGAGCTGAATCGATGAGCTGAATCGATGAGCTGAACTGACCGTGAGCCCGAAGGCCCCTTCGACCGCCAAGCCGCCTGGATTTGATGCGCCGTCCGAGTCGATCGTCTTGCGCCGAAAAATTTTTCGCCACGAACCGGGTTTTTCGAACGATCGAGCCTGACCTACCGTGCCCAGCCCCGTGCGATGATGACGCTGCGTCATCGGGGTGATGGCCGGTTCGTTCTTCGGGAAGAACGGGCCCGGCAGTCGGAGGCTGGGAGGTATGGGGCCGACGCGTAAATCTGCTGCCATCGAGCGACTTCTGCTCGAGTGGCAGTCGATGGGCGACGAGCGAACGCTCGAGGAACTCTTCAAGGCGATTTGCCCGCTTGCGGAGAGCGTGGCCCGTCACGTGCTCCGATCGGCCGGCATCCAGGATCCAGCCGCGATTGACGACGCGATGTCGAAGGTGTTCGACCATCTGCGGCGGCTGCACGGTTCGTCGGCGCGAGATCGCAGGGTAGCGGCCTTCCGGCCTGCGGCCGACACCGTGACACGACGGGGCGACGCGGGGATCGGCTTCGTCCGGTGGCTCGCGCAGGAGCGGGCCCGGGACATCGCCCGCGCGACGTTCCGCCGCACCCGGCGCACGCGGCTCTTCTCCCAGCTCGCCCCGGAACACGCCGGCATGGTGCGGAGCATCGAGGCAAGCCCTCCGCCGGATGGCGGGCGGCTCGACGACGATGTTCGCCTCGCCATCGAATCGCTCGACGGCCGGTCGAGGCTCGTCATCGAGATGCTCCTCGAGGGCGAGAGCCAGGCGACGATCGCGCGGCACATGGGAGTCTGCGAGGGGACCGTGTCGCGGATTCACTCGAGGGCGATCGAGGCCCTGCGGCTGGCGATCCGGGTGCCGCCGGGGGCGAGCGTCAGATGAGCTCCTCCGAGGCGTGGATGTTGAGCCCGTGCGCGAGCACGACGCGGGACGCGGTCAGTGCGGCACCCACGCGAGCACGACGTCGTCGACCGTGATCTCCGACTTCTTCGCCGGGATCACGATCTCCTCGAGCGTGGCCCGGTCGGGGGCCGTGTCGAGGCGGATCCGGTCGAGCTCGTCGGCGATCTCGCTCTCGAGCTCGTCCCGCTTCGCCTCGAGGGCCGACAGGCCCTCTTCGGCGTGGGCGACCTCCGCCTGCTGTCTCGCCGACCTGCTCGCGGTCCGCATCGACGTGGCCGCCTTGCCGATCGTCGTGGAGCTTGCGATCTTGCGGCCGAGCAGCGCCGAGAGCACGGCCGAGCCGATCGAGACGTAGGTCTGCATCGTGTTGTCCTTGGCCTGCGCCTTCTCCTTCTCGAGCTTGTGCCGCGCCCGTGCGATCCGCTCCTCGAGCGACGCCAGCTTCGACGCATGCCGCTGGCGGACGTCGGCGAGCGCCTCGTCGCGGGCCTCCTTGAGCTTCTGCGAGATGCGGACGCGGAACTCGGCCTGCGACTCGCCCGGACGGCTCGACTCGTCGATCGACGGGGCGTGCCAGAGCGTGATCGTGCTCGTGCGGCCGAGGAAGCTCTTGAGCGAGGCGGCGAGCGCCTGGTAGCCCTTCGGCCCGGCAAGCGGCCCGGGCAGCGAGGCGAACGAGCCGGGCCGGGGGGCCGGCTCGATCTCCGGCGGATCGGCGAACGGCTTCGCGGAGTCCCAGAACGATTCGCCGAGCGATTCGCCCGCCGCCGCCATGAGGATCACCTCGCGGTCGAAGTCGTAGCGGCCGCCGGTGCGGCCGTAGCGAACGCGGGCCTTGCCGAGCACGGCAGGACGGTAGTGGAGGCTGCGACCGGCCGCGGCGGGAGCGTCAGGAGCCAGAAAAACCTCCCGCACGCCCGGCGGCAGGATCGGCCTCGGCCCCGCCGCGATCCGGTAGCCCGACGCATCGAGCGGCAGTTCCGCCTCCGCGCGGGGCGAGCTGACGGGGGGCGTCCCGGCGCCTTCCGTGAGCCGGCGAAGCTCCTCCCGCACCAGCGGCCCCCGCAGGTAGGCCATCGTCCACCGCGTCTGGAAGACCGTCTCCTCGTCGTCGTGCACGGAGTGGAGCAGGAACCGCCGCTGCGAGAGGCCCGAGAGGATGCGGTCGAGCCTCGCGCGGTCGAACGACCGGCCGGATCCGGTCGCGGCCCCCTCCAGGCCGTCGAGCACCCGCGCCTTGTCGCGGGCCGTCTGCAGGCGGCCGAGAAACCAGGTGCCCGCGTTGGAGAGCCCCTTGTAGTCGAGGTCGACCGGATTCTGCGTCGCGAGCACGACCCCGAGCCCGAAGGCGCGGGCCTGCTTCATGAGCGTCATGATCGGCCCCTTGCTCGGCGGGTTGGCCGTCGGCGGCAGGTAGCCGAACACCTCGTCCATGAGGAAGATCGCCTTGAGCGACGACGTCCCGGGCTGCGACCGCATCCAGGCGACGGCCTGTCCGGCGAGGAGCGTCACGAACGCCATCCGCTGCGCGTCGGGGAGGTGGGCGATCGAGACGACGCTCACGCGGGGCTTCCCTTCGGCCGTCCAGAGCAGCCTGCCGAAATCGAGCGGCTCCCCGTCGAGCCAGGCCTCGAATCCGGGCGAGGCGGCGACCGTGTTGAGGCGGCTGGCCAGCTGGAAGCGGTCGCCCGCCGGAAAGAAGTTTTCCAGCTCGAGGAAGCCGACCCGATCGATCGGCGGCGTCGGGATCGCGCGGACGAGCGTGCCGAAATCGACCTTCTGCCCGCTCTTCCAGAGCGATTCGAGGATCGCCGAAAGGAGCACGTGCTCGCGGCTCTGCGCGGGCTCCCCTTCGATGCCCGCAAGCGCCAGGATCCCGGCGACGACCGACTCGATCCGCTCGCGGCGGAGTTCCGGGTCGTCCATCACGGCGGCCGGTGGCGGGTCGAGGCTCTGGAGCATCGCCAGCGGTCGGCCCGCGCGGCTGCCCGGCGTGTAGACGGCCATGTCGACCGACTCGCGGAGACGGCGGATCCTGTCGGGAGACTGTCCGCTCGCCGCGAGACCATCGGCCCATTTTTTCGCCGTGCGGTCGGCGAAGGCGTCGGGCGAGAGTCCTTCCCGCTCGGCCGCCCCCTCCTCGATCCAGGGGCGGAAATCCGACGCCGCGAGATCGGGAAACGTGAGCAGCACGTTCGCGAGATCCCCCTTGGGGTCGATGAGCACCGTCGGAATGCGGTCGATCGCCGCCTCCTCCACGAGGCCGAGCAACAGTCCCGTCTTGCCGCTGCCGGTCATGCCGACGCAGACGGCGTGGGTCGTGAGCCGCCGCGAGTCGAAGAGCAACGGCTCGGCCGTCGGCTCGCCGGTGGCGGTGTCCACCTTGCGGCCGAGGTAGAAGACCCCGAGCCCCTCGATGTCGATCGCCTGCGTGGATGTCTTGGCCGCCGATTCGCTGCGTGTCCTTGCCACGTGATGGCTCCTCGAATGCTGGAAAAAGCCCGGATTCATCCCCGATTCAACGTTCGTCCGGCCCCGATTACAAGCCCGCCGATTCCGGATCGCTTGACTTCCGCGGCCCGGCGGGCGAATCGTTGGGCGTGCCGGGAGGGCGTCGAGAGCCGAAAGGCCCGCGACCGCCCCACCGACGACCATCTCGGAAGACGAGTGGCTGGGTCGCTGCGACAGCGTCGCGGGGACCCGGCGCAGCGTAGGCCGACGTGGCGGAACGACCCAAGCGTTCCCCCACGGCGGCCTTTTTTGTTGCGCCGACAGCCACGCCGGCGCGGGTGAGGGAGCAGGGATGCCGCGACGGAGTCTTTCAGATCGAGGAGGCAGGCCATGTGCTTTGCCCGATTCGTCTTCGGCCCGATGGTGGCGATCCTGATGGCGGTCGCCGCGCCCTCTCACGCGGGGAACGTGCTCTACAACTTCAACGCCAACGACGGTGAATGGACCGTGGTGAGCGGGACGACCCCCACGGCGCAGCCGTGGGAATGGACGGGAGGGGCGAGCGTCAACGAAGGGGGGTGGCACTCCCGGCGGGGCAACGACCCTGCGGGCTCGGGCACCTATCTCGTGAGCCCGTGCTTCGTCGTCGATGACGTCGACGGCGAATACGTCCGCATGGACATCCGCCATCGGTTCGATTTCGGCACTGCGGAGAACCCGACGGGGCTCGGCCAGGTGCAGTACCAGATCAACAACGGGGACTGGCTCGGCATCCGCACTGCCGACTTCCTCGCGACGTCGGGCAAGATCCCGCCGTCGTATCTGCCGACCGGTTCTCCCTTCATCGTGACGACCTCGATCCCGTCGGCGGGGGCGCCGCACGACGTCGATGCGTGGGTCGGGAAGACAGTCAAGTTCGATGTAGGAGACCATCAGGACAGCCAGTTCACGCTCGACTTCAGCATTCCCCCCTCGCCGACCTCGTATCCAATCGCTCCCGGCGATGAAATACGGTTTCGGTTCCTGATGGGGCCGTTGGTCGATCTCGATCCCGCGCAGATCAATTGGGAGATCAACAGGGTCCAGATCGACGGCGTGCTGCTCTGCCCCGAGCCGGGCGGGATCGCGCTCGCGCTCGCCGGCGGAGGGGTGCTGCTCCTCGGCATGACCCGCCGCCGGCTCCGCTGGCTGACCTCGTTGCAGCGGTCGGCCGCGGGGGGGGTCGTGACCGCCGTCGCCATCGTGGCCTGGGTCGCGTTCGGGATGACCGCGGCGAAGGCCGACCAGCTCTTCGACTTCCAGCTGACCAGCGGCAGCTGGACGAAGTCCCATGAGGGGTTCGTGCCGTCGAGCTTTCGTTGGACCTACTTCTCGAGCGGCTCGACCAGCGATCCGCGGTGGAGCGTGAAGGCGATGGGGGTCGATGGCATCAACGCGGCGACCGCGAACCACCTGACGAGCCCGTCGATCAGCGGGACTACCGGTGAAGGGCCGGCCGTGAACGCCCGGATCAGCATCGCCCACAACTTCCTGCTGCCACCGTCGGGCACGGGCGGGCCGCTGCCGATCTCGCTCGGCCAGCTGAGCTATCGGCTCAACAACTCCGGCCCCTGGATCGGGCTGCCGCTCGAAGCGTTCAGCAGCGGGACCAATCTCAATAACGACGATCCCGTGTTCGGCCCGTCCCCCTTCAAGAACCAGCTCAACCCGTCGGATCCCTTCTATGTGGACCAGCTCGCGTTCGTCGCCCCGACCTACCTGACGCCCAGCGGCACCTCGACCTCGGCCCTGCCCTATGTGTCCCCCGATGGAGCGGCGTTCGTGGGGCAGTCGAACGGTTGGTTGTCGTCGCTGTACGTGCCGAGCCAGGCCTTGCTCAACTTCGACACCGGCTTGCCGTTGTCGGGCATCACGTCGCTCGAGCTGCGGCTCACGAACGCGAACCTCGGCGGCAACTGCAACAACAACGAGGGATGGAACGTCCGGATGGTGCAGGTGGACTTCTCGAGCCAACAGCCGCCCGTGCCCGAGCCGGGCACGCTCGCCCTCGCCATGATCGGCGTCGGCGGAGTGCTCGCGGCCCGGGCAAGGCGTCGTTGGAAGCGTTCGCTCCCGGGATCACCACCGGCCTTCCAGGCCCAATGAAATCCCCTGCGCGACCACGCTCCCGCCGGTGTCGGTGGCGCCCTGGATCGGATTGTTCGGGCAGAGCTTGTTCACGTTGTATTGGGCCGGGGCCATCGCCAGGCCGCCGAGCCAGAAGATCGTGTAGCCCGCCCGCAGTGAGATCCGCTCGGTGAGGTCGTAGACACCCGTGACGCCGACTTCCCCCACGAACGCGGCCCGACCCGTGCTCGTGCTGACGGCGAGCACGTCGGGATTGATGGTCGAGTTGGTCGTCGAGAACCGCGATGACTGCGACGCGTCGTTGTAAAAGATGCCCGCCTTGCCGATCCCCTCGATCCTGAAGGGCCTGCCCGGGCCGTAGAGGATCGAGTCGGCCCCGATCTGCAGGCCGTAGAGATCGTTGGACGTGCGGGTGAGGTAGGAGTTGGTGTAGGGCTTCGACGATCCGATCACCGTCCGCGACTGGAGGCCGAGGCCGTCGTTCCATTCCACCCAGCGGAAGCCCATCAGCCAGCCGATGCGGCCATCGGTCGGGAAACGGCGGTTCACCTCGGCGCTCTGCAGCGAACTCGAGAGCTGGCCGTCGACGGCTTCGCGGGGCGTGAGGCTGTCGCAGCAGTAGAGCCCGCGCGGCTGGGCGTCGAAGTAGCCGTCCTTGAGCGGTCCGAGCGAGCGGGTGGCGTTGAACGACTGCACACGCAGGAAATTGAATTCGATCGCCCCCATGTCGCCGGTATGGCGGAAGATCGAGAACCGCGGGCCGGCCGCCATGCCGCTCGTGAAGTCGGAGGCGTCAAGCGCCGTGCCTCCGATGTCTTCCAATTCCGGATCGAACGAGTCGTAGAGAGCCGTCGACTGCGGCGCGTCACGCCAGAGCATCAGCGCCTCGACGCGTCCGGTCCAGGCCGGATCCTGGCCGAGCGGGTCGAGCACCCGGCAGGGAAGGCGGCAGCAGCCAGATGCCGGCAGCCAAGGCTCCGCCGGGATCTCCTCGATCGTCGTCGGGGCGTACGTCACGGCGACGGCCTTCTTCCCGGTCGATTCATCGGCCTGCGCCACCCATGCACAGTGAAACGCCATTGCTGCGGCAACCGCCGCGATCCACAAGCCACGATCACGCATGACCCACCATCTCCTTCCTGGACTCGATGAGAACTTCCCCTCCGCCGAGGGGGTTTATCGTCACCCCTTTTGGGGGGTGTTTGTTTTTCCCGGGGGGGCCGCAGGGTCGGTCTATCCCATCCAATTGGCCTTGCGATCGGCACCCGCGCGGGACGGCCGAGACCGGACGGCGAGCGGGGGACCGCCATCCCACCGCTCGCCGCCGGCACGCCACGGGCCCGACGCTCACGGCCCGGATTGGGGATTGGTGCGCCGCCGGATGAAGGCCCCTCAGCCCTTCTTTCTGCGGTCGCGGCAGGGAGGCGGCGAAGCGAGCGTGAAGACGATCACCTCCTCGCCGGTTTCGGCGCTGATGTCGTGGTGCAGGTTGACGGTCGGCGTGCCGGTGACATCCCGCACGAGCCGCTCGAGCACCGGCCGTCCGGTCGTGACGAGGTGGCTGCGGAACTGCCTCACGATCTCGGCGCCGCGGCCGTTGTCGTCGTCGCGCAGCTCCATGAGCCTCTGCTCGGCGGAGGTGAGCACTCCCTGGAGCCGAACGAAGAGCATGTTGTCCACCAAGTGCGTGTGGACATGCCGCGGCCCCCGACCCATGTACTCCTGCTGGAAACGGGAGATGGCGTCGCAGACGGCGGCCTCGATCTCTCCCTGCGATTTTTTCGACGGCCATTCGGCCGCGTGGTCGGGCGTCGGACTCATGGCGATACCTCTCTGGGGGGGGTATGTTGGTGCGGCATTAGTTTCGGCCAGCGACACACCATGGCGGTGAGTCGTGCCCGGCTTCGTCCGCTCAGGCAGGCTGGGTTGACTTTGAGGGGCGGCGCGCGAAGGATGCCTTGGAAGAAAAAAACTTTCTTCTCGGTGATGGGGATGCACGATCGCGTCCCCGCGGTTGGCAGGGAGGCCGGGGACCATGGATCGGCGGATGCGTCGGGGTCGGGGTGTCAGCGGACCGGAGCGTCTCGAGGCTCGGGTCGCGTTTTCCGCGAACGGGTTTTCCACGACGGCTTTGGCGGCGAACGCGACCGAGGTCATCGAGTGGCACGGCGGCCGCGTGACGGCGGTGGTGGACCAGTGGGTGGGGCGGTCGAACGTGGGGCTGCCGACGATTTCGGCCGCTGCTCTCGCCCGCGACTGGACGACGACAGACCTCGGCAACGGTTTTTTCTCGCTCTCGACCCCCGGGTGGTCGAGGGACCGCGTGCTGGCATGGTCGGCCGGCGTCCCGGGACTGGCGTCGTTCGACCCGGAGATCGAGCTTCGGCCGACCGCCGTTCCGAATGACCCGAGCTTCGCGTCGCAGTGGAGCCTCGCCAACGTCGGCCAGAACGGCGGCCGGGTCGATGCCGACATCGACGCCCCCGAGGCCTGGCAGATCACGACCGGGTCGCGGAACGTCGTCGTCGCCGTCATCGATTCGGGGATCGATTTCTCCCACCCCGACCTCGCGGGAAACATCTGGACGAATCCACGCGAAGTCGCCGGCAACGGCGTGGACGACGACGCAAACGGCTACGTCGATGACGTGCGAGGCTGGGATTTCGTCGACGTGGACAACACGCCCCAGGACGGTTTCGGCCACGGCACGCACGTGTCGGGAATCATCGGCGCCGTCGGCAACAACGGCATCGGCGTCTCCGGCATCGCCTGGCAGGTGTCGATCCTGCCGCTGCGGTTCCAGAACAACAGCGGCATGGGCTACACCGGGGCCGCGATCTCCGCGATCAACTACGCCACGATGCTCCGCCGCGCGGGCGTGCCGATCGTCGCGAGCAACAACAGCTGGGGCGGGGGCACCACCTACTCGTCCACGCTCCAGGCCGCCATCAAGTCGCATGGCGACGTGGGCATCACGTTCGTCGTGGCCGCCGGCAACAGCGGCGCCGACAACGACGCCGTGGCCCGTTACCCCAGCGGCTACGCGGGAGACAACGTCATCGCCGTCGCGGCGACCGACGCCTCCGACAATCTCGCGTCGCTCTCGAACTACGGCCGAACGAGCGTCGATCTCGCCGCGCCCGGGATCGGCATCCTCTCGACGCTGCCCGGCGGCGGGTATGGCGTCATGTCGGGCACGTCGATGGCGGCCCCGCACGTGACGGGTGCGGTGGCGCTCCTGGCCGCCCGCAAGCCCGGCATCTCGCCGGCAGAGGTTCGGGCGGCGATTTTCGGGTCGGTCGATCCGCTCGCGTCGCTCGCGGGCAAAGTGGCCACCGGTGGCAGGCTCAATGTTCGAGCGGCACTCGAAAGGGTGGCGGGCGTTCCGACGCCGACGCCGACGCCGAC
>DHLZ01000310.1:17850-20337 GCA_002405515.1 Planctomycetaceae bacterium UBA4655
CGCCGACGCCGACGTTGGTGTTCAGCGACGCGTTCACGCGTCCTGATTCGACGGTGATCGGATCGCCGTGGCGGCTCGTGCAGGGAAGGTTTGCCGTGTCCAACAATCGGCTCGTTGCGAAGGCCGACGGCAATTCCGTGGCCGTCGTCAATGGGATTGCTCTCGCCGACGCCACCGTACGATCGGTCGTGTCGCTCGGCAATGGCTCGAATGCCGGACTCGTGCTTCGGTATTCCGTCGCCCCAGACGGATCGATGTCGATGTATTCCGGCACCCTGACCCGCACGAGCACCGGCGTGGTCGCCCGCATCTGGAGGTTTCAGGCGGGAGTCTGGACGCCCCTCGGCGCGAAGGCCGTCTCCGCCACGAGCGGAACCCTCGCCTTCTCGGCGATCGGCACCCGGCTCTCGATCTCGCTCGACGGTCGGCCGATCATCGCGATCGACGACGGCAGCATCCGCGGGGCGGGCGGCGTCGGCTACCGTTTCAAGGGGCAGGGGGGAACCGGTGATTCGTTTGAAGCGTTCCGCGCGTGAATGGTAAAGGTCCGCATGGCTGCGGCACCGACAACGTCTTCACACCGATGGCGCGAGCTGTGAATCCGGTCGGTCGCTCGGTTTCCGCGGCCAATCCACAGACAAAACCAGCGATTCCCCAACCACGACTACTCGCAGGTCGACTCAGACTGCGCAGCCTTCTTGAATCACCTGTCTTGCCCAGCTAGAATGGTCGCGTCGAACGGATTGGAAAGCCGACAGGCAGGCCATTCTGGGCGGCACAGTAAGGAACACTGACGGAAGACGAGTCGAGGGGCAGTCCGGCACACCGCCGGGAGGTCCGTCGCAGCGTAAGCCGGCGTGAGCGTTTGCCTCGTGGCATGCACTCCCGCCGGCTTTTTTTATTGCCCTGCGCGACCTCCCGACGCCCCGGAGCTCCCTTATCCCCCCCATGACAAACCATCTTTTGCCGATGGAAACGCCTGCTTTCACGACGCATCGCACGCATTTTTTCACCGCGTCCGATCCCTTGGCCCGCAGGGTGGCACGGGCCGCCGGCACGTTCGATCACGAGCGGCTCGGCCGCAGTCCCTCGCGGGTGACGGTCGTCGCCGGCAGCGACTGGATGGTGGTCTGCCTCCAGTCGGCGCTCGCTCCGCTCGACCAGATCGTGGCTCGACACTGCGGCGACTCCGCGGCGGAGATCGAGCGGCGACAGCGGGCCATCGTCGCCCGTTCGCTCGCGGAACTTCGCGGCTACGTGTACGACCGCACCGGGATTGAATTCGTCGCCGCCATGGTGAGCGTTGACCCGATCACCGGCAGCGTCCTCACGACCTTCACCACGACGCCGACGGTGGACCTGTTTCTGCTCGGGCAGGGACTCCCATGCCTCGGCGTCCCGATCGATGCACACGTGCGTGCGGACGGTCCTCACGCACCAGGAGCCGCCGGCAACAACGCCGTCGGCATGAGCCCTATCGTCCGGAGGGAGCCGTTTGCCATGACCCACTTCTAGGAAAGGTTTACGCCATGCTGGTGCTGACAAGGAAAAATCGTGAGAGCGTCGTCATTGCCCGTCCGGAGGATCTCCAGGTGATGCTCGAGATCACGATCCTCGATATCGAGGGAGGGAGGGTCCGCCTCGGCTTCCAGGCCGACAACAAGATGCCGATCCACCGCCGGGAGGTGTGGGACCGGATCTGCAACGGGAACGGGGCGCCGCAGGTCCAGGCGGTCGCATCGGCCCTCACCCGGAGCGGCTCGCAGGGGACCGCCATGTCCTGACGGGCCGCCGTCGTGCCCCGTTGTCCTCCGTTCCCCCCCGAGGTCTGACTCATGAGATCGCAAGGCGAGATCGAGGCCGCTGTCTGCGATGGCATCGCCCGGTTTCACCAGGAGTTCATCGGCCGCGGCCCGCGCGACATCCACTCGCACCTGCTCGGCAGCCTGCTCGTCGTGCGGCTGCAGGGCGCGCTCACCGCGGCCGAGCGGCAGCTCCTGGCGCCGCGGGTGGGCGGCGAAGACACCGACGGGGAGGAGCCGCAGCGGGCGGCGAACGGCAACGATTCGGGCAACGGCCGGTCGCTCCTGAAGCAGGTGCGGTCGCACATGATCGCCTCGGGCCGGCCGCGGCTCGAGACGATCGTGGAGTCGGCCGTGGGCGTGAAGCTGGTGAGCGTGCATCACGACATCTCGACCGTCACCGGCGAGGAGGTGATCGTGTTCTCGCTCGCCGACACGCCCGCGTGCCGGCCGAAGAAGCGGCCGTGACCGAGTTCGACTGGCGACTATTTGCAGTCTTTTTGTGAACGTCAAACGTGCTGGGTTCGGGGCTACCCGTATGCCGCTCGCCGGACGTTCGCTGCGGGCATCCTGCCCTCCGCTCACTCGGAGCTGACTGGCGCTTCGGCCTCCGGCCTGCGCTGGTAAGCTACGCCGTCTCGGGCACACGGGCAGCCCCACCCGGTCGACTCGGCAGGGTTTGGGG
>DHLZ01000123.1 GCA_002405515.1 Planctomycetaceae bacterium UBA4655
AGGATCGCCCGCATGCCGTAGTAGCTGAATCGTTCCCACATCTCCACGAAAAACAGCACGAACAGGCCGCGGGGATGCCCGAGAAACGAGCCGCCCCGTGCATCGCGAACCACCGTGTCGGTCACCGTCCACCTCCGTCCTTGTTTCGTGAGCCAATTCCGCCCCGCCGGCGGCGGTCAACCAATTCTGCCCCGCAGCCGGCGGGCGGTCGCCGCCTGTCCGAGGACGTCGCCGAGCGGCAGCGTCGCCAGCGACATCACGATCACGTCGTCGATCGCGCCGAGCCCGGGAATCGCGTCGGGAAAGAGGTCGAACGGCATGAACACCCACACGAGCGCCAGCAGAAACACGACCACCATCCGGGGAAACCTCGCCACCTTCTCGAGCACGTCGGATCCCATCTCCACCTGCGACGGCGGCACCAGGAAAATTCCCTCCGTATTGTGGCGTACGTCGAGCAGTCCGTGGGTCGTGACGAGGTCGTGGATGATCGTTCCCGCCGCGTCGCGGATTTCCTCGGCGTGCATCTCGCCCGGGCCGCCGTCGCCCCCCACTCCAGCGTAGACCTGCCGCACGATCCCCTCGGCCGTGCCCTCGCTCAACCGGCCGTCCTCCCAGGCCCGCTTCACCAGCCGCAGGCTGGCCCGTCGCTGCGACTCGTCGATCACGTGCGTGAGCCGCGCGAGGATCGCCCGGTCGCGGTAGTAGCGGGCGACGTCGCTGAAGAGCACGACCATCCCCGCCACCATCACGCCCGTGCCCGCGAGGAACCACCCGCTCGGCAGCGGCGGCTGTGAGAATGCGACCGCGAGCGGAATCATGAGCAGCGCCACGGCCCCGCCGATCCTCGCCCCCTGCGAGCGGCAGGCGGTCGTCACGAGACAGAAGGCGAGGAGCGTGAACGTGGTGCCGGGGCTCGAGAACGCGTCGGAGAGCCAACTCGGGACGAGCCGCGTGATGCCGATCACGTCGCCGGCCCGCCGCGCGGCCTCGAGGGCGACCGCGATCGCGGAATTCCCCTTCGTCTCGTACCAGGGGCGGCCGATGAGCCTCGCGAGGAAGAGCGTGAACGGGAAGACCAGCGACAGCTGTGCGACGAGGTTGAAACCCCTCGACACCCCGAGCAGGTGCCACTCGAAGGCGACGGTGAGCACGGCGAGAAACCCGAGCAGGACGACGATGCTCGACTGCCGCCAGACGAACGCCTCCCCCGAGAACCACGGGTCGAGCGTCATGAGCCTCGCGGCGGCGAAGAAGAGGAGGATGGCGGCGAGCCTGCGGACGAGCGGTTCCATGTCAGCTTCCTGCGGTTCCTGCAGCTCGTCCGGTCATCGCGTCCCCTTCGGGGGAAGCTTCCGCAGCCCCTCGCGGCAGGCCTCGAGCTCCCGCCGCAGCGTGCCGCGGTCGTACGTCTTGCCGTCGATCTCGACGTTCCTCCGCTCCCAGCCGAACCGCGGCCATTTTTCCACGAGCGTCGCGTAGATCTCGGCCTTGAGCGAGAGCACGTTCTCGGCGTCGGCGTGCGAGACGTCGTCGAGCGCCGCGAGGGCACGGTCGCGGTCGGGATCCACGAAATCGTCGCCGCGACAGCTCCAGAGAACCCGGTGGAGCTGTGCCCGGTCGAGGTGGAGCACGTCGGCCCACTTTCGCCGCTCGCCGGCCGGCCAGTCGTCGTCGCGTTGCTGGAGCAGCGAGACCGCGGCGTCGATCCGGCGAAGGGCTTGCTCGACGCCCGCGATGAAGGCGGGGCTCGCCCTGCCCGCGAACCATGCCCCTCCGAACCAGGACTTCGGATCCCGTCGCTCTTCCGGAGGCGTGAGCCGGATCGCCTCCGCAGCGAAGTGCGCCGCCTCGAGCCGGTCGGGGTGAGCCTTCGCATAGTCGGCCGAGGCCTTCGTGAGCTCACGCCATTCGCCCAGCTGCGCGAGCGTGCCGAGATAAAACCGCCGGATCTCGTGCGACGCACCGGCTTCGTTCGCACTCGCCCGGAGGTCGTCGATCGCGTCCTGCGGGCCGACCTGCTCGAGCACGCCGATCGCCGCCTCCTCGGCCCGCCGCCGATCCTTGGTCGGACGCACATCCTCCTGGAGCGGCGCCGGCAGCTCGATCGGCGGCCTCGCCGCGCGGCCTGCCGGCAGGAGCAGCCAGACCGCGGCGGCCGTGGCCGCCACGAGCGCGAGGCGGATCAGGGCGGAAAGCGGGGAGCGGTCGCGGTCGGCGATCGACTCGGCGACCGCGAGCGGCTCCATCTTCTCCTCGAGGTCGACCTGCCGGACCTTCGCCGGCGAGAGCGGCGTCGTCTTCGGCAAAGGCGGCCGGGCGATCGCCCGCTCGCCCACCCGAATCTCGTCCGCCCGGCGGGTGAGTCCGGTGTCGCGTGTCATGCCCGATGGCTCGCCGCGACGCCGCGGGCGTTTCCGGCGGCCGCCCCGGCACGGTCGGCCACCCGCGTCGGAGGAACATAGCGACGGCAGCGGGAGAAGAGCGCAAGCGGGTTGTCGAGCACCACCTTCTCGATGAGATGCTCCGCGTGGCCGCGGGCCCGCATCGCCACGATGAAGTCAGGCACGGCCACCGGCCGCGACGGCCCCCAGTCGCCGGCCGAATTCACGAGCAGCCGCTCGGAACCGTAGAGTTCCACGAGGTCGCAGGCCCGCTCCGGCGAACATTTCGTGACGGGGTAGAGCGTCATGCCGGCCCAGTAGCCGGCGTCGAGGGCATGGCGGATCGTGTGCTCCTCCACATGGTCGATCACGACGCGGCCGCGATCGAGGCTGGGGAAGTCGGAGAGCATGTCGATGATCATCCGGGTGCCGCGGAGCTTGTCGGCGAGGTGAGGCGTATGGATGAGGATCGTCTCGTCGTGACGGATGGCGAGTTCCACCTGCTCCATGAACACCGTCGCCTCGTTGCGGGTGTTCTTGTTGAGGCCGATCTCGCCGATGCCGAGGACATTGGCGGCGTCGAGGAATTCCGGGATCGCCGCGATCACCTCGCGGGCGAGCTTCACGTCCTCCGCCTCCTTGGCGTTGATGCAGAGCCAGGAGTAGTGCGCGATGCCGTAGTTCGCGGCCCGCTTCGGCTCGACTTCGGTGATCTGCCGGAAGTAGTCGCGAAAGCCGTCGACGGTCCTCCGGTCGAAGCCCGCCCAGAACGCCGGCTCGCTCACCGCGACGCAGCCCATGCGAGCGAGGGTCTCGTAGTCGTCGGTGATCCGCGAGACCATGTGGATGTGCGGGTCAACGTAGTGCATGGACGTCGTTCGCTATGTAATCGTTCGCAATAGGATCGTTCGCAATACGGCTGAGGCGTCCGGGCTCACCGGCCACAGCAGCCGGGGGAGCCGGCGAGCGTGGGCCCTCCGTCGCGACGCCATGTCGCCTCGTAGGGATCGGAGAAGAGCATCTGCAGGTCCTCCGCCCGGCCCTGCCCCCGTGCGAGCCTTTCGATAGCGGCGACGACGAGCTTCCACCGCGGATCGGTGGTGAGCGAAGCCGTCCCGACGGAGGCATGCCGCTCCGTGCGATCGAGCGACGCCGCCAGCTCCACGAGCAGGCTGCGGATCGCGAGGAAACGCTGGTCGTCGAACGCTGGCTGGGTGGGGGCGTGCGGCATGCCGAGAGTGTATCACCGCTGAGACGGGCGGTAGGTATCGACGTAGACGAGGTCGGCCACCGACCCCGCGTCGGTCCAGAACCGGGCCCGGATCGCGTAGAGCTTGTCGCGGTCCACCACGCAGGCAAACGGTTCCCTGTACCGCACGCCGGGGTTGAGCTGGTACCGCCGGCCCTGGAAATCGACGTTGTGGGCGAGCAGGTTCCGCTTCCGCAGGATCGGCTTCGGCGACCCGTCGCCGCTCGTCCAGTCGAACCACGGGACGGCCGGCTCCTCCTCCGAACCGGCCGCCGGCTCCGCAAAGGAGGCCTGCACCGTACCCGGAGCATCCTTCCCGAGCGGCTCGATCTCGACGATCGAGATCTCGAGGCCGAGGTCCTCGTCCCCTTCCTTCTCGGGAAACCGCGGCGCGATCGCCACCTTCCCGATGTTTCGCATGAAGACGTCGACGTTGAGCAGCACCTTTCTCCCCTCGAGTGGATGGACGGTCGGCTCGACGCTCACTTCCATCGTCGGGTCGTGCGTCCGCTCGACGGTGAAGTTGGTGTAGGTCCACCAGGCCGCGACCACCAGCGCGATCGCGCCGAGAACCTTGCTCGTGAAATCGGCCCAGAGATGGGCCAACTCCAGGGGTGTCCGCCGCGTGTCCTGCGACATGGGAAAGTCTCCGTGACGCCTCATCGCGGAGTGTTTCACGTCGGAGCCGGACTGGCCAGATCAGTTCCATCCGAGTCCCGGGCGTGCGTTTTCCATCGGGGAGGTTACGATCGCAGGCTGGCGGCATCCACGGCGAGGAAGCGTGGTATCCGAAATCGTCAGAGTCGCAGGAAAGGTCGAGTGTCATGAAGCGGGTCGGGATCGTGGGCTGGCGGGGCATGGTCGGGTCGGTGCTCATGGACCGCATGCGGGCCGAGGACGACTTTTCCGTGTTCGAGCCGGTCTTCTTCTCGACCTCGAATGCCGGCGGCCCCGCCCCGCCCCAGGCCCGCGGCGAGCGGGTGCTGAAGGACGCCTTCGACGTGGCCTCGCTCGCCGGCTGCGACGTCGTGCTGACGGCGCAGGGTGGTGACTACACCTCGAAGGTGTTTCCGCAGCTCCGTGGTTCGGGCTGGCAGGGGCACTGGATCGACGCCGCATCGACCCTCCGGATGAACTCCGACGCCGTGATCATCCTCGATCCGGTGAACCGCGGCGTGATCGACCGTGGCCTCGAGCAGGGCATCAGGAACTGGATCGGTGGCAACTGCACGGTCAGCTGCATGCTCATGGGCGTGGGGGCCCTCTACAAGGCGGGGCTCGTCGAGTGGATGAGCACCCAGACCTACCAGGCCGCCTCCGGCGGCGGCGCCCAGCACATGCGTGAACTGGTCGCCCAATTCGGCACGCTTCATGCCGAGGTGCGGGACCTGCTCGGCGATCCGCAATCGGCGATCCTCGAGATCGACCGCCGCGTGCTCGCGAGGCAACGAAACCTTTCGGCGGACGAGACCGCCCAGTTCGGCGTGCCGCTCGGCGGCTCGCTCATCCCGTGGATCGACAAGGATCTCGGCAACGGGATGAGCCGCGAGGAGTGGAAGGGGATGGCGGAGACCAACAAGATCCTCGGCCGGGGAGAGGGCTTCGGCACGCGGCCGGTTCCGGTCGATGGGTTCTGCGTGCGGGTCGGCGCGATGCGGTGCCACAGCCAGGCGCTCACGTTCAAGCTCTCGCGGGCCGTGCCGCCGGCGGAGATCGAGGCGATGATCGCCGCCGACAACGCCTGGGTGAACGTCGTCCCGAACACCCGCGAGGCGACGCTGCGGGACCTCACTCCCGTCGCGGTCACCGGCACGCTCACGATCCCCGTGGGCCGGATCCGCACCCTCGCGATGGGTCCGGAATACGTCGGCTGCTTCACGATCGGCGACCAGCTGCTCTGGGGCGCGGCCGAGCCGCTCCGCCGGATGCTGCGGATCCTCCTCTGAATCACCGGGTTGGATTTCCAACACCAGTCGCCGCCGAGCCGCGTTCGGCGAGAAAATCCTCGATCCACGTCGAGATTCCCCGGTCGATCCGACCGAGCCGAACCCGACCGGCCGCCCCGACGAGGGTCATCCATCCGGTCGTGCCGCCATCCCCTTCGCCGGGGGCGAAGGCCAGGATCGTCGCCCCGTCGTCCCGGATTGTTCCGCCAGCCCCGGCCGAACCGGCGAAGGCGATCCCCCATCGCCACGCGGCCGCCGGCAGGCGGCCACCGGCATCGGAGCGGTCGTCATCCCGGGCGGACCAGGCGTAGTTGGCGTCCTCGACGAGCCCCCGACGCAGATGCACGACTCCGCGGGCGGACGAGATGTCCCACCGCTCGACGGCCAGGACCCGTCCCTCGCGATCCCCCGGCTGCAAGCGCAAGAGTTCCACATGGCTCGACGCCGCGATCCTCCTGGCGGCAGGAGCCCCGAGAAAACGCAGGCAGCGGACGGTCTGGTTCCGCTGGTGGAGGATCGCAAACAGGGCGAGGCCGGCTCCGAGGCCGACCATGAGCAGGACCACGCCCCGGCCTGAGGCGGGGCCTACGGCTGGCGGCGGCGTGACTTGGGAAGGCATGGCGGGCGAGGTCCTGTTTCCGCGGAGGTCTCATATATACTCTTGGCAGGTTCAGGAGAAACGGCCATGGCGAATGCGTTCGATCCCTACCGCGAGGCGCTCGTGATGGAGCACCAGACCATCTGGCCCGATGAGTTCGAGGACTGGTCCGCCGCCGAGAAGGCGAAGGTTGAGGAGCGGATTCACGCGAGTCCGTCCGAGGCTTCCGAACTCGACTACGTCCGACAGCACACGGGATTCGCCCGCGTCATCACGGTCACCCCCGGGGACATCGAGCGGGTGAGCGTCGCCTGAACATGCCTCGCATCCGCCTCCATCTTCCCGGCGGGAGCGGCCCGGACCGGTCCTACGACATCCTCGTCCGCCCCGGGGTGATCGGGGAGATTGGGCCAACCCTGGCCGGATACGGCGTCCGCAGGACGGTCGTCCTCGTTGACGCCGCCGTCGAAGCCACGCACGGCTCCGCGGTGCTGGAGTCGCTTCGCGGAAAAAACATCGATGCCTTCACGATCGCCGTGCCCTCGGGAGAGGGCTCCAAGACGGTCGATGAGGCGGCGAGGATCTGGGAGTCGATGGCCCATCGGGCCGTGGACCGGCAGACGCACGTCGTCGCGGTGGGCGGGGGCGTGGTCGGGGATCTGGCCGGATTCGTCGCGGCCTCGTTCGCCCGGGGACTCCCCGTCTGGCAGGTGCCGACGACCCTCATGGCCCAGGTCGACAGTTCCATCGGCGGCAAAACCGGCGTCAATCTTGCCGCCGGCAAGAACCTCGTGGGCGCGTTCTGGCAGCCGCTGGGGGTCTTCACCGACATCGACACGCTCGTCACGCTTCCCGACCGCGAGTTCCGAAGCGGCCTGGCCGAGGTGGTCAAGTACGGCATGATCCTCGACGGCGAGCTCTTCTCGTGGCTCGAAGGGCATGCGGAATCGATCCTGGCCAGGAATGCCGGGGCCCTGACGAGGGTCGTGGAGCGATCCGCGGCCATCAAGGCAGGCGTGGTGGAGAAGGACGAGCGGGAGCAAAACGGCCTGCGAGCCGCCTTGAACTACGGCCACACGTTCGCCCACGCCTTCGAAACGGCCTCCGGATACGGGGCAATGCTGCACGGGGAGGCCGTGTCGATCGGCATGCACTGTGCGGCCCGGCTCGCGGAATCGCTGGGGCGGATCGGGCCCGACGTCGTGGACCGGCAGCGGAGGCTGCTCGAAGCCCTCCGACTGCCACTCGCGGCCCCGAAAAGTGGTTCTTCACCGGACTCGCTGATCGCCATCATGCTCCGCGACAAGAAGTCGGTCGCCGGAACGCTGCGGTTCGTGCTGCCGAGCCGCATCGGACGGGTGGATCTCGTCGATGGCATCGACGCGGCGGCCGTTCGTCACGTGCTTGGCTGAAGCGTTGCCCCCGGCCGCAGCGTTGCCCCCGGCCGCGTGGACTTTCGCCAACGTGCCGGGCCGACGCATAATACCGGGAGCATCAAGTAGTCGACATTGTTCTGCGAGCAACTCGGCCTGCTGACTTTCACGGAAGCCCGAGGCGCGAGTTTCCCTGCAGGCGTTTGCTGGAAATGCCCGGAAGCCCAAGGCGCGAGCCGAGAGGGGAGTTG
>DHLZ01000218.1 GCA_002405515.1 Planctomycetaceae bacterium UBA4655
CGGCAGCCGAGCGAGCGGAAGGCAGGCGGGCACCGATCCGCGAAGCGGATTGGTCGCGAAGCGAGCGTCCGGCGATGGGCTGGGGCGCTCAAAGGTAATGGGCAGCCCCGAACCCCCAAACGTGGCCGGAATCTCGGCTCTTCGGGCCCGGTTTTCCGGTCCACTCCGGCCTTGAACGGCCCGCCCCTGCTCCCTATCTTCCCGCCGACTCGCGGCCGACGGGCTGCGCGAGCACGCCCCACACCCGGACAATCGAACGCATGCACGAGTTTCTCCGCGCACTCAGGGACGCCGCCAAGCGTTGGCCCATTCTTGCGGCCGCCCTCCTCTGCTCCGCCGGCGTCGCGGGGCTCTGGAGCGCGAACATCTTCGCCCTGTTTCCCATCATCGAGGTCACGCTCAAGGGCGAGTCGCTCCAGGAGTGGAACGCCAAGCGGATGGCGGAGGCCGACGCGAGGATCACGGCGACGGAGAACCAGCTCGAATCGTTGCGACGGAGACTCGAGGCGGATGAAGCCGCGAACGCGGCTGAGACCGATCGGAAGCGGATCGCAAAGCAGATCGCCACGCTCGACCACGAGATCCGGAAGGACCGCGAGATCGAGTCCTACGCGCGGTGGCTCCAGCCGTGGCTCACGCGATTCCTCCCCGACGACCCCTTCAAGACGGTGCTTCTCGTCGTGTCGTTCGTCGTCGTGAGCACGTTCGTGAAACATGTCCTGATGCTGGTCGGCGCGATGCTCGTCGGATGGGTCGCGATGGGTATCAGCCGCGACATCCGCCTGAAGGTTTTCGACAAGGCGCTCGAACTCGACCGTGCCCAGTTCATGCAGCGCGGCTCCAGCGGCTTCATGGCCACGATCACCCACACCTCCGACATGCTGGCCCACGGCATCACCGCCGTCTACGGCGGAGCGATCACCGAGCCGCTCAAGATCCTCGCCTGCCTCGGCGGCGCTTTCCTCATCTCGTGGCAGCTCACGCTCGCCTGCCTGACGCTGGCGCCACTCGTCGGCTTCCTGATGGTCTGGCTCAACAAGCGGATGCGCGGCCTCTCGAAGCGGATGCTCACCAGGTCCACGAGCTTCCACCACGTCGTCCTCGAGGCGCTCAACAACGTGATGACCGTCCAGTCCTACACCATGGAGCCCTTCGAGAAGAAGCGGTTTCGCGACTGCACCGGCGACATGATGCGGATCGGCATGTGGCACACCTTCTACGCCACGCTCGCCAACCCGATCACGGAGATTCTCGGCATCGGGATGGTGGCCACCTCCATCGCCGTCGGCGCGTGGCTCGTGATCAACCAGGAAACGCAGATGTTCGGGATCACCATGACCGACAGGCCGATGACCGTGCCGGGCATCATGGTCTTCTTCGGCATGCTCATCGGCGCGAGCGACCCGGTGCGGAAGCTCTCCGGGATCATCACGGGCTTCAACTCCGGCTGCGTCGCGGCGCAGTGCCTCTACCCCCTGCTCGACGCACCGTCGAAGCTCGTGCCCGCGGCGGACCCCAAGCCGATTCCCTCGCCGCATCGCGAGATCCGGCTCGAGGACGTGTCGTTCAGCTACGACGGGATCGACACCGTGCTCAAGGACGTCAACGTCTCGATACGGTTTGGCGAGCGGGTCGCGATCGTCGGCCCGAACGGCGGCGGCAAGAGCACCCTCGTGAACCTCATCTGCAGGTTCTACGATCCGACGAAGGGCAAGGTCCTCCTCGACGGCGTCCCGCTCACGGAACTCGCCCTCGAAGACCTTCGACGACGCATCGCGATCGTGACGCAGCAGACGGAACTCTTCAACGAGTCGATCTACTACAACATCCGCTACGGCCGATGGGACGCCACCGCGGAGGAGGTCGAGGCGGCGGCACGGAAAGCGTACGCCCACGACTTCATCTCGCAGTTTCCCCAGGGCTACCACACCATGGTCGGCCCGAGCGGCTACCGGCTCTCCGGAGGCCAGCGGCAGCGAATCTCGCTCGCCCGGGCGTTCCTCCGCGACGCCGAGATCCTCGTGCTCGACGAGGCCACGAGCCAGATCGACGTCGAGAGCGAGAAGCTCATCCACGACGCCCTCGCCGCCTACGTCCAGAATCGCACGGTGATCATGATCACCCACCGGGCGAGCACGCTTGCCCTGGCGGATGCGATCATCCAGGTCGAGCATGGAGTCGTGACGAAGCGGCCGGCGGCCTCGCGGCTGCAGGTTGCCTGACGCGGCGCGAGCCGAGGACGACCTGGTCTATACTGTCTTCGATGTACGAGTCCATCGAGTGTCCGTGCGGCTACGTCGGCCCGAGCGTCAGGCAGGGATCGTTCAACGTCTGCCCGGTCTGCCGCTCGATGGTCGCCAACTCGCCGGAGGAAGATTCCCCGGCAGCCGACGAACCGCATGACGACGCGGCGGCTTTTTCCGCCGTCGAGGAACCGCCGCTTTCCTCGCGGACAACCCTCCGCATTCCCTGTCCGAACGGCCATGTGAACGTGACCCCGGCCCACATGCTCGGGGCGGAGGTGGTCTGCCCCATCTGCAACGTGTTCTACATGTTGCAGATGGCCGACAGCCTCGAGTATCGGCAGGCCGCGGATCGCGAGGCCCGGAAGCGGGAGGAGAAGGAGGCGAAGAAATGGCTCAACAGGGCGATCTTCGCCGCGGTGTTCATCATCCTGTCGCTCGTCGGCATGATCGTGATCTCCTTTCTGGAGCGGTGACCACATCTCCGGCCGCCCGGCCGGCCGCCGCCTTCGACCCTCACGTCGGCAGGCGGGCATTCCACGAGCCGGCGTCCTTCGGCTCGTAGGTGGCCAGTTCGAAGCTGTCCCGAACGACCTGCCTCACCGATCGGAGATCGACGGAGCCTTCGGACGCCATCATCTGCACGAGCAGGTTGCCGATGGCGGTGGCCTCCACGGGCCCCGCGACGACGGTCCGGTCGGTCGCGTCCGCGATGAACTGACACAAAACCGCGTTCTTCACGCCGCCGCCGACGACATGGACCCGGCTCACCCGACGGCCGAGCAGGCGGTCGAGCTGCCGCAGCGTCGAACGGCATGCGGCGGCCACGCTCTCCAGCGCCGCGCGCACGACGGCCGCAGTCGTTTCCGGCACCGGCTGACCGGATCGTTTCGCGAGGGCACGGATCGCGTCCGGCATGCTCGCCGGGGCGACGAGCGACGGATCGTTCGGGTCCAGGATCGTCACGAGCGGCGGCGCCTCCGCGGCGAGCGTCGTGAGCTGCTCCCACGTCCAATCCATCCCCTCCTTCAGCCAGCTCGCCCGGCACTGCTGCACGAGCCAGAGCCCGCAGATGTTCTTCAGCAGCCGCGTGGTGCCGCCGATCCCGGCCTCGTTCGTGAAGTTCGCGGCGAGGCACTCCGGCGTCACGAGCGGCCGGTCGAGTTCGGCACCGACGAGGGCCCACGTGCCGAGGCTGATGTAGCACCAGTCGGGCCGGGAGGAGGGGGGATCCATGGCCGGCACGGCCGCAACGGCGCTCGCCGTGTCATGCGTGCCGGGAGCGATGACCCTGACGTTGGAGAGGCCCGTTTCCTCGGCGACGTCGCCACGGAGCGGGCCCAGGTCCGTGCCCGGAGGCACGATCGGGCCGAAGACATGCCGCGGGATTCCGAACGCATCGAGCAGGCCCCAGGACCAGTCGCCGGTCGTCGGATCGAAACACTGCGTCGTGGAGGCGTTCGTGCGCTCGTTCGAGCGGGTGCCCGACAGGAGCCAGTGGAACACATCGGGAATCATGAGCACGCGGTCGGCGGCCGCCAGCACGCTCGAGCCGCTCCTGACGAGCGACAGGAACTGGTAGAGGGAATTGATTTCCATGAACTGCAGCCCGGTGGCCGCGAAGATGTCCGCCCGCGGAACGATCTTCTCGGCGGCGGCGAGCATGCCATTGGTGCGTGCATCGCGATAGCAGACGGGATTGGCGAGCAGCGAATCATCCGGGCCGACGAAGGCGAAGTCGACGCCCCACGTATCGACGCCGACGGTCGAAACCGCACGGCCGTGACGGATCGCGGCCAACCGAAGACCTGCGACCACTTCCTGCCAGAGCCGCACGAGATCCCAGACGAGCTGGCCGTTCATCGAAACCGGCCCGTTCTCGAACCGATGAATTTCCTCCAACTCGAGCAGGCGACCGTCAAATGTCCCTGAAACGACTCGGCCTCCGGAAGCCCCCAGATCGACCGCCAGTGCCACCCTGCGAGCCATGCGACCGCTCCCTCACGCCAGACGGAAAGCCAGAATCGTCCCTGGCGGCCGAGAGCCCGTCAACGCACCGGCAGCCGGGTCGCAGCGGGAGGTTTTTTTCAATCGCAGCAGGCCACTTTGGCCGATATTGAGCAACATGCCACCGATAGTTAACCTTGTTAGTCATGATTAAAGGCTTTGAACAGCCCCCGGAACAGTTGCGGCCGACCCCGGAGCTGCTCGCCGATCTGGACGCCGCCGGCCGATCGCTCGAATCGGCCGAGCCGCGGGAAATCATCCGCTGGGCCCACGAGCGGTTCGGGGACCGGCTCACGATGGCCACGGCGTTCGGGCCCGAAGGCTGCGCGATCCTCCACTGGATCGCGGAGGTCGCGCCGTCGATGCACGTCTTCAACCTCGACACCGGATACCAGTTCAAGGAGACGCTCGAACTCCGTGATCGGATCGAGCGGCGGTACGGCATCCGCGTGCGGCTCGAGCGGCCCGACTCGACGGTCGAGGATTACGAACGGACGCACGGTGGCCCGCTCTACCGCGTCGACCCGACCCGCTGCTGCGGTGACCGCAAGATCGCGGTCATTCGGAGGGTGCTCGAGGGGTTCGACGCCTGGATGAGCGGCATCCGCAGGGACCAGAGCCCCGACAGGGCGGACGCTCAGATCGTCGGCTGGGACGCGAAGTTCGGCGTCGTGAAGATATCCCCGCTCGCCAACTGGACGAAGAAGCAGGTCTGGGACCTCATCGTGCGGGAGAACGTTCCGTACAACCCGCTGCACGACCAGGGATACACGAGCATCGGCTGCTTTCCCTGCACACGGGCCGTGACGTTCGGCGAGGATGAGCGGGCCGGGCGATGGAGCGGCACGGCGAAGACCGAGTGCGGACTCCATTCGAAGGGGCAATGATGCGTCTTTCCGCACGGACCGAATATGCGGCGATCGCGGTCCTCGAACTGGCCCGCCGATGGGAATCGGGCGAGCCGGTCCGCCTGCGCGAGATCTGCGACGCCCACAGCGTCCCCAGCGGGTTCCTCGTGCAGATTCTGCTCCGACTCAAGGCGGCAGGCGTCGTGACGAGCACCCGCGGCGCATCCGGCGGCTACCAGCTCGCGAAGCCGCCGGCGGAGATCACGCTCGACGACATCCGCCGCATCATGGACGGGAGCGACGACCTGCCGTCGGAACATCCGGGCGGCCGCAGCCGTGCCGCGGCGGTCCTGCGGTCCGCCTGGGGCGACGTCGCGAAAGCCGAGGCCGAGGCGATGCAAGCCGTCGACTTCGAGACGCTCGCCGACCGGGCCCGGTCGGCCTCGGAATCGATGTATTACATCTGATCCTGGGTTCCGCCGCCCCATCCACTCACAGCCGCTCGAGCGGCGCGTGGGCGAGGATGAACGTTCGGCGAATTTCGTCGCCGTCGAAGTGGATCGTGCCGATGGCCTTGGCGCCCGTGCCGCCGATCCGCTCGATCACCCCTTCCCCGTACTCCGCGTGCCGCACCCTCTGCCCTTCCGCGAAGGCAGCCACGGAGGCGTGGGGCCTGTCCCCGTCGAAAGCCCGCGGCCGCCGGCCTCGCGAGGCAAACTCCTCGTCGGCGAAGTCGACCGGAGCATGCGCCGGCTCCTCCTCCGCGGCAGGGTCGAGCTGGCTCGTGTCGTCCCAACCGGATCGCGGCGGCCAGTTGGCGAGCCGCGGGGGGGGCGACGAGGACGGCGCCTCGGGGCCCTCGAGCACCGTCTCCTCGCCGACCAGCTCCGTCAGAAAGAGGCTCGGGGCATTGATCCGTCGCTGGCCACGGTAGTCGCGGATCCGCGCGCAGCTCGCGTGAACCTCCTCGCGGCCCCGGGTGATGCCGACGAACACGAGACGGCGTTCCTCCTCCAACTGGTCAGGGTGGTCCACGCTCCGTTCGTGCGGGCAGATGCCCTCCTCGAGGGCGACGAGGTAGACGACCTTGAACTCGAGGCCCTTCGCGGCGTGAAGCGTCATGAGCGAGACGCGGTCGGCCGCGGCATCCCAGTCGTCGGTGTCGGAGACGAGGGCGGTGCGTTCGAGGAACGCCCCGAGGGCATCGTCTTCCCCCGGCGAGCGAGATTCTGCGATCGCTTCGTCCACGTCGCGTGCCACCGTGATCAACTCCTCGACATTGGCGAGACGATCCTGCCCCTCCTCCTCCTCGTCCGATTCGAGCATCTCGCGGTAGCCGGTGCGGTCGAGGACCGCCGCGACGAGCATCGCCACGCTTCCCCTCGCATCGGCGGCGAGACCGTCGAACAGCCTCGCGAAATTCACGAGGCTCCCCTGGGCCCGCTTCGAGAGCCCGGGGCAGCCCGCCGCAGCGGCCGCCCCCTCGACAAGCGAGATGCCTCGTTCGGCCGACCACTCGACGAGCCGATCGAGCGACTGCTTCCCCACGCCCCGCGGAGGAACGTTGACCACCCGCAGGAACGCCTCGTCGTCCCTTGGATTCCGCAGCATCCGGAGCCAGGCGAGCACGTCCTTGATCTCGCGTCGCTTGAAGAACTCGAGGCCCCGCACGAGTTGGTAGGGAAGCCCCCGGCTGCGAAGCGAGACCTCCAGCGAACGTGAGAGGGCGTTCGTGCGGAAGAGGATGCAATAGTCGCGGAGCACCCGCCGGCCGCCCCGCACCGCCCCGGCGATCTCGTCTGCGATCCGCTCGGCCTCGTCGTGGCTCGTCGAGTCGAGCACGATCCTGATCTTCTCGCCCGGCTCCGCCTCGGTCACCAGCCGCTTCGCCTTCCGCCGGGTGTTGTTGGCGATCAGCCGGTCCGCGGCGGCCAGGATGTTGGCGGTGCTGCGGTAGTTGTGCTCGAGCTTGACGATCCTCGCGGAGGGGTAGTCTCGCTCGAATTCGAGGATGTTGCGAATGCTCGCGCCCCGCCACCCGTATATGGCCTGATCGGGATCACCGGTGACCGCCAGGTTCGGGTGGTCGATGGAGAGCCCCCGCACGATGCAATACTGCACGGCGTTCGTGTCCTGGTATTCGTCCACCAGCACGAACCGGTGACGCGCGTCGAGCGACGCCCGCAGGTCGGGATGATCCACGAGGAGCGTCGCGACGTGGACGAGCAGGTCGTCGAAGTCGACGGCATTGCACTCGAGCATCATCCTCTGGTAGGTCGGCCAGACCTTCTGCGCCACCTCGTCGGCCGGATGGCCCCAGCGCGGCTCGAACGATTCCGGCGTGCGGAGATCGTTCTTGGCCCGGCTGATGATGCCCGCGATCCGGTCGATGGGGAGGTGCGCCATCGGCAGGCCGCTTCGCTTCGCCGCCCGCTTGAGCACAGCGTGGGCGTCGTCCGGATCGAGAATCGAGTAGTCGCTCGTGAGCCCGACCAACCTCGCATGCCGTCGGAGCAGCCTCGCGGCGAACCGGTGGAATGTGCCCATCTCGACGGGCTGGGGGCCGACGAGGGCGGTCACGCGGCGGCGCATCTCGTCCGCCGCCTTGTTCGTGAAGGTGAGCGCGACGATCTCCTCCGGCCGAACCCCCTCCGCGATCAGATGCGCGATGCGGTGCGTCACGACGCGGGTCTTTCCGCTGCCCGGCCCGGCCAGCACGAGCAACGGCCCGTGGAGATGGCCGGCGGCCGCCCGCTGCGCGTCGTTGAGTCCTTCGAGAGCCATCGTCCGCCGTGGAAGGATCGGAAAACCGCGGGGAATGGGCGGTCCGCTCGGCCGCCGCGTAGTCGAATCCCGCGTCTCGGCAGTATATTCCTGATCTGAAATGCGCCGCACGGCGTCCGAACGAATATCACATCTCACGCCCAGCACGGGAGGGAACCCATGCCCAGGATTCCATACAAGAACCTGACCTTGTCCGACGAGATGGCGGAAAAGCTCGAGATGAGCACCGCCGAAATCGGCCTTTCCGTCCGAACCACGAACTGCCTCGAGGAGCGAGGCATCTTCACGGTGCACGACCTGCTCAACTGCACGAGGGCCGATCTGTTGTCGATTTCCAACTTCGGCGAGAAGACTCTCGAGGAGGTGTACCGCTCCCTCGAGAAGATCGGGTTCTTCCGCCAGGGCGGCGTGGCCGCCCCCCCCGCCGACGCCGACGAGGCGAGGCCGGAAACCAGTTCGTCGATGGCCGAGGTCTGACCACAGTTCCAGTCCAGAGCGGCCATGCGGCCCGCGAGACCCCATGGTGCGTTTGCCGCGATTCTTCGGAAAAAAAAGGGGGAACCGGCAGACGGTTTCGCACGCCTGGGGCAGCCTTGGCGAGGGGGTCTTTTACTCCCTGCTGCTGCTTGGAGGGGTCGCCTACGCCTCCGTGGTCATCGTCGGCATGTTCTGGCCGGGATTGAGGCTCGGGCTGTGGGGCTTGGGGGGCGGCGTTGCCGCTGATCCGGGCGGCGTTGCCGCTGATCCGGGCGGCGTTGCCGCTGCTCCGACGGTCTGGCTGTGGCTGCTCAATCTGTTCCTGCCGACGGCGCTCTTGGCGATCGGCGTGTCCGGGATCCATCGGCTGCTCTCGGTGCTCGGAAAGTCGGAGGAGCGACGTGCGGCCGCGGTCACCATTCCCGACATCCTCGAGCCGGTGGCCGGATCGACCGAGGAACCGGGCTATCCGGCGGTACCCACCTGCGACAACTTCACGAATTCGCCCGGAACGGTCCTCGACTTCCGTCTCCCGATCGAAAGCCCGGAGAACTGGGCGCTGCTCGGCATCGGCATCTTTGCCGTGCTCTGGAACATCGTGCTCGTCGTGCTGGGCGTGAGTGCCGGAGTCGATCTCGCAGGCGGCCGGACCGACTGGTTGCTGATCGCCCTGGTGGCCGCCTTCGCCTCGGTCGGCATCGCCTCGATCGTCGTGTTCGTCCGCGCGGCGATCGTGGCAGCCCGCGTCGGCCCCACGCAACTGGAGATTTCCTCGCTTCCGATGCGACCGGGCGGACGGTACGAACTGCTCCTCAGCCAAAGCGGCTCGGGCACGTTCCGGTCGCTCTCGATCTCGCTCGAGCAGGAGGAACGGGCGACGTTTCGCATGGGAACCGACACCCGCACGGAACGCCGCGTCGTGCTCGCGAGGGAGATCTCCACATGGCGTTCGATCGAGCTTTCCCCCGCGAACAGGTTCGAGGCCCGGTGCCAGGTGGGCCTGCCGGCCGACCTCATGCACTCGTTCACGTCCCCCCACAACTGCGTCGACTGGCGATTCGTGGTCCGCGGCGATCCTGCCCGACGACGGGCGTTCACCCGGATATTTCCCGTCATCGTCTTTCCACCCCGCGTGACCGTTCCGAGCGGAGACGCGAGAATCCACGAAGAATCCGTCGGGCGTTGACATGCCCCCGTTCGAGCCGAACATCCACGTCGACTTCGATCGCCCCGACCGACGCTACATGCCGGGCGAATCGATCGTCGTCCGCTACGAGGTTGACGGCCTGGGCGAGCGGCCGCTGCTCGCCGTCGAGCGATCCCTGCTCTGGTACACCGAGGGGAAGGGGGAGGAGGACATCGGCGTCCATTTCTTCGATCGCCGCTCCTCGAAGACCGACGCGGCGAAGGCCCTGGAGGCGGGCTCCTTCATGGCCGTGCTGCCGGCGAGCCCGCTCTCCTACGAGGGCGTGATCGTGAAGGTGCGGTGGTGCATTCGCATTCGGATATTTTTCTCCGGTCGCGACGCCGTGCCCGAACGGCTCGGCGGCAGCCGCGACTTCGTGTCGGAGCACGTATTCGAGGTGGGCACCATCCCGCCGGCCGCCATGAACATCGGAGCGCAGACGGCATGACGACCATCGCGGTGATCCCCTCGACGCACTCCATCACGACCAACCCGTTCTCGACGCGATTCACGACCCCGGGCAGGCTGCCGCCGCTCGATCACCGCGGCGAGGAGGTCGATCCCGCGAAACTGCTGCACCGCCTCGATCGTCACGGCAGCCGTGCCGCCATCCGTGGCCCTCACGGAAGCGGCAAGTCAACCCTGCTGGTCGCCCTGGCAGATCAGTTGCGGGTCCGCGACCGACTGGGTGGGATCGTGCGTCTCGGCGGAGGCTTCCGGCGGGATCTGCTCGCCGTCGCACGCGGGCTCGCCGCCTGCGACCGCGGCCGCGTTCTATGCGTCGATAGTTGGGAACGTCTCGACATGGTGGCGGCCGCCGTCGCCTGCACCGTCGCGTGGATCAGCGGCCGTGGCCTGCTCGTGACGTCCCATGGCATCGGGGTGCTCCCCACGCTCGTGTCCTGCTCCACGAGCCCCCGCCTCCTCGCCCGGATCATGGAACGCCTTCCCGACCGCTTCGGCCTCGTCGGAGAGATCGACGTCGAGCAGGCTTTCGATGAGGCGAACGGCAACATCCGGGAGGCGTTGTTCCTGCTCTACGATCGATTCGAGCGGGCCAGGAGACCCGGAGTCGGGTCGTGACGGTCGTGACGGTCGTGCGTTCAACGGACCGAAGATTCATGATCGACGCGGACTTTTTTCGTTCGCGGCCCGGTTTCGCTGAACTAGTCTTGGACTGAATCGCGGGATCTCGGGCATATTTCGTGCCCGATCCTGGCGACGCAGTTCGAACGACTCTTCTCTTCTCTTCGCCGGGAGATCCCGATGAACACGCGACGTATGGTGGCCGTGGTGCTGGTGGCCGGCAGCACAGCGATCATGCACACGCAGCCGTGCACCGCGCAGTGCTGCCTCACCGATTTTTTCGCAGGCCTCTCCTCGTGCTGCCAGACGGCGCCACCGAGGCCGCTGGCAGTCGCGCCCGTGATGGCGCCG
>DHLZ01000116.1:0-8511 GCA_002405515.1 Planctomycetaceae bacterium UBA4655
CGGAAGCAGGGGATGGCGATCGAGCGGATCGCGCTCTGGCTCATGCGGCAGGAGCAGTACCCCAACAAACGCAGGCTCGACAACTACAAGGCGGTCGAGTGGGCCAGCGCCGCCAAGGAACTGGGGTTCCCGAAGCAGACCGACGGGAAGCGGATGGTGAAGGAGTGGCGGGCGGCGCGTTGTCAAGCCCGGAAGGCAGCAGGCCCGCGATGGAACCTGCTGCCCCTGCGCGGATATCGCAGTGGCGAGAGCGTGCCGGGGGCACAGGTGCTCCCCTGCTTGACGCTCCCGCTCGACTGGATCCTCGTCTGACCGCTAGTCGCAGCACGTGCACCGCTGGGGCACGTCGATCACGAGCGTGGCCGCGTACGCCGTCTTGTCGTAGCCCTCGCCGGTTTCCTCGGGCTTCACAACATGCGTGACGACCAGCACGAGGTTTCCTTCCTTGGGCGTGTAGCTACACCGCCCCTCGGCATCGGTCGTTCGTTCGTGCTCGGAGTCGAGGCCTTCCGCGAGCGTTGTCCCCCGCGGGATGAACGACACGACCTGATCGGCCAGCGGCTTTCCCTTGAAGAGAAGCTGCACCGCGATCGGCTTGCCCGGCCCGCAGTTAAGCACCGGATGGCTCTCCAGCACGATCTCCAGCGGATGGCCGAGCGGGCCCGGCAGCCCGCCACCCGATGCGGCCGGCTTCGCCGGCTTGTCGAGAGACTCCGAGGAGAGAACAGAGGTTTTGCCACTCTTGATCGCCCGCGTCGTGCGGTGCAGCGTATCAAGGGTGTGGGCTACGGTATGAAGCCCCTCCCCTTCAACCACATGCCGCGCTGAATAAAACCCTTCCTTGGGCGCGTACCCAAGGTCGATCACGGCGGGAATTAAGTCCGTCCGCTGCCCATTGGGAGCGATCACCTCGATCGTCGCGTGCTCCAGTGACCCCAGCTTGCTAGAAAACTTGAAATCACGATGGTTGTTGCCGTGGTTGCCCAGGCCGAGGGAGACATGCACGTGATCACCGGGCCGAACCAGACCCGCCGATGACTGCACCCACGTGTCGTGGGCATGCATCGTCGTCGCGACGCTGGAGGCAATGAGGCTGATCACAAACGCGGGGATCGTCCTGAAGGAGAGACTTTTCATGGGAAGAGAACTCCGGGGGAAAAATTGGAGAGGAACCTGAAAAAACCCTAATGCCAGAGGCATTCACTGTCGGCTGACACCCATTACGGTAAGGTGTCTGTTTCACCTCCAGCCCGCGTTGAAGCCGCCCGCCACACGGTCAGACCGACGTCATTCGACACAAACGTTGCTGAGCCATCGAGCATGACTACCTGTACGCCACCGGTGTGTCGACTTGCCGCCTTGAACGCGCCTGCGCCGCTGCGGCTGCAGTCCGGTTCCGCGTCATTTGGCGTGTGGACCGCGTTGAAACAGGTGGCAAACTCACGGCCCCACAGCCACGAGGTACCACGACGGCCATGCCATGCTGCAACACCGCCGCAGGCAGACGCGTCATCCGTTCCCGTTCCTGGTCCACCACCACCAAGCTGCGCGTAAAAGCGGTCTCGATCTCCCGTCGGTCGGGCACCGGTTACATCACGCGCTGCTCCGCGGACTGCCTCCGCGGCCAGCATGGTTTTCGACATTCCATCCGAGACACGGGAAAGCCGGAGCTTGGATGTGTACCAAAAAAGTCCGTCATTGGGTTGTACCGTGCTTCGCATGGTTGTCGTTGTCCCGCTGCCGATGTTCACCATGTAATTTGTTGGCGCCCACGTGCCGGAGTTTTCCAGATAAGCCGTCGGACCGCCATCGGATGGACAGAGAAACATTTCGACAACGGTGCGTGCGGCCGGTTGCTGAACTGGATTTATCGTTTGAGAGCCGCCAGATCCAAGCGTAATCGTCTGCGTGAAGTCGACGAGTGACTGAAGCGACTGATTCTCCGCGTAGGGCAGGATCAAAGCTTGAACTGCAAAGGCCGTTTGACTCGTCGTTCCCGTGCCGATCGCCGGAAGGTGGCCTTTAGTACTCTCGAAGTTGAGGACCGCTAGGCCAAACTGTCGGAGGTTGTTCATACAGCTCGTCCGCCGCGCCGCCTCCCGGGCCGACTGCACTGCCGGGAGCAGGAGGCCGACGAGCGTGCCGATGATCGCGACCACGACGAGGAGCTCCACGAGCGTGAACCCGGCTGCGGCGTGCGGCCGCGAGCGGAACCGTCGTCGGATGTTATCGCATATAATTTGCATGTGCAATCTCTTTGCAAAAAGAATCTTTTTTTGGGTCGGTGTCAAGCGGGTTCCGCGATCGGAGTCGCCGCGGGAGAGACGTCGTGGCTGTGACGTCGGCGAACGGGCCGACACACGAGCAAGGGGGGTCGCTCTCGAGCGGAGAAGGGCGATCAACGGGAAGACGCGATCGAGGCCGAAGCCTCGATGTGCGGCATGCCACGGCGTTGCCGTGGCACACGAACCCGGATCAAGACACCTTCACGAGCGACTCACAGGGGAACTGGATCGAACCGTCGGAATCAGCCGAACTTTCCGGTTGTTTTTTAGCCGGTGTTTTTCAGCCATTTCCTCGCTTCGCACCTGAGTTTGAATATCAGATGCATCCGCGTTGCATTAATCTAGACCTGGGGTGCACCAGCGTCAAGGGATCGGTTTTTTCGGATTTTCCCCGCAACCAGGGCCACCAAAACCCCCCAGAGTGCCCCCTGCCAGCCGAGCACGATGCCCGCAAGGAGGAGCCCGAAAAACACCGCCCGGGACGGCCCGCAGAGCCGCTCCAGGATCGCCGCCGCGAGGATCGCCGCGGCCGCCCCGACCCCCGACACCACAAGCCCGCGGTCGAGCCATTCCCCAGAGGCTTTCGGCCAGATGCCGCCAACCGCCTGCCCGAATGCTGTCACTGCCACCATGCCCGCATCGGCCGCCACGGGATGCACCACCGGCAGGAGCATCGGCACGATCGCCGCGACCGCGAGCGGCCCGGCCGCCTGCCGCCAGGCAATACCGCCGCCGTCGAACTCGATGAGCCCCCAGGCGAGGATCGTGCAGGCGGCGAGGGCGTGGTAGAGGAACAGCGCAACCCGCTCCGGGCGGGCATCGAGCGGCGTCCACCATTTGTCCCATGCCGGGTCGACTACGACGATCTCGAGGAACGCGAGGCCCAGAAACAGCAGGCCGCAGCCCGCCTCGACGAGCGGATAGCGGGCGGAGATCGCCGCGTTGCAGGCCCGGCAGCGGCCTCGCAACAGCAGCCATGAGACCACGGGAATGTTGTCGTGCGCGAGGATCCTCGAACCGCACGCGGGGCAGTGCGACCGGCCGTCGGCAGGGGAACGGCCCCGGGGGAGCCGGTATACCACGACGTTCAGGAAGCTGCCGATCATCGCCCCGAAGGAAAACAGGGCGAGGCCGAACACGGCCAGCAACATTGGGCCCAGGTGATCGCCAAGCAAATCCATTTCGCCCGCCATGCCACCCGCCATGCCGATCCGCAAAACCGCCGAGAGTACCATCCGGCAAAGGCCATCGCCCTCGGGCTCAACATGCAATACACTTGCATATCGGCCCCGCGAGCAGCCGTCGTGCCTCCCTTCCAGCCCGTCCTTCGCGAATCTCTTCGACGCATCGTCGCGATGCTCTCGCGAGACTTCTGCCCGCAGGCCGACCGCTGGGTCGCCTGGCTCCGCCGGCCGTCCGTGGCATTGGCTGCGGCCATGGTGGCGGCGCTGACCTGCGGGATCTTCATCCACCCGCTGGCCTTCGTCGGATGCATCGCCATCCTGCTCGTGCTCGCGATCGGCCATGCCTGGCCGTCGATCGCGATCCGGGGCCTGTCCGCGGAGCTCCGGTTCTTCGAGTCGCGCGTCCGCGAGGGAGAGCGGGTTCACGCGGCCGTCGCGATCACGAATGCCTGGCCGTGGCCGGTATGGGGCATTTCGATCGAGGTCGATCTCGGCGGGCCGGCATCGGTGGCCCTCGCCTCGGTCGCCGGCCGCTCCACGGCGGAGTTCGAATGGACCCCGACGGTCTACCGCCGCGGCGAATACCCTTCTGCGTCGCCGCTCGTCACGACCGGCTTTCCCTTCGGACTGCGTCGCGCGAGCCGCACGGTCGCGACGGAGAAGCCCCTTCTCGTCTGGCCCCGCACCGTACCGCTCGAAACGCTCCTCGACGCCGCCGAAACACGCCCCTCCGACGACCGCTTCTCCGAAGCCCGCGTCGGCGAGTCCGGAGACAACGGCGGAACCCGTCCCTTCCGGCCGGGTGATTCGCTCCGTCGCGTGCACTGGGCCCAGACTGCGAGGGGCGGCGGCATGGTCGTCTGCGAACGTCAATCGCCGACGCTCTCGGCCGTGCGGGTCGTGTTCGATCCCGAGCCCGGGTTGCACGAGCAGATCGACGGCGAGAGCACGCTCGAGCCGACCATTCGCATCGTGGCGAGCATCTGCGAGGCCTACCACCGCGAGCAGGCGAGTGTCGAATGCTGCCACGGGCACCACGCGATCCGGCTCGAGCCGGGGCCGGCAGGCCTGCGACGATTCCTCGATGCCCTCGCCCGGCTGCAGCCGCCGGCCAAGCCGTCCGCCGCCGATCCAGGCCGCGGCCACGATTGCCGGAGGATCCACCACCGCGACTGTGGCACCTTTCAGATCACGGTGACGACGAGCCTCGGCGAGCGGCAGAGGATCGAGCACCGACATGTCCACGGCGACGAACTGCGGATCGTGCTCGATACCGTAGGCGAGCCGCCCGCCGACGGCCGGCCGGCCCGACGCACGATCCGCGTGCCGTTGTCACCCGACTGCCTGCAGGAGTTCAGGCACGAGTGGAAGGGGGTGTGCCGTGCGGGATAGCCCACGCCTCCTGGCGATCGCGATGGCGGCGACTGCCGTGTCGCTCGCCGCCGTGGCCGCCCGCGATGCCGCCGGCGGCATCCTCTTTTTGGGGCCCAGATCGGCCATCCCGCTCGACCGGGCGATGCTCGCGGGCCTCGCCGGCATCGTCGTCGTGCTCGCGTTCTTCGCCCGCACGCCCCGCCTGCAGCGGCTCGGCTGCCTGCTCTCGACGTTTCTCGCCATCTTTGCCTCGGCGGTGGCGGGCTCGCCCTGGATCCACTGGGTCGTGATCGCGTTCGCGATGCTGGGCATGCTCTGGCTGATGGCCGACTCCTGGCAGTCGCTCGGCGACCGGCTCGCGGCGACCCACGAGCGCAGGCTGCCCCGTCGCTGGGGCTTCGCGATTCCGCTGGTCTCCCTCGCGGCGCTGGCCGCGGTGCCGGTGGGCCGCCGCCAGATCATGGCGCTCGAGGGCTTCATGCCCTCCTCGGGCGGCCGCGACCGCTTCATGGACTCGGCCTCCGGCGGCGTCGGCGACGGCGACCATCTCGTCGCCGGCACGGACGACATCCAGAGCTTCGCGCCGATCGACGACGCGCCGTTCATGACGTCGCACGAGCCGACGCTCTACGACCTCTTCGACGACACCTACAACGAACCGGCGAAAAACCCGCGTCAGCAGCGGACCATCGGCCTGCCTCCGCAGACGAAGCCACGCCCCGAAAACCATCGGGCCTCCTCGTCGCAGCGGGCCGGCAGGGAATTCTCGCTCGTCCGCAGTCCGGGCCGCCGCCCGGATCGCCACCCGCCCGATCTGCGTTCGCGGGCGGTCCTGCACGTGAAGGGCCGACTGCCGCTCCACCTGAAGCTCGAGAGCTTCGACCTTTTCGACGGCGTCGAATGGCAGCCCGAGGAGGAGCCCGACCGGCTGCCACCCCTGTCGATCCGGCCCGTACGCGGCAAGCCCTGGCTGCAGATCGACGCCCCGACCGATGAACGGTTCATGGCGTCGCCGGAGACGCATGCCGTACGGGTCGTGAGCCTCGACACGAGCCGCCTTCCCGCGCCGAACCGGCTCGTCGGCGTGCACATCGCCGACGTGGACCGCGTCGATTTCTTCCGCTGGGCCCAGGCCGACATCCTGCGGCTGGATCGCGAGACGCTTCCGGAACTCACGACGATCCACATGCGATCACGGGTCGTCGATCCCCGCGGGCTCGCCGCACGGCCCGGATCGATCGTGAACGCCGGGCCGTCGTCGTGCCGGCAGTTCGGCGACGATCCCCGATCGCTGGCCGTGAGGGATCTGGTCGCCTCCTGGGTCGTCGATATCCCGCCGGGCTGGCGGCAGATCGAACGCGTCGTCGAGCGGGTTCGCTCCGACAACCAGCTCGACCCCGAAGCCCGTGCCTCCCCCGACACGCCGCATGCGATCGCCGAGTTTCTGCTGGAGACCCGCCGCGGCCCTGACTATCTCTTCGCCTCGGCCACCGTCTGGGCCCTGCGTTCGCTCGGCTATTCCGCCCGTCTCGTCAGCGGCTTCCACGTCGCCGCCGACGCCTACGACCCGCGGAGCGGCCATGCCGAGGTGCATGCCGACGACGTCCATTTCTGGGCGGAGGTCGCGGTCAGTTCATCGACCTGGGCCAGCCTCGAGCCGACGCCCGGTTACTCGCTGCTCAGCCCGCCGCCGACGCTCTTCGGGAGGCTGGCGACCGCCATGCATGCGGTCGTGGCGTGGACCACAAACCATCCCTTCACGGTGGCGGGCATCGTCGCAGCCGCCGCGGTCGTCATCCGCCTGCGTCTGTTTCTTGCCGATCGCATCGACCGGCTCCTCGTGGCGGCGTGGTCCTGGGCCGATCCGGCCACGGCGACGCTCCGCATGCTCGGGCTGCTCGACCGCCGCTGCGGCCGGGCGGGCCTGCCGCGGCCCCTTCACCGCACCCCCACCGCCTGGCTCGGCCTGCTCGCCCGCGAGTTCAAGGCGACGGCGGGAGCCGCGGCCGCCGACGCCGAGGCGTTTCTCGACCTGGCCACCCGCCGGCTCTACCAGCCGCGGCCCGCCACCGCCGTGGATCACGAAACACTCGGTCGCCTGCTGCGGGCGGCCGAAAGAACCTGGTCGTGGGACGTCCTCCGCGGCCTCGCCTCCGAGGGAACCCGATCATGACGATCGAAACCATCGCCGCACCGCACGTCGGCTCCGACCGGGCCGCGATCGAAGCCATCCGCCGGCGACTCGAAGCCACGCTCAAGGGGAAGCAGCAGGCAATCGGCCACGTGCTCGAGTGCCTGCTCGCCCGCGGCCACCTGCTGCTCGAGGATCGGCCCGGCCTCGGCAAGACCACGCTCGCCAAGGCGGTCGCCGAGGCGATCGGCGGCCGCTTCGCCCGCGTGCAGTGCACGCCCGACCTGCTGCCGAGCGACATCACCGGCTTCAACATCTTCAACCAGAAGACGCAGGAATTCGACTTCCGCGCAGGACCGGTCTTCGCCGACGTGCTCCTTGCCGACGAGATCAACCGGGCGACGCCGCGAACGCAGAGCGCGCTGTTGGAGGCGATGGCCGAACGGCAGGTGACCGTCGACACCGAGCGGTTTCCGCTCGGGGAATCGTTCTTCGTGATCGCGACGCAAAACCCGCACGAGCAGCACGGCACCTATCCGCTGCCCGAGGCCCAGCTCGACCGCTTTGCGATGAAGCTCGAGATCGGCTATCCGGCGGCGGCGGACGAGCGGGCGATGCTCGCCGCGGCGGTCGGTCCGGGGGCGGAGAAGCCGAACGCGAGGGAGGCCCTGCTCGACCCCGAAAGGCTCGCGAGAATCCAGGCCGAGGTGGCCGCCGTGGCCGTGGCCGACGTGGTGCAGGACTATCTCGTGCGGCTCGGGGAGAAATCCCGCGGCCACCGCGACATCGCGGTCGGGGCGAGCCCTCGCGGCCTGCTCACCTGGCAGCGGACCGCGCAGGCACGGGCCTGGATCGACGGCCGCGATTTCGTGACGCCCGACGACGTCCAGCAGGTTGCCGAGCCGGTGCTTTCGGTGCGGCTGGGGATCGACCGGGCCGACCCGCGGGACGTGATCGACGATCTCATGCGGGGTGTCGCCGTGCCGGCCGGCCCCGCCGCCACGCTCGAGAGAGGAGCTTCCCGATGACTCCCGAATCCCTCCCAAACCCCTCGCTCGTGCTGCTCGTCGGCGCGGCCGGGCGGATCGTCGCCGCGGCGGCCCACGCGGCGCCGACCGTCGTCTGCGGCCTCGTGGTCGCGGCGGTCGTCCGGCAGCTCTTCGGTCCGAAGCTCACGCGGCAGCTGCTGGCGGCCGGCTCCGCCAATTCGCTCATGCGAGCCTGGCTGCTCGGCATGCTCCTGCCGGTCTGCTCGATCGGAGCGATCCCCGTGGCCCGCGAGCTTCGTCGCGCGGGCCTCGCCGGCGGCACGGTGCTCGCCTTCGCGGTGTCGGCGCCCCTCTTCAATCCGATCTCGCTGCTCTACGGCCTCACGCTCTCGCATCCGCTCGTCATCATCGGATTCGCGCTGGCGTCGATGATCGTCGTCACGTTCGTCGGCACCGCCTGGGATCGGCTGCTCGGCGGATCCACGCCCGCCGTCGAGCCGGCGCCGGAGCCGGCCGTGCCCCCGGGCTGGCGGCGGGTGGCGGCGATG